>JAGCPJ010000002.1 GCA_017965765.1 Bacteroidales bacterium
ATGTAAATGGTGATGTAAATGGTGGTGTAAATGGTGATGTAAATGGTGATGTAAATGGTGGTGTAAATGGTGATGTAAATGGTGATGTAAATGGTGGTGTAAATGGTGATGTAAATGGTGATGTAAATGGTGGTGTAAATGGTGATGTAAATAGTGGCGTAAAAACTCTCAGTGGTAGTCTCAGAGAAGTTTATCTGATAGTGCTAAATAAACCTGGAATAAAGATAAAACAGATAGCAGAAATACGAAAAAAGTCTAAATCGACTGTGGGAAAACAATTGGCTGAGCTTAGGAAGAGAGGCTTTATAGAATATCTTGGGTCTGACAAAACCGGTGGCTATTATGTAAAATAAACAGATGATTTTTAGCATGGTGCTGGGAGGTATTTAGTTTAGAGTTGAGGGTTTAGAATTTAGAGTATGAAGTGGTTTAAGGTGGTGGGACGCTTTGGCGTATGAAGGCGGTCGGAAATACAGACGTTACAGTTTGCCTTAAATCTTTTCTTTTAAGAATTGGCAGAAAAAGAGGTGTTTTTATAGTTGAAAAGAAAAGAAAGAAATGTAATTTATTGAAAATCAACATATTCTTTTGTTGTTAGATAAGAAATAAAAAAGAAAAAAACTAGAAAGCAAGAATAACATAGATAATTGAGGCCACAATTGAAATGAAACCGTGGTTATAGACAAGGAAATTAAATTAGGTTTAGAAAAGTACGCCAATCCGATACACCTTGGTCTGAACTAAAAGGATATAGGCAATGAGTGTTTATTGAAAAATAAAGCATTATTTGCATCTTGATAGTCGATAATTCAAAAATATCTAAAAAATAATAGATATTTTTGCGGGCAAATAAAACAAGTTTCGCTTTATGATTGCTACAATATCAGCTGATATAGTTCGCTCAACCTCATTGTGGAATGATGATTTGATTGCACTGCGCAATAAACTTCATGGGCTTTTCGATGATTTCGAAGAGGATTATCCGGGTTTTTGGGCCAGGATAGTCCGTGGAGATGGCATAGAGTGCTTTGTGCCAGAGTGTAGGTATGCTCTCAGAATAGCCATCCTTATTAAGTTATTTGTCAAAATGCAAGTCAACGGTTTCAGTTGTCACGAGATGCTACAGCGACACGGAATACGTTTTTCCATAGGTGTTGGTGAAATAAGTTATGAATCTAAGGCAAAAGATATCATCAACGGCCCTGCCATATACATATCAGGCAAGAATCTTGATATAATCGGCAGAAACAATAATGTCTTTGCCACGTTTGAAGTGGAAGGGACTCCCAAGCCGCTAAATAATATGCTAGATTCATACGTGGCACTATTGAGCAATTTGGTTGATTCCTATTCGGCAAAACAAGCGGAAGTTGTGTTCTATAAATTGTTAGGCTATAAAGAAGTGGAAATAAGTAAGCGTTTGGGTATTTTTCAGTCTTCTGTGAACACAAGATCAACGAAAGCTCAATGGAGCTTGTTTAATAATGCAATAAAAGATTTTGATAACTTAGACTTATAGGAATTATGTGGTTGGAATTGTTTTTATGTCTCTTGTTGGCACACTTGCTGGCAGATTTTGTGTTGCAATCTTTCTAAACCAAGTAAATAATGCTCCCATCCAATAATCATAAGCCCCAAGCCAATAGTTACCTGATCCCATTCCTGCTGATCACCAGTTGCTTCGCCCTATGGGGTTTCGCCAACGACATCACCAACCCGATGGTGAAATCGTTCTCAAAGATCTTCCGAATGAGTGTCACCCAGGGCTCACTGGTGCAGGTGGCCTTCTATGGTGGCTATTTCGCAATGGCGCTTCCTGCGGCACTATTCATCAAGCGCTTCACCTACAAACGTGGCATCCTAATGGGTCTCGGACTCTATGCCATAGGTGCACTGCTGTTTTTGCCCGCAGCCAAGGGGGGCAGCTATTGGCCTTTCCTGCTGGCGTATTTCATTCTGACCTGCGGTCTGTCGTTCCTGGAAACCTCAGCCAATCCCTTTATCTTAAGCATGGGAGAGCCGGAGACGGCCACACGCCGCCTGAACCTGGCGCAGTCGTTCAACCCCATTGGCTCACTATGTGGGATGTGGGTGGCGATGAACTTCATCCAGGCGAGGATGAATCCGATGTCCACCGCAGAACGCGCCACCCTGGATGAGGCATCTTTCGAAGCCATAAAATCGGCGGATTTGAATGTGCTGGTGCGACCCTACGCCACTATCGGACTGGTGCTGGTGGCGATCTTTGTCCTGGTGTTGCTGACAAAAATGCCGCTAATTCGGCGCGAGGAAGAGGGAGTGTCGCGTGCCTTTGGACCGAGTGTCAAGCGTTTGTTCGCCAATAAGGCTTATCGGGAAGGGATCGTTGCCCAATTTTTCTATGTCGGTGCGCAAATCACCTGCTGGACCTTCATCATTCAGTACGGCACCAAGGTGTTTATGGCCGAAGGCATGGCAGAACAAGCTGCCGAGATACTCTCGCAACGTTTGAATATCGTTGCCATGCTTCTGTTCTGCGGTTCAAGGTTTGTTTGCACTTGGCTGATGAAGTGGTTCAGGCCTTCAAGAATGATGGCCCTGTTGGCATCGGTGGCGATGGCCTTGCTGTTGGTTGTGATCTTTGTTGGCGGCAGGGCGGGGGTCTATAGCCTCGTGGCAGTCTCCGCTTGCATGAGTTTGATGTTTCCGACCATCTATGGCATCGCCTTAAGTGAGGTAAATGCCGATGCAGAGATTGGATCGGCTGGATTGATTATGGCCATCCTCGGTGGTTCGTTGCTGCCTCCGCTGCAGGCGTTGATCATCGATACTGGACATCTTGGAGCATCGTTTGTGGTGCCGATGTTTTGTTTTTTGGTTGTTTTGACTTATTCGCTTCGTAATACATGAAAAAGGTTTTCGTCTCGGGTTGTTATGACTTACTGCATTCCGGTCATGTGGAGTTCTTCCGTCAGGCGGCGCAGTACGGCGATTTGTATGTGGGTATCGGCTCCGATGAGACCATCCTGCACTATAAAAACCACAAGACCCTCTATAAAGAGCACGAGCGTCTCTATATGGTGAAGGCCATCCGCTATGTGAAGGATGCTTTCATTAACGCAGGGAGCGGTATCATGGATTTCATTCCTACGGTGGACTTCCTCAAGCCAGACATCCTGGTGGTGAACGAGGATGGGGATTCAATAGAAAAGAGACAATTTTGCGAGTCCAGAGGCATAGAATATATTGTCCTGAAACGCACGCCTTCCGAGGGTTTGGAAGCGCACTCCAGCACGGCATTGAAGAATCAACTGAGCCAGATCCCCACGCGTCTAGACCATGCGGGGACATGGATCGACCAACCCTACGTGAGCTGTTTCGCTCCGGGCTGGGCTATCACCATCTCTTTAGAACCGACTTTCGAAATCCGAGAGCGTTGCGGCCTTTCGACCTCTACGAGGAACATGATAAAAAAGATTTGGCCGATGCGATTGCCTGAGATGGAACCGGAACAGCTGGCCAAGCTGGTGTTCTGTTTTGAAAACGACCCGGAACGTAGCGACGGCATTGTCAGCGGTGCCCAGGACTCCATCGGCATCTGTATGCCGGGCTTGGTACGGCATTATTATGACAAACGCTATTGGCCTCTGAAGATCGAAACCTGCAAAGATGAAACTGTGCTCCGTTGGCTGGAGGACCATCTGGTGATGATTCCCATGGAGCCACGGAAACCGGGATGCTCGGTGGTGGAGGGGAAGGACATCACTGAAGCTAAGGTGAAAGCCCTGGCCAAGGCCGCTGATGATTGCTGGGAGGCGATCATGAATAAAGATCTGAAACGCTTCGCTGAGGCCTATAAAGCCTCCTTTGACGCCCAGGTTGCGATGTTTCCCGCCATGATTCAAGGTTCAGTCCAACAATATTTCAACCGCTATTCCGTTATGGAGGGCGTTATGGCTTGGAAGATGCCCGGTGCCGGCGCTGGCGGCTATTTGGCCTGTGTGGTCGAGGATGCAAAACGCTTTGCCGAGGATCATCCCGAAGCCATCCGATTAACCATTAGAAGACCATGAAACGTTTTTGTCAAACACTTGAATTAATTAATGATAACAATCTAATATCTAAATATATAGATGCTCATAAAAATGTTTGGCCTGAAATCATTGAGGGCCAACGGGAAGTGGGTATCCTTGACATGCAGATTTATCGAAAAGGTTGTCATCTGTTCATGATTATGGACACGGTGGACGACTTTGACTTTGAGAAGGATATGGCTCGTTTGGCTACCTTACCTCGCCAAGCCGAATGGGAAGCCTATGTCTCTCAATTCCAAGGCTGTTCCCCAGATGCCCCCAGCGCCAAGAAATGGCAATTGATGCAGAGAATCTTTTAACTTTTAACTTTTAACTTTTATCTTTTATCTTTTAAATCATGCGCACCATCCTCATCACCGGCGGCGCCGGATTCATCGGATCCCATGTCGTCCGCCTCTTTGTAAACAAATATCCTGAGTATAAAATCATCAACGTTGACAAGCTTACCTATGCGGGTAACTTGGCCAACCTGAAGGACATCGAAGATCGTCCGAATTACCGTTTCGTCAAGGCAGATATCTGTGACTTTGAGACGATGCTTCAGCTGATGAAAGATGAACAAGTTGATGGTATCATCCACCTCGCAGCAGAGAGTCATGTGGATCGCTCCATCAAGGACCCCTTCACTTTCGCCCAAACCAACGTCATGGGTACTTTGAGCCTTCTTCAGGCAGCGAAGACGGTGTGGGAAATACGGAATGCGGAATTCGGAATTCGGAATTCGGAATTAGCCTCCGGAGGTAATAATTCCGCATTCCGCATTCCGCATTCCGCATTCCTCTTCTACCACATCAGCACCGACGAGGTCTATGGCGCGCTCCAACTTACCCATCCTGAGGGTATTAATCCTCCTTTCACTACCAAAGCAAGTAGTGGACAACATCACCTTGCTTACGGTGAGAAATTCTTTACGGAAGAATTGAAATACCAACCCCATTCGCCTTATAGCGCCTCCAAAGCCTCGAGCGACCATTTTGTAAGGGCCTTTCACGACACTTATGGTCTGCCGACCATCATCACGAACTGTAGCAACAACTACGGTCCATACCAATTCCCGGAGAAACTTATTCCATTGTTTATCAATAATATACGTCATCGCAAGCCGTTACCTGTCTATGGCAAAGGCGAGAACGTGCGCGACTGGCTCTACGTGGAAGACCATGCCCGTGCCATTGACCTGATTTTCCATCAAGGCAAGGTGGGGGAGACCTACAACATCGGGGGCTTCAACGAATGGAAGAACATCGACCTCATCAAGGTGCTGATCAACACGGTGGACCGCCTGTTGGGCCGTCCCGAGGGCGCCGACATGGACCTGATCACATACGTTACCGACCGTGCTGGACATGATCTGCGTTATGCCATCGACAGCACCAAGCTACAGCGGGAACTAGGGTGGGAGCCCAGCCTTCAATTTGAGGAAGGAATTGAGAAGACGGTGCTGTGGTATTTGGAACACCAAGACTGGATGGATAATGTTACCAGTGGTGACTACCAAAAGTATTACGATGCCATGTATGCCAATCGTTAAAGTGGTCAAAAACCTAATTTTTGTTTGGTTTCAATGATTATTTTTTCGTATTTTTGCAGGTTTTAATATATATGCGAAAGGCTATAAGCCTAACTTGCTCAAACATAAGCCCTTGTCATCACGAAATTGTGACTGACGGGGCGAAGCTGTATAAAGTCTCGAGGATCAACTGACACTTTTAGGATGAATAATTTTCAAGATAACGGGAAGCTAAAGCTGCTTATCATCGTTGGGACTAGGCCTGAGGTTATCAGACTTGCTGCGGTGATCAAAAAGTGCCGACAATATTTTGACTGTCTGCTGGCCCATACTGGACAGAACTATGACTACAGTCTAAACGGTGTGTTTTTCAAGGATCTGAAGTTGGATGATCCGGATATCTACTTGGATGCTGTAGGAAATGATCTGGGGGAGACCATGGGTAACATCATTGCCAAAAGCTACCAGCTTATGGTGGAGGTCAAACCTGAAGCCGTGTTGGTGCTAGGTGATACAAATAGCTGTCTCAGCGTAATTGGCGCCAAGCGTCTGCATATCCCCATCTTCCACATGGAAGCGGGCAACCGTTGCAAAGACGAGTGCCTTCCCGAAGAGACCAACCGCCGTATCGTGGACATCATTAGTGATGTGAACATGGCTTATAGCGAACATGCCAGGCGTTATCTTGCAGAATGTGGTTTGCCGAAAGAGCGCACTTACGTTACTGGTTCTCCTATGGCCGAAGTGCTCCATGAGAATCTGGCTGAGATAGAAGCCTCTGACATCCATCAGCGCCTGGGATTGGAAAAAGGAAAGTATATCTTGCTCTCCGCGCATCGTGAAGAGAATATCGATACCGAAAAGAACTTCATCAGTCTCTTTACGGCCATCAACAAGATGGCTGAGAAATATGACATGCCCATCCTCTATAGCTGCCACCCACGTAGCCGCAAACGTTTGGAATCAAGCGGGTTTCAGCTTGACAGGCGTGTGATACAGCATGAGCCGTTGGGCTTCCATGACTACAACTGCCTCCAGATGAATGCTTTTGCGGTGGTGTCTGACTCGGGCACCTTGCCAGAGGAAAGCAGCTTCTTTACGAGCATCGGCCATCCATTTCCGGCCGTTTGCATTCGTACCAGCACCGAAAGGCCTGAGGCCATGGACAAGGCTTGCTTCTTCATCGCTGGAATCGACGAGAAGAATCTGCTTCAAACAGTGGATACTGCGGTCAGCATGAACAAAAATGGAGAGTATGGTATTCCCGTGCCGGATTATGTGGAAGAGAACGTCTCCACCAAGGTGGTGAAGATCATCCAAAGCTATACCGGTATCGTGAATAAAATGGTTTGGAGAAAGTATTAAACAGATAAACTATGTCAGTTTTTAAAGACAAAACCCTATTGATTACTGGTGGGACAGGCAGTTTCGGCAATGCTGTGCTGAATCGCTTTTTGAGAACGGATATCGGTGAGATCCGCATCTTCTCACGTGACGAAAAGAAACAGGATGACATGCGTCATGAGTATCAGGCCAGAATGCCTGAAGTGTCGCATAAAATCAAGTTCTATATCGGCGATGTCCGCAACAAGTCAACCTTGAAATATGCCATGAAGGGCGTGGACTATGTGTTCCATGCCGCTGCCTTGAAGCAAGTGCCCAGCTGCGAGTTCTTCCCCATGGAAGCCGTGAAGACCAACGTGATCGGTACCGACAACACGTTGAACGCTGCCATCGATGCCGGCGTGAAGTGTGTGATCTGCCTCTCCACAGACAAAGCGGCTTATCCTATCAATGCTATGGGTATCACCAAAGCCATTGAGGAAAAAATCGCGGTGGCCAAAAGTCGCTATAGCGGTGACACGAAGATCTGCTGTACGCGCTATGGCAACGTGATGTGCAGTCGAGGCTCCGTCATCCCGCTGTGGATCGACCAGATCCGTCACGGCAATCCCATTACCTTGACGGAACCCAAGATGACTCGTTTCATCATGAGTCTCGAAGAGGCGGTTGACCTGGTGCTCTTTGCCTTTGAACATGGACAGAATGGTGACATCCTGGTGCAGAAGGCACCTGCCTGTACTATTCAGACTCAGGCTGAGGCGGTATGCGAACTCTTCGGTGGCAAGAAAGAGGATATCAAAGTGATTGGTATCCGTCACGGTGAAAAGATGTATGAGACGCTGCTGACCAAAGAGGAATGTGCCAAGGCCGAGGATATGGGTGACTTCTACCGTGTCCCCGCTGATAACCGCGACCTGAATTACGATAAGTTCTTTATTGAAGGCGACGCCAAACGGGCTACCATTGACGAGTTTAACTCCGACAATACCAGACGGCTGAATCTTGAAGAGACCAAGGCTAAGATTGCAAGTCTGGAATACATCCAGAATGAATTGGCTGGAATTCCCAATCTTTCGAAATAATGAAAATTCTGGTTACTGGATCGAAAGGATTTGTGGGTAAGAACCTCTGTGCCCAGCTGGACAATATTGCTACCGGCAAGGCGCGGTGGTACAAAGTACCCGCTGAAGGACTGCAAGTCTTCCAGTATGACCTCGATTCCAACCCAGAGGAGCTGGAGACCTACTGCAAGGAGGCGGATTTTGTCTTTAATCTAGCAGGGGTGAATCGTCCCAAAGATCCGGAAGAGTTCATGAAAGGCAACTTCGGTTTTGCCACCTCGTTGCTCAATACGCTCAAGAAATATAAGAACACCTGCCCCGTGATGATTTCATCCTCCAGCCAGGCTGCCTTGGATAATCCATACGGTCAGTCCAAGAAAGCAGGGGAGGAGCTGATGTTCCAGTACGCAGAAGAAACCGGAGCCAAAGTGCTGGTGTACCGTTTTCCGAATCTTTTCGGGAAGTGGTGCAGGCCGAACTACAATTCAGTCGTTGCCACATTCTGTTACAACATTGCCAACGGACTTCCCATCCAGGTCAACGACCCTGACGTGATGCTGAATCTGGTCTATATCGATGACGTGGTGGATGAATTGATCGGTGCATTGACTGGTGATGAGTTCAAAGAAGGCAAGTTCTGCTATGTTCCCCATGTGCACAAGGTTCGTTTGGGTGACATCGTGGACTTGCTTTATTCGTTTGATATGGGCCGCCCAAATCTCCAGATTCCTTTTGTTAGCGACTCGTTCCGTAAAGCTTTATATTCCACTTACACCTCCTATCTTCCCAAAGAAAAGATCGCTTATTCCTTGGAGATGAAGAAAGACGATCGTGGCAGCTTCACGGAATTCATCCACACGGAAAACCACGGCCAAGTGAGTATCAATGTCACCAAACCTGGCATTACCAAAGGTCAGCATTGGCATCACAATCTCGTTGAGCGTTTCCTGGTGGTGAGTGGCCATGGGTTGATCCAACTCCGAAAAGAAGGGGTGGATGAAAATGGCAATAAGTATCCTGTGTTGAACTATGAGGTAAGTGGCGACAACCTCCGGGTAGTGGAGATGATTGCCGGTTATACCCACAACTTGATCAATCTATCCGATACTGAGGACATGGTGACGGTCATTTGGGCGAATGCCTGCTTTGACCCCAAACGTCCCGATACTTATTATGACCCTGTAGAATAATTGCTTTTATGTTGAATCTAGATAACAAAGTCATTCTCATTACTGGCGGTTCGGGAGCCTTTGGACGCAAGTTCATTGACATCACCTTGCGTGATTATCCTGGAGTGAGAAAGATCATCATCTATTCTCGAGATGAGATGAAGCATCTCGAGATGATGCAGCTGTATCCACGCAAGCAGTATCCACAACTTCGCTTCTTCGTGGGCGATGTTCGTGACAAGGAGCGTCTGATGCGTGCTTGTGAAGGTGTGGATGTGCTCATCCATGCTGCCACCATGATGACACTTCAGGCTTCGGAATATAATCCGGATGAAACCATCAAAACCAACATCCTGGGGTCCCAAAATGTGATCGACTGCGCATTGAGATGTCGCATTAGAAATGTCATCGCTTTATCCTCCGACAAAGCATGCTCTCCAGCTAGCCTTTATGGTGCCTCCCAGCTGGTCTCCGACAAGCTGTTCGTAGCAGCGAATAATATCACGGGAGGCAAGGACATTCATTTCTCGGTGATACGTTACGGTAATGTGTTGGGAACCAAAGGCTCGGTGTTCCATACATTCATGGAACGCAGCAAACTGGGCGGTCGTGAGCTGCCTATCACCGACAAACGTATGACTCGTTTCCTGATCTCCAACCAACAAGTGGTTGATATGGTGCATTATGTTATCGAAAAGCAGATGGGAGGCGAGATATTCGTTCCCAAAATGCCGTCCTATCGTGTAACGGATCTAGCCACTGCTATAGCTCCCAAGATGACGCTAGTTGAAGTGGGAAAGCGTGTGGGTGAAAAAGTCGCAGATGATCTCATTGCAGAAAGTGACGCACTTAGCACATTGGAAACCAGGGACTTTTATGTGATTATTCCTTTCATGTCCTACATGGATAACACCAGCAAGGAAGAGTATATGGAGTATTACAAGGCGAATCCAGTCCCTGAAGATTTCCATTATAGTTCTAACAGCAACACGGTGTTTGAGACGGTTGAGACACTTCGGGAAAAAATACGTCGTTATATCGATTATAATTTTAAAGCAAGATGATAACCAAACCAATTCCTTACGGACACCAGCACATCACCCAAGAGGATGTGGATGCCGTCGTTGCGGCATTGAAGTCCGACTATATGACTCAAGGTCCGCGTATCGGCGAGTTTGAGAAACAGTTCGCCGACTACCTGGGCTGCAAGTATGCTTGCATGGTTAGCAACGGCACCGCCGCACTGCACCTCTGCGCCATGGCCCTCGACATCAAACCGGGCGACAAGATCATCACCACGCCCATCACCTTCGTGGCCTCAGCCAACGGCTTCCGCTACCAAGGTGCCGAGGTGGTGTTCTGCGATATCGACCCTAAGTCGTTCTTGATGGACCTCGACAAGCTGGAACAGCTCCTGAAAGCCTCGCCCAAAGGGACCTACAAGGCTGTCGTTCCCGTGGACTTCGCAGGCTATCCCATCGATGAGGAACGGCTGCGCAACCTCGCCGACGAATACGGATTCGCCATCGTGGTGGATGCCTGCCATGCCCCCGGAGGGAGCTTCATCGACAGCAAAGGGGAGAAGCAGATGGTGGGCAACTGCAAATATGCCGACCTTACCGTGTTCTCGTTCCACCCCGTCAAGCATATTGCCACCGGCGAAGGCGGCGCCGTGACCACCAACCGTAAAGACCTTTACGACAGAGTGGCGCTGTTCCGTACCCATGGCATCACCAAAGACCCCGCGCTGCTAGAAAAGAACGACGGCGGCTGGTACTATGAGATGCAGGAACTGGGATACAACTACCGCATCACCGAGATGCAGGCCGCCTTGGGCATGAGCCAGCTGAGACGCCTCGACTGGAGCATCGCCCGCCGTAACGAGATCGCCGAGAAATACGACGAGGCTTTCAAAGGTACCTCGGTGAAGACACCCTTCCGCGCCCAAGGGCTTGTCCATGCCTTCCACCTCTACATCATCCAGGTGGATCCTGCCAAGCGTAAGGGTTTGTACGACCACTTGAGAGCGAACAACATCTTCTCGCAAGTGCTCTATATCCCCGCCCATACCATGCCTTACTACAGACAGTTCGGCTGGAAAGAAGGCGACATGCCGGTCGCAGAGGATTATTACACTAAATGCCTGGCCTTGCCGATGTTCCCGACCTTGACCGAAGAGGAACAGGACTGGGTGATTGAAAAAGTTAAAGAATTCATGCAATAATGAAAACGCTGTGTATCATTCCGGCGCGAGGCGGTAGCAAACGAATCCCCCGCAAGAACATCAAACCTTTCATGGGCAAGCCGATTATGGCGTACTCCATTGAAGCTGCCCTGGCATCTGGCGTCTTTGACGAAGTGATGGTGTCCACCGACAGTGAGGAATTTGCCGAAGTGGCTCGTCAATATGGGGCAAAAGTGCCCTTCATGCGTTCCGAAAAGACCTCCAATGACTATGCCATCACCGCGGATGTCATCAACGAAGTCCTTTCCATGTACCATGATCGGGGACAGGACTTTGATGTGATTTGCTGCCTGTATTCCACGGCTCCTTTTGTGACCTCAGAACGGCTTAAGGAAGCATACGCATTACTGGGTGACGAGGTGGACGCTTCGTTTACGGTGGTGGAGTATTCCTTCCCCGTGCAGCGAAGCCATAGGATCGATAAAGATGGCTACATACAAATGGTGCATCCGGAACATTACGCTACCCGCTCGCAAGACCTTGAAAAGACCTACCATGATGCTGGACAGTTCTATTTTGTAAAGACCGCTACGTTCAAATCAGAACGGGTTTTATGGTGCAAGCGCACCAAACCGCTTGTCTTGTCAGAACTTGAAGTGCAAGACCTTGATACAGAGACCGACTGGAAGTTGGCGGAATTGAAGTATGAATTGATCCATAGGAAATAGTTTTATGCCTTCGTACGTCTGTTTGAAGCAACAAGAACAACACTTCGGTGGATACTCCATCGTTCCGCTTCGCTATGAGGACCGATTCCTTATCATGAAGTAGCGCAATGAACAGATCTATCATCTACGTCAGGCAAGGCCGCTTACGGAAGATGACCAGCAGCGGTATTTCGATAATGTGGTCTCCAAATTGTATGACAATCCGAAACCTGAACAGATCCTTTTCTCTTATCTGAAAGATGGTGCATGTATTGGCTATGGCGGCCTGGTCCATATCAATTGGATCGACCGTAATGCGGAGATCTCTTTTATCATGGATACAAGTCTTGAAGCAGCGCATTTTGCCGAGCATTGGAGCAACTATCTGACCATGCTCAAGGAAGTGGCTTTTACTGAGTTGAATTTGCATAAGATTTACACGTACGCCTTTGACCTTAGGCCTCATCTTTATACCATGCTGGAAGCCAATGGCTATACTCGCGAAGCTACCTTAAAGGAGCATTGCTTGTTTAATGGAGTCTATAAGGATGTTGTTCTTCATGCCTTGTGGAACGATCGTTACGATATCATCAATTATGTGGATTGTACCCCTGAACAGCAACGAGAGATCCTGGCCTTGAGAAATCGAGACGATGTCCGAAAGTGGATGGTAAATACAGAGATTATTTTGGAGGAGAATCACTTCAAATTCGTTGAGAGTTTGAAAGGCAACTTGAATCGACTCTACTTTGCCATTTATAAAGAGGGACGATTGATGGGAACCTATAACTTGACTAACGAGGGGAATGGGGTTTGGGATCGGGGTATTATCGCCAACCCCGACATGCAAGGAACAGGGCAAACCGAGAAATGGGAACGCCAAATTTTGGGTAACCTGTCTCAATACGCCATTCAAGCTGTTTCCGCCAAGGTGAAGCCGGACAACATGAGATCGATCAGCTATCACGAAAAAATAGGCTTCAAAGAACAAAACCGGGACAAAGATTACATCTATTATATTTTGCGATTATCATGAGCAAGACATTCATCATCGCTGAATTATCGGCGAACCACAACGGCAGCAAACAAGTGGCCTTGGACAGTATCAGGGCTGCCAAGAAAGCTGGTGCGGATGCCATCAAGATTCAAACCTACACAGCAGATACATTGACGCTGAATTGCGATGCACCTGATTTCAGACTAGGTAAAGGATTGTGGGAGGGCGAAACTTTCTATACGCTATATCAAAAAGCCTATACCCCTTGGGAGTGGCACGAGGAGATTTTCCGCGTGGCTCGTGAGGAAGGACTGGTGTGCTTCTCTACACCGTTCGACAAGACGGCCGTGGACCTTTTGGAGGAATTGAATAATCCCATCTATAAGATTGCCTCCTTTGAAATCACGGATATCCCGCTGATTAAATACATAGCCACCAAACACAAACCTGTGATTCTTTCCACAGGGATTGCCATGGAAGAGGACATTCAGTTGGCTCTGGACACCCTCCGCGGAGAAGGCTGCAACGATATCACCCTGTTGAAATGCACCTCGGCTTATCCAGCACCTATTGAGGACGCCAACCTGCTCACGATCCCTGACATGAAACAGCGTTTCGGCGTGAGGGTTGGTTTGAGTGACCATACGGAAGGCGCCACTGTCCCCATGGCAGCTGTAGCTCTCGGAGCGGAAGTCGTGGAAAAACACTTCATCATCGACCGCTCCATCGGAGGCCCCGACAGCGCATTCTCCATGGAAGCCCATGAGTTCAAAGCTATGGTGGAAAGCATCCGCCAAGTGGAAAAGGCGCTCGGAACCGTGAAGTATCCCACTGATCCTTCAAAGATCAAAGGCCGTGACTATTGCCGCTCACTGTATGTCGCAGAAGACGTGAAAGCAGGGGAGTTGATCACGGAGAAAAATGTGAGGAGTGTGCGGCCTGGTTATGGTGCCCATCCCAAATATCTTGCTGAAGTGATTGGAAAACGTTTTGCGACAGATCACAATAAAGGGGAGAGGTTTGCGTTGGATATGGCTATTTGATATTTAGACTGATTATGGAAGAATATATTAAATTAAGAGATATCCCATCCCAATGGGGTTTGAAAAAAGGAGATAGGGTTTTTATCTCCTCCGACATCACGGCTCTGGGTGAGGCGTGCTTGGAGCATGGCGACAGGTTCAAGCCGAATGACTTGCTGGATGCCGTCATCGAAGCTGTTGGCCCGGAAGGTACGATACTGCTTCCTACCTATAACTGGGACTTCTGCCATGGGGGAACCTTCGACTACAACAAAACCAAAGGCAAAACGGGTAGTCTTGGCAATCTGGCATTGAAAAGACCGGACTTCAAACGGACCCAGCACCCCATCTACTCATTCGCCGTTTGGGGAAAAGACCAGGAATACTTGTGCGGCCTTCAGAACAAATCATCATTTGAGGAAGACTCGCCTTTCGGGTATATGAACCGCTGTAAGGTGACCAATATTCTTATCAACGTCCCGTTTGAGCATAGTTTTACTTACGTGCATTACGTCGAACAGATGATGGAAAACAAATTGGAAATCCATTACCGTTATCACAAAGACTTCACCTCTTTATATAGGGATAAAGATGGTAACGAGGAGATGCGTACGTATTCCATGTTTGTGAGGTATCTTGATCTGGAACCGATTTCATCTGAGTCTCGAGGCAATTTGTTGAGAAATATGCTGTCGGAGGCTGGAACCATGAGCTCGTTCTTTATAAACGGTGTCGAATTCAAGAAAGTCGATATGGCAGCCAGTGTGCCGACCATTGTCGAATACCTTAAAGTCGGTCCCTATTACGGGAAGAAGTATAGTTTGAAATCATAAATAGATTGTTTCGATGCAAAAGGGACAAGTAATGTATGATCTTGCGGCTCGGATGTTTCCGATTTGCCGCAGTATCACGGGCGACGGCTTCCGTGAGAGCCTGAATATCATTCGGGAGATCGTTCCTGAAATCAAGGTTTTTGAAGTGCCCACCGGTACCCCGGTGTTCGACTGGACCGTGCCCAAGGAATGGAATATTCGCGGCGGTGGCATCTATCGCCTTAACGGTGAAAAGGTGGTCGATTTCAAAGACTCCAATCTCCATATTTTAGGCTATTCTTTGCCTATCAATGCCATTGTTAGCCGTGAAGAACTGCTGGAACATGTCTATACCCAACCCGAACAACCGGACTGGATTCCTTATGTGACTTCCTATTACAAGGAACGCTGGGGATTCTGTATGACAGAGAAACAAAAACAGTCCTTGCATGACGAACAATATCAGGTGATCATTGACAGTTCGCTCAAAGAGGGCAGCCTTACCTACGGTGAGCTGGTCATCCCTGGCGAGTCGGAAGAGGAAATCCTGTTCTCGACCTATCTTTGCCATCCATCCATGGCCAACAACGAACTGTCGGGACCTGTGGTTCAAACGGAACTGATCAACTATGTGAAACAGCTACCCCAACGCCGCTATACCTACCGGTTCGTCTTCATCCCTGAAACCATCGGTTCCATCACCTATTGCAGCCGTAACCTCGACGTGCTTCAGAAAAACGTGAAAGCGGGATTCGTGCTGAGTTGCGTTGGAGATGACATGGCCTATTCCATTGTGGCTTCCCGTTATGGGAATACACTTGCCGACAGGGTCTTGCTGAATGTGCTCAAACACCATACGGAAGACAAGTATGTTTACTACTCCTTCCTGAAGCGTGGCTCCGACGAGCGTGAATACTGCGCTCCAGGCGTGGACTTACCCGTTGTGGGATTCTGCAGGACCAAGTACGGTGTCTATCCGGAATACCATACTTCGGCCGATGACATGAGCCTTATTTCTCCTGAAGGATTGCAGGGCGCCTACGAAGCGATGGTGAAAGTGATCGATGCCCTTGAATGGAATTACAACTACAGGGTGTTGTGCAAAGGTGAGCCCCAGCTGGGTAAACGTGGACTGTATCCCACCATCAGCCAAAAAGGATCGTATGACTCCGTCATCGCCATGAAGGATTTCCTGGCGTATGCCGATGGAAAAAACGATTTGATTGGCATCAGCGAAATCATCGGTCAACCGATTGACCTGCTGATACCCATAGCAAAGAAAATGATGGACAACCAATTGGTTTGTAAATAATAATATTGAACAAATAAAAGAGTAGAATCATGGAAATGAAGGATTTTATCAAAAACTTAGTAGAGCAATTCGATGAAGTGGAACTTGAAGCGTTGACTCCGGAAACCAAGTTCAAGGAATTTGACGAGTTTTCATCGCTGACCATCTTGTCTATTATTGCCATGGCGGACGACGAATATGGCGTCAGACTGAAGGCAGATGATGTTCGTCAGGCAGAAACCGTTCAAGACCTGTTTGATACGGTGCAGTCCAGAATCCAAGGATAATCGACGGACATGAGTTATAATCCTTTCTCCTTACAAGGGAAAAAAGTGTTGGTTACCGGTGCGGGAAGCGGCATCGGTCGTGCCATCGCTGTTGCCGCATCCAAAATGGGAGCTTCGATAGTGATGGTCGATATCAGCAAAGAGGGGCTTGAACAAACAGGAGCGCTTCTTGACCATCCTGAGTATCAACATCAACAATATGTCGTTGATCTTACGGATTCCGAGGCGATAGGCGCTTTGGTTGAAAGCCTTGACGGTCTTGATGGTCTCGTGAATAATGCGGGCATACCGAATACCAGACCGTTGCAGATGATACGGGAAGAAGACTTTGACCGTGTGGTGGGTCTCAATACCAAGGCTCCAGTGCTTCTGACCAACCTTCTTTATAAGAAGAAGAAATTGAATAAAGGTGCCTCCATCGTATTTACCTCTTCCTTGGCAGGACTCTATACTTTCACCCCGGCCAATGGCTTGTACTCCCTCTCCAAGAGCGCACTCACTTCCTATGCCAAAAGCTGTGCCGTGGAGTTCGCCGCTAGGGGTATCCGGTCCAACTGCGTCAATCCTTCGATGGTTAACACCCATCTGAAAGACAGCCTGTCTTTCTCCGAGGAAGAGTATCAAAAGGATATTGAGAAATACCCGCTGCGCAGGTACGCCGAGCCGGAAGAGGTGGCCAATGCCGTGATTTTCCTTCTGTCTGACGCTGCCTCCTATATCACCGGACATACCTTGTTGGTGGATGGCGGCCGATCCTTAAAATAAGCTTATATGAACGCAATCATCACTGGCAGCAACAGAGGCATCGGAAAAGCCATGGTGGAGGCTTTCGCCGCCGCAGGCTACAATGTTTTGGCATGCGCTAGAAAAGCGACTCCTGAATTCGAAGCTTGGCTGAACGATACCGCTTCGCGCAACAACGTGCAAATCAAGCCGGTCTATTTCGAGATGAGTGATGCCGAGAGTGTTACGAGCGGCATCAAGCAGATCCTGGATGAAAACGAGACAGTGGATGTGTTGGTCAACAACGCCGGTATCTCTACCGTTGGACTGTTGAGCATGTCGAAAGTAGAAGATATCCGCAAACTGTTTGAGGTAAATTACTTCGCCATGCTGCAAATCATCCAAAAGGTAGCTAAGAAGATGGCCCGCCAGAAGAAAGGGTCCATCATCAACATGGGCTCCATCGCCGGCATTGAACCCCAACCGGGCAAAATCGCCTACGGCAGCAGCAAAGCCGCCGTGATGTTGATGACCCAATGCCTGGCCAAAGAACTGGGACCAATGGGCATCAGGGTCAACGCCATCGCTCCTGGTCCCATCGAAACGGAGATGATCCACCAATACAATGACGAGATGCTCGCCAAATTGGCCTCGGAATCGGCTTTGAGAAGACTTGGGAAAAGAGAGGAGATCGCCCAGGTGGCTTTGTTCCTTGCCTCTGAACAGGCATCCTATATTAATGGGGAAATCATAAAAGTTGATGGAGGTCGCTGATGAATAGAAAAAGACTCAACGAAGAGGAAATCAAGGCGATGTGCAAGCGTATGCGGCTTCATGCCATGGACATGGCACTCGCCGCTGGAAGCCGTGGCGCCCATGTCAGCGGTAGTCTCTCATGCATCGAGATCTACGCCGTGCTCTATGGTGCCATCCTGAATTACGATCTCGACAACCTATTGTGGAACGATCGTGACCGCTTCATCGCCGGCAAGGAACATGCACGCTTGGCTGAGTTTCCTGCCAGGGCGGAAATGGGCTTCTATCCCGTAGAAGTGCTCAACTCATTCGAAGAAAACGATGGGCTACTGGTGGGCCACCAACTCAAAAGGGAGATCGGCAACGAATACGGCTCGATGAGCCTGGGCATGGAGATGTCGTTCGTCGTCGGCAAGGCCATCATCGCCAAACAAACCCAACAAAAATACCATGTCTATTGCCTGCTGGGCGACGCCGAATGCGAGGAAGGCTCCGTCTGGGAGTCGTTCATCTCTGCAGCCCATTACAAACTTGACAATCTTACCGTCATTATCGACCGTAACTACATGTCGGTGGACGGTAATACCGAGGAACTGATGGCACAACTTGACATGCAAAAGAAAATGGAGGCCTTCGGCTGGGAATCGGTGACGATCGACGGCCACGACATCCACCAGCTTGTCGAAGCGTTGTCGCACAAGCCCCAAGGCAAGCCTTACGCCATTGTCGCCAAGACGGTCAAAGGCAAAGGCGTCTCATTCATTGAAAACAACAGATCATGGCACCAGTCGGTACTGAACGAGAACCAATACCGCCAGGCCGTGGAAGAAATACAGAAAGGATAAGTCATGGCCATTAATCCTGCATTGATCAAGGCATACGCCAAATTGGGTCAGAAAGGTGCCGCCGCCGGCATCGGAATGATGGAACTGGCCAAGAGAGATCCTGACATGAGGGTCGTGGTCGCCGACAGCGTGGCTATCGCCAGCCTCGACCGTTTCTATACCAACTACCCCGACAGGGTCATCAACGCCGGCATCTCGGAGCAAAGCATGGTGGGCATCGCCGCAGGTCTGTCCTCTGAGGATGGACGCGCCGTGTATGCCTGTACCTACGCTGAATTCGTGGTGACCAGGGCGTTGGAATTCGTGCGCCATAACCTGGCTTACCATAACTTCAACGTAAAACTGGTGGGTAACTCCGCCGGCTTTGCCATGGAGACCCTCTCCATATCGCATTGGGCCACGGAAGACATCGCCTTTACAAGGGCATTGCCGAACATGACCATCCTCTCTGCCGCCGACAGTCTGGAGGCCATCAAATGCGTCATCGCCGCACACGAGGTGAAAGGCCCCGTCTATGTGCGCCTTTCCGGCCTGCTGAATTGTCCTATCGTCTATGACAAGGACTTTGACTTCCAAGTAGGCAAGGCCAATGTGTTGCGTGAAGGGGAGGACGTCACCGTTTTTGCTACAGGCATGATGGTGCGTGAGGCTTTGGATGCCGCAGCACTGCTGTCGGCCCAGGGTGTCAACTGCACGGTGATTGACATGCATACCATCAAACCTATGGATACGGATTGTCTCGACAAGGCGATTCAGTCGTCAAAGCTGTTGGTTACCGTTGAAGAGCACAGCGTAATCGGTGGATTGGGAGGCGCAGTGGCCGAATATCTGTCCGCCAAGACCAACACGCCTCGTTTGGTGAGGATCGGTGTGAACGACTTTTTCTGCAAACTCGGTGACTTGCGGTTCTGCTGGGAACAGCACGGACTGACAGCTCCGCAGATCGCTGAAAGGATAACCAAAGAAATCAACAAATAAACCATATATTATACAATGACAAATCTAGAACAATACAAGAACGCCTTCGTGGAAGGCCTTGAGATTCCCCTGGAGGAAGTTGAAAATGCTACCATGGACAGCGTGGACAAATGGGATAGCATCGGCCAGATGAGCCTGATCGCCGTCATCGAGGATGCCTTTGGATTCGAGTTTGAACCTGACGAGGTGATGGCTTTCAATTCCTATAATGCTGGTATTGAGATTCTTAAGAATCATAACATCGAACTCTGATGCTTTTTGATATTGAGCATAAACCGTCATCAGCCTTGGCTGCCATCGACGATGGGGGAGGCCAACTGACCTACGGGGAATTGCTGGCTTTGCGTTCGGAATTGGCGTCGCATCTTCCCGAACGTGAATTGGTGTTTTGCCTTTGTGAGAACCGGGTTGCCTCTTTGGCTGGATTCGTAGCCCTTTACGATTGTAAAGACGTATGTCTGCTGCTCAACGCCGCCATTGACCGCGGATTGCTTGACAAGCTTTACGAGACCTACCATCCGTCTTACTTCTGGATGCCGGAAAGCAAGAGCACTGACTTCGGTTTTGAGATCGTCTGCGCTTACAAAGGCTATGTCCTTTGCCGTACTGGAGAAAAGGCCCCCATGATGCATCCTGAGTTGTCGTTGTTGATGACGACCTCGGGAACGACGGGTAGCCCCAAACTGGTGCGTCACAAATACGGCAACGTTGAGAACAATGCCAGGAATGTGGCCAAGGCCTTTGGCTGGACACCTGAAGACCGTGGCATCATTGACTTGCCCATGCAATATACCATGGGCCTTAACGTGATTTGTAGCCATCTGCAAGCTGGCGCCACCGTGTTGTTGGTGGCTGTGAGCTTGATGAATCCCAAGTATTGGCAGTTCATCAAAGAACACCAAGGGACCAACTTCACAGGTGTGCCTTTCAGTTATGAGATCCTGAATCGTCTTCGCTTCCAAAAGATGGACTTGCCCTACCTTACCACCATGGCAGAGGGTGGAGGCAAGCTCTCTGACACCTTGTTCGCTGCTTTCGCCAATTACGCCCAAGAGAAGGGTAAGCGCTTTTTTGCCACCTTCGGGACGACGGAGACCACCGCTCGTCTGGCGTTCCTTGCCCCTGAACAGGCCACGTCCCATATCGGCAGCATCGGCAAGGCCATCCCGGAAGGGAAGCTGTATCTCGTGGACGAGCATGGCGCTGAAATCAACCAACCCGGAATGGAAGGCGAACTCATCTATGAAGGCCCTAACGTCACCATGGGCTATGCCACCTGCATCGAAGACCTGACCCAAGGGGATGAGTTCTGCGGTGTCTATCATACCGGCGATATCGCCAAGAAAGATGCGGACGGCTGTTTCTACATCGTCGGCCGCATGAAGCGTTTCCTGAAACTCTTTGGCCTTCGCGTCAGCCTTGACCAAAGTGAGCGCATCATTTCAGAACATTTTGGCATTGAATGCGCTTGCACGGGTGATGATACAAAGATGAAGATCTACATTACGAAAGAGGACCTCAAAGACGAGGTGAAGAAACTGATTTCCGAAAAGACCGGTCTGATCTCCACTTCGTTCGAGGTGAACTGCATCGATGCCATCCCGAGGTTCGATTCCGGGAAGATAAACTATAAGCAATTGAATTAAAGACATGGCTTTCTTAAAGATAGATAATGTGAACATCGCAGGCATTGCCGCCTGCGTTCCTCCAAAGATGGTGGAAAACAAGGACTCCGACTTGATCGAAGACAAGGAAGAGCTCAGAAGATATATTGAAACCACGGGCGTGGAACGTCGCTATATTGCCGAGGACGGCATTTGTTCCTCCGACCTGTGTCTGTGCGCAGCGGAAAAACTGATCGCGGATGCCGGTTGGAACAAAGAAGAGATCGAGTGTCTCATCATGGTGACCCAGACCCCTGACTATATCTTTCCTGCTACCGCTTGCATTCTGCAACAACGGTTGGAATTATCCCAAAACTGCTTGAGTTTTGACATCACCATGAGTTGTCCTGGCTGGATTTATGGCCTCTCGGTGATGTCGTCGATGATGAGTGCCGGAAACTTGAAAAAAGGATTGCTGTTGGTGGGGGAGACCTCTACCAAGGCGAAGTCGCCCTACGATCGCGTGAACCTGTTGGCAGGTGACGCCGGTACCGCCACCTTGCTGGAGTTCAAGGAAGGTGCCCAGCCGATGATGTTCAGCATGCACTCCGACGGAGAGAACTACAGGTCCTTGATCATTCCTGATGGTGGCTATCGTAATCCGGTGACCCCTGCCTCGTTTGAATACCATCTCTGCAAAGACGGTATCATGCGTAACCGTTTGAATGCAGATATGCAGGGCGACGACATCCTATCGTTTGCCATGCATACCGCACCCAAGTGTATCAAAAACTTGTTGGAACACTATGAGATACCCAAGGAGGACATCGACTATTTCTTGATTCATCAAGCCAACAAAATGATCAATAAGTTGATACAAAAGCGCATGAAGGTCGAGGATGAGCGTTGTCCCTATAACATCGCAGACTTCGGGAACACCTCTTCCACCAGTATTCCGCTGATGATTGTTAGTAAACTGAAGAATGACATTGTGGGCAAGAAGGTGGTGGCCTGTGGTTTCGGCACCGGCCTGGCTTGGGGCGCCCTATACTTTGAGCCTGACAATGCGATGAAGGTGATTGATTTGCTTCACTATTCATTATAGAAGATGTCCGAACACAAGCATAATACAAAACTGATGGCCAAGAATTCGGCCTTCATGTATATCAACATGGCCATCCGCATGCTTGTGGGATTGTACACCACGCGTGTCATCCTTCAAGCGTTGGGTGCCGAAGACTTCGGCATCTATAATGTGGTCGGTGGTTTTGTGGCGATGTTTTCTTTCATCTCCACTACTATGTCTTCTGCATCGATGCGCTTCTTCGCGTATGAGATTGGCAGGGGAGATTTGAAGAAACTCAATGACTATTTCAACCAGACCATCCTATGCTACCTTCTGTTGGTTGCATTGTTATATGTAGTCTTCGAGAGTTTTGGAATTTGGTTTGTCAATAACAAGTTGGTTATCCCTGACAATAGGATGCATGCGGCGAATTGGATCTTCCAGTTTGCCATCCTCACTTTTGCCTTCCACATGATGGAGGTTCCATTTTCAGCGATGGCGGTGGCCAAAGAGAAAATGGTTACCTACGCCATTGTGGGACTGATTGATGCGTTCTTGAAACTGGGGATTGTTTTCGTGTTGTTGCATTTGAATGGCGATAAGTTGATTATCTATGCCATCATGCTGACCGTTATTTCAATGTGCAATTTCCTGTTCTATGTTATCTTCTGTCGTGTCAAATTCAAAGAAGAGACTAGAGTCAAACTGTTTTTCAACAAAGGCATGTTTAAGGAGATTGTTTCCTATTCAGGATGGTCGTTGTTTTGGACTTTGGCCAATGTGGCAAGAAGTCAGGGTATCAATATCGTTTTGAACATGTTCTTCACTCCGGTGGTGAACGCAGCACGAGGTGTTGCATATCAGATTAATAGTGCTGTAAACCAATTTGTTACAAGTTTTTATCAAGCGGTTCGTCCTCAGGTCACAAAACTGTCGGCCCAGCACGAATACAACAAAATGAAGCATCTGGTTTATAGTTCCTCCGTTATCAGTTTTTGTCTGGTGATGCTGGTGGCGATTCCCATCCTGATCAAAACACCTTATATCCTGTCGCTGTGGTTGAAGGAAGTGCCGGAATATACCGCGGTGTTTACCCGATTGGTGATTGTGGTGGCCATGATTGACACCTTGGGCCACCCATTGACCACGGCAGTTTGTTCCACGGGGAAGATCAAATGGTTCCATATTGTGACAGGTAGTTTGCTGCTGTTGACCTTGCCGATTGGTTATCTGTTGCTCAAAATGGGTATGGAACCCAATGTTGTTTTTATTGTGTCAATTATCATGTCGTCGTGTGCACAGATTTCCCGTATGGTCTTCATGCACTCGATGTTTGGCTTTGAAATCAAAGAGTACTGCATGAAGGTGCTGCTTAAGGTTGCGCTGATTCTCGTTGTAACCTATGGCTTAACCAGAATGGTCTCCTATTGGCTGGATGACTCGTTCTTGACCTTGGTGTTGGTGTGTGTCGTCTCATGGGTTTGTACGTTGGTGTTGTGCTTTTATGTGGGGTTGTCAAAAAACGCCAGAATGGCGGCGAAGCATTATGTATTAAAGATTGTTCGTAAAAAAAGTAAATAATAGGAACTTGAGATTACATGAAGAATAAACCATTGTTTTATTTCTATGCATTTTCGGTAATCTTGATGATGTGCTATTCTAACAATATGCTGTTTACATGGTATATTCCTAGAATGGTTATCATCGTCTTGAGTATTATTGCCCCTTTGATGTACATGGGCTTCACGCAATGTGACAACCGTGTTCCCAACTTGTTTTTGTGTCTGTTATGGGCAATAGTCATCATGTATGTGGTGTTTACCCGAAGGATCTTCTCCTTTGTTTCTACATCTAGAAAAATTGGTGAGCTGTTATGCGTCATTTCCGTCATTCTTTTGCCTTACGAACAAAAGAAAGCATTGCTGAAATTCATCACCGCGGGTTTGGCAATCATCTTTGCGATCTCAATTCCCCCATGGATTCTTCACCTTTTGGGTGTACCGATGCCTCACTCAGCGCCGTTTTTGTTGGAAAATGGTTTCCACTGGGTGACGAATTACTACTTCTTCTTGGCTGGTGATGAGACTAATTTGTTAAAGTTCCCCCGCTTTCGTGGTATGTTTATTGAAGCTGGGCAAGCTGCTACTGTTTGTGTGCTCTTGTATTTCGCCAATGGCAGGAAACTACGTTTATGGCAGAAAATCTCACTGTTGACTGCCATTATTCTTTCGTTCTCCTTGGCTGCGTATGTGACTTTCATGCTCTGTTTTGCTCTTACGATCATATTAAACCCCAGAAATAGATATAAAATCATCTCTACAGGCTTGCTCTTTGCAGTGGTCATAGGCTTTTTTTCTTACTTCAACAATCCCCAACATCAAAACAACGCGTTCTATAATCTGATTGTTGAACGATTGGTATATGATGAGGAAAAGGGAATCGCCGGAAACAACCGCTCATCGGAGTATGTAGAATACAGGTATGAACAGTTGATGAACTCAAAAGACAAATATTTAGGACTTGGAAGGGAATTGAATTCAGCTTGGAGGACCAATGACAACTGGACGAATGATAGTTCGGGTATTAGGAAATTCATTATTTGGAATGGACTCATCGGAACGGCATTGGTCTTTTTGTATATGTTGGTACTCCTTCTCCAACACAGGTCATACGGTTCTTTCGTGATTTGGGTTTGTGTGGTTGCCAACTTCTTAGTCCGAGATTTGTTGTTGACCCCAATGTGGATGATCATAACCATATTAGGTGTATTTGTATTGCATCTTGACCGTTTGGAACAGAACGAAGAAGAAGCAGTAGAAGAAGAAACAAAAGAAGAAGCGTTAGTAACGCAATAGATTTCTAAAAATGAACGTATTCTACATTTGTTGTATTGCAGACCCATTTCTGGAAGTTGCAAAACGTCTGCAAAAGGAACATGGGTTGAATCCTGTATATTGGATTGCCGACAAGGCCACGATAAAGGAAGGGGACAATACCGAGCAATTGCTTAAGGAAGCCTTCCCTGATTGTATCTATCACGAGTATTATAGTGCTTGGCATGGCGTTTTCCCAAAAGAGATCGAGGAGATCGCCAATGATACTTATGTGGATGTTGATCTATTGAGACGGTTTTCTTCTGAAGAGATGCAGTCCTTCACCATGATGAACCGCTTGGATTATGACAGGAAGAGCTTTAACTATATGGAGCGTGAGCGGTTCTATATCCGTTTGGTGAAGTGCTGGTCGGCCTGTTTGGATCTGTTAAAACCTGATCTTGTAGTGGCGGCCAGAATACCGCATAGGGTGTTCGACTATGTTTTGTATCTGTTGTGCCAGTATCGCAACATCCCTATGGTATCGTTTGAGTTCTCAGGGTCGTTCAAAAGACTTTTGTTGTTGGATGAATTCTCGGATCCAGGTAGAATCCCCTCAATTCTCAAAGAAAGGTTTGATTATTATCTTGCCCAAAATAATCTTGACGAAAACAACTTGCCGGAAGACATCCTTGCGAATTATACTAGAACGAGATCGAATTACAAGGTCGCTCGTCCCGTATATATGAAAAAACATGATGCTCAGAACAAGCAGATTCTCAATCCGTTCTTCCTCATCAAAAGGTTTTTTACATCGAATCATTTCTTCGGTAAAAAAAGCATCTTTGTCAAGGGGTCTAAAACCAAGATCTACAAGAACCGTAAATATGGTATTGAGCACGCTGGTTTTGCCTTGTTGGACTGGTATCCCATGATATTCGCCGCCAATCGTTTTAGGAAAAAGCTGAGGGCTTTGTACGGTGAGTTGGCCAAACCTGTGGACACAAGTGTTCCTTATATCGTTTTCTATTTGCACTATCAACCGGAATCGACCACCTCGCCTAGAGGAGATATCTTTACAAACCAACAGCTTTGTATCGAAACGCTTTTGAAACACACCCCGGAGGATTGCATGATCTATGTCAAGGAGCATCCGACGCAATTCATGAGCCATACCCTGGGCCAAACCAGCCGCATTGTTGATTTTTACAAAGATTTGAGCAAGTATTCCCGCGTGCGGTTGGTCCCCCTTGAAATGGATTCTTTTGCGATCATGCAAAATGCCAAGGCCGTGGTCACCGTTGCAGGTACCGTGGGGTGGGAGGCGCTGTTGCATCATAAACCTGTGATTGTTTTCGGTTTGTGCTGGTATGAAGCCATGAAGGGTGTCTTGAGGGTTTTCGATGAGGAATCAGCCTCCAAGATTACTCCCTTCATTGAATCCTATCAGTATGACGAACATGCAATCTTGGCCTATCTGTTTGCCATATCAGACCTGTCATTCATTGCCTATCACTATGACGGATTCCAGAATAACAAGGTGATCGCCAAAGAGGATTGCGTGAATAACATGGTTCAGGCTTTGGAACGTTATCTAGCTTCAAAAAATCTTATAAATCCAGTATAAAAATGAATTACTACACCATGCCAGAAACGCGTGCGTTTCTTGAAAGTATAGGAATGCCTGGGGGCGACTTGTATGACCTCCCGACATCGGAAAAACGCTTCCCCGATGGAGGCCAGTATCGTTTTGAGGTTCCGGGCATTCAAGGTCCCGGTCCCATGAAGGCCCTGCTTGAGGCCCTTGACGATTACGGCATCCAGATTCACCGTGTGACCCAGACCAAGGGTATCATGTTCCTCACCGACGATGAAATCGCCAAGATGGTGGAATATGCCCAGCAATGGAAAGTCCAGCTCATCTTGGCTTGTGGACCTCGTGCCACCACTGATACCTCGGCTTCCGTAAAGACAGAGGAGGGCCAACGTATGGGCTATCGCCTGCGTGGAGAAGAACAGATTGCCCGTGGTATCGAAGAGATCCGCCGCGGCGCTCGCTTGGGAGTGCGTGGCTTCCTCGTTTATGACGAGGGACTGCTTTGGGCCTTGGGCGAAGCCAGAAAGAAAGGTTTCATCCCTGCAGATTGCCACTTCAAGGTGAGCGCCCATAGCGGCCACGGCAACCCGTGCTCAGCACATCTGTTGGAGACCTTGGGCGCCGACTCCATCAATCCGGTACGCGACATCCAAATCCAGATGCTTGCCGCCATGCGCGCAGCCATCAATGTGCCGATTGACTTGCATACTGAGAATCCCAAATCGAGTGGAGGCTTCATCCGTCACTACGAAGTGCCGGATTTCATCCGTGTGGCTGCCCCCGTCTATTTGAAGACCGGTGGTTCTGTCGCTGCCAACCATAGCTACGACACTACTGAGAAAGAAGCCAAACAGCGCGCTAAGCAAGTCAGCTTGGTAAAGCGTGTCATCGATGAATATTATCCTGAAGCTATTGTTTCGCCAAAGTAAAACATGAAGCATCATCAATATAATCCCAACTACAGGTTCGTTAAGGACCCCGTGGACTTTAACAAATATACGGACCGCAGTTTGCTGCAGTATTGTCTTGGCGCCACCATGTACATGCCTGGTACCAAGGACTTTGCTCAGGCCATCATTGAAAAGAAATATCCTGGCCTTACCTCAATGGTCATGTGCTTTGAGGATGCCTGCAAGGAAGAAGATGTTCCAACCGCAGAGCAAAACTGCCTTCGTGTATTGGAAACATTACGCCAAAAGGTGGAAAAGGGTGAACTTGCCTACGAGGATATTCCACTTATCTTTTTCCGTGTGCGAAATGTTGATCAGTTTAAGCATTTCGCCAAACTTTTGCCTATAGAGACTGTTCCGTTTATTACAGGATTTAACTTTCCGAAATTCAATAGTCTGAACGCGACAGCATATATGGATCACCTTGTTGACCTTAACGAGCGTGCTGGTGAAGTGCTCTATGGCATGCCTATCATTGAGGATGCGCGTGTGGCCTATAAAGAAAGTCGGCTGGATGAACTGATTGCTGTGAAGCGTGTGCTAGACCAAAACAAACAGTTAGTTTTGAATGTTCGTGTTGGTGGCACCGATTTCTCTTCCTGTTTTGGTGTGCGGCGAGGCATCAATTATACCATTTATGATATTATGACGGTGAGCAACTGCTTGATGGACATTCTCAATGTGTTTACCCGTAACAACGACTACACTGTGTCGGGTCCTGTTTGGGAGTATTTCCGGGTTAACAAACGCATGAAAGGGATGGCAGAACTTCCAAAAATAGACCTCCAACAGACCTTGATGAAACGCCAGGCTATTGTAAATGATGCTGTTGACGGTCTAATGAGAGAATTGGTGCTTGACCAGGCAAATGGATTCATGGGCAAGACATGCATCCATCCCTCTCATCTGAATTACATCAATGGCATGTTGGCCGTAACCAAAGACGAGTACGACGATGCTTTCCAGATCATGCATACCAGTGGCGGAGTTATCAAAGGCACTAAGGGAATGAATGAAATCGGTCCACATAAGAATTGGGCGGAAAAGATCATGATGAGAGCCCAAGCTTACGGCGTGATTGAGAATGAAGCAAGCTATGTGAAATTATTTGGCGTATGACAACAGAAAACAAACAGTATAACTATTGCCTAGATTTTATTAAGGGTGTAGCATGTATTTGTATCGTATTGATGCATTGTGAATTCCCAGGCAATCTCGGTGTTATTGTGCAAACGATGAGCCGGTTTAGTGTGCCGTTTTTCTTCATGGTATCAGGTTATTTTGCGATGAAGGTGTCTCGAAAGAAAATACTTCATATTGCTAAAATAACCCTATGGGCTTCCTTGTTTTATTTAGCCTTTGCGTTAGTCCAGCATCTGATATGGCATGATATGTCGTTTAAGGTGTCGAAATCGCAGGCGTTGATTTGGTTGTTGTTTAACCAGCCTGTCATTATTGCCGGTCCCTTGTGGTTCTGCTTTGCCTTGTTGTATGATTACATCCTTGTCAGTATCTTGGACCATTTCCGATTCCAAAAATATGAAAACGTCGCGGGAATTATCATGTTGGTGCTTTTCTTCTTTATGGGTCAAGGTATTCACCTCATCGGTGGCGGCATTCCAGTTCCTGATTTTGTTCAAGGGGATTTTGGAGGCAACATTCCACATATGGAAGGAGGAAGGGTTCCAGTTCCCAATTTCATCTACCGTAACTTCTTATTTGAAGGCTATGCCTTTTTTATGCTAGGTCGAATCATACAGAAGAACAAAGACCGCATAAAGATCAGCAATTTGGCTTTGTTAGCAATCATTATAGTATCAACATTGTTGTGCTTTGCTGAGCGTCATTGGATAGGACGCGAATTCGGTGTCAATCTCTTCACTTTGCCTCAATTATTAGCATTGTTTATTTATGGTATCAACAATCCAACACGGCACCAAGGGGCTGTTCAACGATTAGGTAGGGATTGCTCCATGTTGGTTTATATTCTCCATCCGTTTGTTTGGTATTCATTGAGACGTGTGTACAAAGCAATGGATGTCGCTGACAATTTAACTGCGTTGTATCTGATGCCGATTATTGTTGTTGTGCTTTCCATTGCATTGGCATTGTTCTGTAATTGGTTTACAAAAACTGTCCAATCAAAGAAACAGGCGGTATGATCAAACAACTGACAACTCCTTTTTCGGAAGAAACAATTGCCAATTTGAATGTTGGCGATGTCGTTAACATTAGCGGCTATATCTATACGGGGCGCGATGCCGTGCTTCCCAAAATCATTCGTTTGGCTGAAGAAAACCGTCTGGACGACTATGGGATCAACCTGCAAGGTGCGGTGATCTTTCACACGGCAGTAAGTCCCGCTGGCGTTGGTCCGACCTCGAGTAACAAGGTGGAGATCGAATCCTCCTTCGAACCTTTGTCACGTTATGGTGTGAAGATGCACCTTGGCAAAGGCGCTATCTCCAAAGAAACGGTGAAAGTGTTAGCGGAACAGAATGCGGTATTTGCCATCATCCCGCCCGTGACAGCGCTGTTGGGAAGTCATACCGTGGAACAGACAATCATCGCCTTCCCTGAACTGGGTATGGAAGCATTCAATCAATTGAGAGTAGTGAACTATCAAGCCATCATTGCGGCCGCGAAAGGAGTGTCCATCTATGATTAGTATCCAAGATAAAGTAGCCGCCTGTCTTGTGCGCGCAGGCTCCACCTTCCGGGAAGACCAAAAAGAAGCCTATCGTCGAGCCATTGCCGATGAGGGAAACGAACATGCTTGTTGGGTGATGCGGCAGGTGCTGGATAATGCATTGGTGGCCGAAGAACGACGCAGTCCACTTTGTGATGACACGGGCATTCCACATCTTTTTCTTGAAGTTGGGAAGAACCGCATAGTCACCGGGGAGTTGTTGGAACAGATTAAGGAAGGCGTCGCCATGGGATTACGCCAGTTGCCTGGACGACCCATGGCCATCAAAGGTGATGACGATGCCCGTATTGACCAGAGTGGCGGCTTGAACGAAGACAGTGGTGCCTTGGCGCCATCACCGATTCTGATCAAAGCAGTTGATGAAGAGGTTATTCGACTGACCATCTTGATGCTTGGAGGCGGTCCCGCCATTCGAGGCATTACCCAACGTGTGTTCCACAAACACAGCGTGGATGTGGTGGTTGACGAGATCGTGTCTCGCGCCATCCCTGCCGTTAGCCAACTGGGTTGTTCGCCCTGTACCCTGGCTGTCGGCATTGGCCGTAGCCAGTTCGAAGCTACAAGCTTGATGATGGAGGCTATGGTCTATGGAGACTTCAACAAACAGACTGCTTTTGAGAAAAGAATCACTGAAAAAGTGAATGAGTCAAACACCGGCCCGCTTGGATTAGGTGGCAAGCATAGCGTTTTGGCTACCTTTGCAAAAGTCGGTCCTCAGCGTGCGAGCGGTGTTAGAATCGTTGCTTTGAGGCCTTGCTGCTGCTTTGAGCCAAGAAGGGCAAGTGTGGAGCTGTAATACTTAATGTTATGAATATCAATACTTTCCTGAAGTTCAAAAGATTATATATGTCACTTCCGGGCTTTATGCAAAAGCCTATAGATGATGTGAGATATCGTAAAGGTATCAAAAAAGCACTGAAGCTATTCCTGACGAAGGAGGAGTATGGCGATGAAGCGTTGAAAACGGAGATCATCAAAGACATCAAACGTTGTCGCAAACAATATAGAACGAAACCAGAAGAGTATTTCCTTTTTGGTTTTAGGAATTGTTCTCCAGAGGAACGTGCTGAGTTCTTGCCTGATGTCATCAAGGATAACGTGTTAAGTAAAGTCGTGGGATTTGATGTTTTTTCAAGGGAATTGAAAGACAAGTTCAATTTTTATAAACTTGCTGGTGGGTACTTTCTTAGGGAGACTATGCTTGTGAATTGCAAGGGCGACGACAATTTGGAAGAATTCAAGCAGTTTGCGTCAAAACATCATGATTTATTCATAAAAAGCAATGTGTTAAGTAAGGGAAGGGGTACCGGACTGTATCATGTCAAGAATGACCACGAAGCCGAGGGGGTTTATGCCATGCTCGGCAAGATCGGTGGAGAATGGATTGTGGAAGAAAAAATCGAGCAAGCACATGAAATGGCTCAATGGAATGAGAGTTCGGTTAACACGGTCCGTTTGCCTGCCATCTTGAACAATGGCCAATGGACTGTGATTGGTGCATTCTTCCGTACTGGCCGCAAAGGTTCTGTGGTGGACAATGCTGGCGCAGGGGGCATATTTGCTTGTGTTGATGCGGACTCGGGCGCGCTTAGTTCAGATGGAGTGGATGAGGCTGGCGTCTATTATGAGCGACACCCTGATAGCGGTCTCAAATATAAAGGTTGGCAGATTCCTAGGTGGGAAGAGTTGTTGACACTCGCAAAAAAAATCCATTGTACCATGCCCCATCACAAGTATGTTGGCTGGGATTTTGCCCTGACCGATAAAGGTTGGGCTTTGGTTGAAGGCAACTGGGGCCAATTTGTTTCACAGTATAACGACCATGTTGGCTTGAAAAAGCGGTTTTTTGAGCTGATGGGAGTTGAAGAATAATTAAACGATCAATTATGGGAATGGTTTATCGATTAAAACGCATCGCATACAATATCCTGTATTCAAGAAACTCACGCAGGTTTAGGAAAATGGACTTGCCAAAACTAACCCGTGAAGAAAAGCGGCAAATCCGTCAGACATGGCCTGGTTTGACCATCACTCCTTTGGAATACGTGTATGTGAGTCTTTACAAAAAAATCAACGGTTTTTCCCCTTATTACCTTGCACCTTGTTGGTACAGTGAGGTCAGGTATATCACTAATCCGAAAAAGCAATTGTACGCTTTGGAGAACAAGGCATTGTGTGATGTGTATTTCCCTGACATTTCCTTCCCTGAGCCATACGTGCGTTGCCTTAACGGATCTTACTACGACAAGGATATGAATTTCTTGAGTCGTGATGCTGCTATTGCACTGCTGAAGCAGAAGAAAGCGTTTGTCATCAAGCCTTCACTTGGGACATTGCAAGGGCAGGGCGTAGAAAAAATCAATTGCGAAAAAGATGATGTCGAGGCTGCAGTAAAGAGAGCAGGGAATGATTTTATCGCTCAAGAGGTCATAAAGCAAGCCCCTGAGATTGAACGACTGAATCCATCGTCACTCAATTGTTTCAGGGTGACTACCATCTACCTAAATGGCAAATTCGATTATAGCAGCATGATGAAGGTCGGTAAAAGCGGCGCATTTCGTGACAATTGGAATTGTGCCTATTTGATGGGTATGGATAAGCAGGGTAAACTGGCTGAGTTTGCTTACGACTATGATCTGAATCCTGTTGACCGGTCTGATGTCGGAGTGGTCTTCAAGGGGTTGGAGATGCCTTATTTCAAAGAGGTAGTCGCTCATTGCGAACAAATGCATAAAAAGCTGTTTGCCAATTGCGGTGTGATCGGATGGGACGTGACACTTGACAGTGAATACAGAGTTAGGGTGATTGAAACCAACCTTTACAATCCTGGAACCAATATGGAGCAAATTGCAAGTGGCGATTTCTTCCGCCCATTCCATGATGAGTTGCTTCAGTATCTGAAAAGAAAACTATGACAAGAACAAGACTAATACTTCATACCGCCAAATATTCGGGCGTACCGTTGGATCTTTTGCGGCAAGCTTGTCCCCAAGGGTTTGAAGTAAAAACATTGGACGAGGCTACGCATGAGCAACTGATCCAAGAGGCATCCGAGGCCCAGTTTTTCTTGGTTAGTGGTCGCTTGCCTATTGATAAGGCTGTGCTTGACAATGCTCCTCATTTGAAAATGATCCAGCGTACTGGTGTCGGTACTGAAATGCTCGACTTGGAAGAAATCAAGCGGCGCGGTATTCCCGTCTATGTCAATGCTGGAGTGAATGCCAGAAGTGTTGCCGAACATACGCTTACCTTGATATTGGCTGCCCTAAAACGGTTGCCTCAAATCAACCAACAAGTGCATCAAGGCATCTGGAAAAAACAACAAACAGGTGTGACTATCTACGAGTTGTATGGAAAAACCGTTGGTTTGGTAGGGATGGGCAATATCGGGCGTATGGTGGCAGGCATGTTACAGCCTTTTGGCGCAAAAGTGCTTTATACCGATGTGTTTCGCCAAAATGAAAAAGTGGAAGCGGAATTGGGTTTGACTTATTGCGAAAGCTTCTCCGCAATGCTTCCCCTTTGTGATATCCTATCCTTCCATTGTCCATTGACCAAGGAGAATACCGAGATATTGAACAAAAGCACCTTGTCTTTGATGAAGGAAGGTGCGATTGTGGTGAACACGGCAAGGGGAAAACTGATCCATCCTGATGACCTTTATGAGGCGTTGCAAAGTGGTCATCTGATGGGGGCAGCTCTTGATACACACTATGAGGAACCTTTAAAGATGGATTGTCGTCTCATGGACCTGGATAATGTCATCATGACGCCTCATATCGGAGGTTTGAGCCATGAGGCTTTTTCGCAGATGTTGCAAAAGGCAATGACAAACATTAAGGCTTTTGAGGAAGGTGATCTTGAGCGTATTTCAAAATCTAAATTATTGTAATTCAGGTGAATATTACTGATCAATTTGTTGAGAATCTGTTTTCTTTTTCTCAAAGACAATTCTCTGATAAGGAGTTGCTACATGCCCAAAAGTGCTTGCTGGATTATTTTGGGGTGACCTTGGCAGGATCGGTAGCTTATGCCGATGTTGAAAAAGCATTGCTGGATAGTGCATTGTCTGTGGGCTGCTCCTCATCGGTTCTCGGCCATGGCGTAAAGACTTCAGAGCCGATTGCTGCTTTGATTAACGGCATCAGTGCCCATGCGGTGGAATTGGATGATGGACAACGTTTTGGAAATATTCATCCAGGCGCACCTGTCATCTCTGCTTTGCTAGCAGTGGCAGAAAATTCTGATGTTCAGATGGTTGATTTGTGGAGAGGAATTCTAACTGGATATGAATGCGTGTTGCGTTTGGCTTGTAGCATCCAACCCGAGCATAAGTTGAAAGGCTTTCATGCTACAGGACCTTGTGGAACCATTGGAGCGACAATGGGTATAGCAGCTATGATGAATTATTCAAAAGAACAGTTCAAGGCAGCGTTGTCTGTGGCTTGTACAAGTGCCTCTGGTATTCTGGAAATGATAGAAGGAGATACCCAGCTGATGCCCTATAATTCAGGCAAGGCTGCATCTAATGCCGTCGTTTCAGCGGAAGTTGCTCGTGCGGGTTTTAAATACCCAGCTGATGCATTGGGCGGGAAGAGAGGGTTTCTGAATTGTTTTGCCGATAATCCACGTCTTGAACTCCTTACGGATTTTGGGAATGAGTTGTATTGCATGACCAATTACTTCAAGCTATATGCGGCATGTGGCCATTGCCACTCCAGTATAGAAGCGGCCTTGTTATTAAGGGAAAAGCATCTGTTCGAGAATACAAATATTGAGCGAGTTGACATTCAAACTTACCGTTTGGCCTTGCGTGCTCATGATCACAATGTGATCGATGGAGTGAATTCAGCAAGAATGAGTATCCCATACAGCGCCGCTGTTGCCTTGATGCACGGGAGCGCTGATATCGAGGATTTCGATGAAAAATCAATTCAAGAAAAGGAATTGATTGATCTTACATCCAAGATCACAGTTCGCGAAAATGAAGAATTGACCAAATTGGCTCCCGCCAAGAGAATTGCGATTTTGACCGTTTACTCGAAGGAAGGCATTTTCAGTGAAACAGTGACTTGGCCTAAAGGTCAGCCGGAAAACCCGTTGTCGCTGGATGAGATAAAAAGCAAGTACAGAAAATATGCCGCTATGGCTGGATTAAAAACAGATGCCATCAATCATCTCTGTGATATGATGCGTGAACCCGCTATCTACATAAAGGATTTTATGAAGTATTGGAATTCCCCGCAAAGACGATCACTTTAATGTAGAAACTTGAACGCCATCAAGGGAAGGATACATAATAAACAGTAAGAAACGACTTTTGACTTTATTTTTATCATCATTTAATAGCTTTGAAATGGATTACAATGGGAAAAGAGTCCTTGTTTTGGATGGTTTTGGACGCCAAGTTGCCGTGATTCTAACGGAATTGCATGACCTGGGTTGCGTGATAACAACACTCAACGATAGTAAACTGGATATTGGTTATGCTTCGCGTTATCCCAAACACCGAATTGTTGAGCATGGAATCAGACATGATGAGGAACTGTATCGTAAGGTGATCGAACGAGAAATGGCCTCGGGCAACTATGATGTATTCCTCCCAATGGTTGAGAAATCAACGGATATTCTGACAGATATGTTGGAAAAAGGGGAAGTGCCAGAAAATGTTAAAGTCATCGTTGCCCCTAGACAGGCATTCCTTAAAGCGTATGACAAAGAGGAGACGATGCGTTTCTGTCAGGAAATAGGTGTTCCTTGCCCTAGGACCAAGATGGATAATGAAACCTTGGATGAGTATTTGTCAAAAGTGATGTTTCCCTTAGCCTGTAAACCTCGGAAGGGTAGTGGCTCAGCTGGATTCAAGAAGGTGGATAGTCGTGAAGAACTGGAAAGATACATCGCAGAAGGCGTGATCAAGGTTGACGAATATGTGCTTCAAGAGTATATTCCGCATTCAGGGACTCGCTACAGTTGCCGCGTCTTCCTTGACAAACAACAGAATGTAATCTACGATGTGGAAGTACAAGGTTTTCGGTCTTATCCGGTTGATGGCGGCCCTGGGTGCTATTGTAGATCGATCAATCGTCGGGATGTAAAAGAGTATTCCGAACTATTGCTCAAGAAACTTGGTTGGGTTGGGTTGGCTCACGTTTGCTTTATGTTTGATCCCCGTGACAATACGCCTAAGCTGATCGAAATCAATGGTCGTATCCCAGCGGGCATCAAGATCTGCCATGTGGTGGGCGTAAAAATAGTGAAGGCCATGTTTGACCTGGCTTACGATGTCCCCATGGAACCTTATCCCAAAGATTTCCCAGAAGGAGAAGGCTTGCGCTATATGCACACTGACTTTATGTGGTTGCTAAAATCCAAAGATCGTTTCAGAGCGAAACCCTCATGGTTCAACTTTAGGAAAAACCATGACTACATCTGGAGCTGGAGAGACCCGTGGCCATTCTTTACCTATACTATTGAACATATCAAGACCTATAGGGCGGATATGAAAAAAAGAGAGCATTGAGCGTTATGATTAAAAGGTTATTATTTGCTTTGTTGTTACTGTGCAGTTACAACATTTATGGCCAAAGCCGGGATTCTTTGGTGGCTTTGTTCCTTCAAGAACCGAACGAAGAATTTGATGCCATCAAGTGCGAGAAGGAGTGGGAACACAGTTTTCACTATGCAACCCTTCTCCATGTTGGTGACAAATATGTCATGTATTACCGGACATTCGATAAGAGTATGGATACCAGGCTTTTATACTGCTATGCGGAATCAGAGGACGGTATCCATTGGACCAAACCCAATCTGGGACTATTTGATTATCATGGTGATAAAAACAACAACATTATTTCCGATCGATTCAATGGTGCTTCTTTTGAATACAACGACGGCGTCTTCTATATGCTCGCTGACAGGATGTATGATTCCATAGACAATACTGATGTCAAAGGATTGTATCTGTTTGAAAGCGTTGACGGAAAAGTGTTTGTGCAAAAAGATACCATCCCAGTACCTTTGGCTTGTGATACTCATAATGAGTTATTATGGGACCGATGGACGAAAACTTACAAGTGGTACTTGCGCAGCTGGTCGCTTCCGATCAATGCTAATGTTGTCCCCAATCATGTACGGCCAAGGCAAAGGACGGTGTCGTTTTGTGAAACAAAGCAACCAGATGCCTATCAGGTTTATGACCGTTATCTGTCCAAAACAGTCAAATCATCTAAAGTGGTTACTTTAAAAGAAGAGTTACCTGTCATTATGAGAAATGTGTCTCATGAGGACTATGATATCTACACGCCCTGTGTTCATCAATATAGAAAAGACTTGTTTATTGCATATCCAACATGTTTTTATCACGTTCCTGATATTGCCCATGGTGGTGTAAAAGACAATGATGGTAGCGGGGTGGTTGCCTTCTGGGTGAGTACGGATGGCGAACACTTCTTTGAACTGAATGATAAATACATGACCAATGGTGATAACTGGTTGGAATATTGCATAGGTCATGTAGAAACCGATTCATATTATATTCACTATTATATAACATTCAACAATCCCCATGGAGGGGCCAAAACGAATGCGATTAGAGGTAGAATACACTATAAAAAATGAATATACTGACATTCGATATTGAAGACTGGTACAACTGTGATTTCATCTCGGGGGACTTTGACTGGGACAAGTTCGATTATTGTCTGGATAAAGCCTTTATGCCTGTTTTGGATGAAATGGATAGGAGAGGGCTTAAAAGTACCTGCTTCTGCTTGGGTTGGCTGGCCGAAAAGCATCCTGATATCATCAAAGAAATCGCCCGTAGAGGCCATCAGATCGGTTGCCATAGCTATCAACATGAACTTTCTTTCCGTTTCACGCCTGAGCAATTCAAGGATGATACCTTGAAGTCTAAACACTTGTTGGAAGATGCCATCGGTCAACCCGTTGAGGTCTTCCGTGCTCCTGGGTTCTCGATCACGGAAAAGAATCCTTGGGCGATAGATACCCTTGTTGAGATGGGTTTCAAATATGATTGCTCGGTGTTCCCTGCAGAACATGACTACGGCGGAATGCCTCACTATGGCGCTTCGGAACCAACCATCTTAAAGACCCGAGCAGGCAATACCATTAAAGAGTTTCCCATCAATGTACACAGTGTCATGGGAAAACATATCGTTTTTTCAGGCGGTGGTTTCTTCCGTTTCTTCCCCTATTCAATCATCAAGAAATGGGCGAAACAGTCTCCTTATATGATGACTTATTTCCATCCTCGTGAGTTTGACCCCAGCACGCCAAAAGTTAAAAGCCTGCCTTTGAAGCGAAAAATCAAGACTTATATCAATGTCAGTGGCAATTTCAACAAATGGCAAAAACTAGTCACCGATTTTGAATTTGTCAATGTGGCGGAGGCTGACCGTAAGTTGGATTGGGATAAAGCAAGAGTTATTGAATTATGAATATTTTAATTACCGGCGTCCATGGTTTCGTGGGCTCCAATCTGGTGTCGTCGCTTAAAGGCAACCATACCATCTACGGTCTTGACATTGTCGCCCCGGAGAAAGAGGGGGTGGTCAAGACTTATTCATGGGATGACCTGGATCAAGGCAATGTCCCCGAGATAGATGCCATTATCCATCTGGCTGGAAAGGCGCACGACACAAAGAACCAAACCGAAGCGGAGGTTTATTTTAAGGTGAATACTGGGCTGACCCAGAAGATCTATGACTATTTCCTGGCATCTCCGGCCAAGAAGTTCATTTTCTTCAGCACAGCCAAAGCGGCTGCCGACAAAGTCGATGGCATCCTTACGGAAGACGTCGTTCCAACGCCTAAAGGGCCCTACGGTGAGAGTAAGATCGCTGCCGAAAAATACATTCAGGAGCATCCTGCTGCTTCCGATAAACAGGTGTATATCCTTCGCCCTTGTATGATTCATGGCCCCGGTAACAAGGGCAACCTCAACCTGCTCTATAAAGTGGTGAGTAAAGGATTGCCATGGCCTCTCGGCGCCTTTGACAATCGTCGCACCTTCACCTCCATAGAGAATTTGTGCTTCGTTATCGATGGCTTGCTTGCCAAAGATGTACCGACAGGAATCTATAACATGGGTGACGATGAACCGCTCAGCACGAATGAACTCATCGAAATCATCTGTGAAAGCCTGGGTAAGAAAGCCCATATTTGGCACTTGTCGAAAGGCTTCATGACCTTTACAGCCAAAGTCTGCGGCAAGTTGCATCTTCCTTTAAACGAGGAAAGGCTTCGCAAATTGACCGAAAGCTATGTCTCCTCCAATGCCAAGATAAAAAAAGCGCTTGGAGTGGAACAGATGCCAGTGGCTGCTCGCGATGGATTGAAAAACACATTGGATTTCTTTAAAAACAAACGCTAATGAGTTGGTGGATTTATCTCATCATCACTGCAATTCTTGTCGTCGCTGAATTGGTGTATTTCAAGGTTGCCGACCATTTCAATATCATAGACAAGCCCAACGCCCGCTCTTCGCACAAGAAGGTTGTGGTTCGCGGCGGTGGCATTGTTATGGTCCTGGGCGCATGGCTCTATGCGGCATTTTTTGGATTTGAACTCTGGCCTTTCCTGGCGGGCTTGACCCTCATCGCAGGAATCAGTTTCATTGACGATATCCATTCGCTTCCTGATTCCTTGCGCCTGATAGTGCATTTTGTCGCCATGGTTTTGATGTTCTACTGCTGGGGCATTTTGAACTGGCAGAGTTGGTGGATGGTCCTGCTGGGACTGATCCTTTGTGTGGGCATCACCAACGCCTACAATTTCATGGATGGCATCAATGGCATCAATGGGGGATATACCTTGGCCGTCCTGCTTCCCTTAGCGTGGATCAACTCACAGACGCCCTTCGTTGACCAGCGACTCATTCTCGTCGCCTTGCTTGCCGACCTGGTGTTCTGTTTCTTCAACTTCAGACCCTCAGGCAAGGCGAAATGCTTCGCTGGGGATGTGGGTAGCGTGGGCTCTGCTTTCATTGTCATCTTTGTGTTGGGTTCGTTGATCCTGGCTAAAGGGGATTTTACCTATATCGTTTTTCTTGCCGTCTATGGCATTGATGCAGTGTTAACCATCATCCACCGGATCATGTTGCATGAGAATTTGGGCGAAGCGCACCGTAAACATGCTTATCAGCTGATGGCTAACGAACTTAGGATCGGACACATGAAAGTGTCAGGCTTCTACGCTGTGTTGCAATTGCTGATTGCCGTGGGCATGATATTGATTCCCGACACCCCAGCATGGCATTGGGGATACCTTGTTGGCGTGTGCCTTATCCTCGCCATCGCCTACCTGCTGTTCATGAAGAAATATTACCATCTACACGAAGAATATCTTAAATCATTGAAGGGTTGAATCATGAAGATTGACAAAACATTATTGGATGACTTGACGGAACAGGCAAAACAATCACCGCGCTTGCGTGTGAGTTACGACTTGCGCAATACCTCAGGGGACCAAAGTCAGCGAATGCTCAATGCCATAGAACCGGGGTCAGAGATTAAAGTGCATCGGCATAGCAAGACCTCGGAAACCGTGGTGGTTGTCAGAGGCAAGGTGGAAGAGGTGTTCTTCGATGCAGAGGGACAGAAAGTGGAGTCTATTGAACTTGACCCATTTGGCCCTTGCTATGCCATCAATGTCCCACAAAACCGATGGCACACCGTCCGGGCTCTTGAGTCTGGTACGGTGATCATGGAAGCCAAAGACGGAGTTTTTGAACCTTTGAAACCTGAAGATATTTTGACTACAAATACTAACGATACTACTAAGATGTCTCACAATCGCATTTATCTCTGCCTAGCTCACATGTCTGAATCAGGTGAAGAAATGAAATATGTCTCCGAAGCCTTCAATACCAATTGGGTGGCACCGCTTGGCCCCAATGTGACAGGCTTTGAGAAGGATCTGGAACAATATGTCGGCGAGGCCAAGGCTGTCGTGGCGTTGTGTACTGGAACTGCTGCGGTGCATCTGGCACTGCTGGCTTGTGGCGTGGGTCCTGGAGATGAAGTCATCGTTCAGAGCTTCACCTTCTGCGCGTCTTCGCACCCCATAACTTATCTTGGCGCAACTCCGGTATTCGTGGATTCGGAGAAAGACTCCTGGAATATGGATCCCGAATTGATGGAAGAGGCCATCAAAGACCGTATCGCCAAGACGGGCAAGAAGCCAAAGGCGATCATCCCTGCAGCGCTTTATGGCATGCCCTACGACATCGAAAGGATCATGGAAATCGCCAACCGATATGACATTCCTGTGATTGAGGATGCCGCTGAGGGCTTCGGTAGCCGTTGGAAAGGACAAGTGCTGGGCACATTCGGAAAATACGGTGTGTTGAGCTTCAACGGCAATAAGGTCATCACTACCTCCGGAGGTGGTGCGCTGATATGTCCCGATGCTGAAGCGAAGAGAACCATCCAATGGTATGCCACTCAGGCTCGTGAGGCTTATCCCTATTACCAACATGAGGCTATCGGCTACAACTACCGCTTGTCAAATATCTGTGCCGGCATTGGCAGAGGGCAGATGACGGTTCTTAACGATCATATCGCCCATCACCAACATGTGTTGGAACTCTACAAACAACTGTTCAAGGACGTGAAGGGCATCAAAGTGCACGATAAACCTGATTCTCGATATGATTCCAATTTCTGGCTGAATACGATCACGATCGATCCGGAAGTGCACATCAAAGGCGAAGAGAACGCTTATAATGCCGTGGTTCAAGGCGCGGTGGGTGGCGCAGCCGGTGTGGTTCATGCCACGGAGAACGCCCATACGGACTGCGAACCCAATAACAACGTGGAAGCGCTGCGTGTCATCCTCGACCAAGCGGGTATCGAAGCCAGGCCGTTGTGGAAGCCCATGCACAAGCAGCCGGTGTATAAGAATGCTCCGGCATACGTCAATGGTATCTCCGAGGAATTGTTCAAGGTGGGCATGTGCCTGCCTAGCGGTCCGTGTGTCAGCGACGATGACGTCCGTTACATCGTGGATTGCATCAAATCCGCAATTATCCAATAACCATGCAGAATCATGTGGTTATCATGGCTGGCGGCATCGGAAGCCGTTTCTGGCCGCTCAGCACTCCTGAATTTCCCAAACAGTTTATTGACATCCTAGGATGCGGTAGGACACTGATCCAGTTGACCGTGGACCGCTTCAAAGGCGTGTGTCCCATGGATCGTTTCTGGGTGGTGACCAATGCCGCCTACGTGGATATGGTCCGTCAGCAGCTGCCTGAGTTGCCTGCAGACCATATTCTCGCAGAACCTGCGGCACGTAACACCGCACCCTGCATCGCCTGGGCATGCTGGCGCATCAAGTCGGAAGACCCAGAAGCGAATGTGGTGGTCACCCCATCGGACGCCGTGGTGATGAACCCGGAGGAGTTTCGTCGGGTAATCAAAAACGCCTTGGATTTCACGGCACATCGTGACGCCATTGTGACCATCGGCATCAAGCCGTCCAGACCGGAGACGGGCTACGGCTATGTGGAAGCGGGTAGCCCTGTGACAGAGGAGATTCGCCAAGTGTCGGCCTTCAAAGAGAAACCCAACCGCGACTTGGCGGAACAGTACCTTCAGGCGGGCAACTACCTTTGGAATGCGGGCATCTTCGTGTGGAATGTCGATACCATCACGAAGGCGATCCGGTCCTATAAGCCGAATATCGCCTCGGATATCGAAAGGATGACGACACCGGAAGCGGTTCGGGCCATCTTCCCGCAGTGCGAGAAGATCTCCATTGACTTTGCCGTGATGGAACCAGCCGCCGCCGACGGGAGGGTCTATACGCATCCTGCCGACTTCGGATGGAGCGACCTGGGCAACTGGGCTTCGTTGTATGACAAGTTGGAACATGATGCTTGTGGCAACGGCGCCGTGGGCAACGTGCACCTCTATGAATGCCGCGACTGCGTAGTGCATGCTGAAGACGCCTCGAAAGTGGTGCTCCAAGGTCTTGAAGGCTACATCGTCTCGGCGAAGGATGGACGCCTCTTGGTATGTCGCCGTAGTGAAGAACAACGAATCAAGGACTTTTCCGCAGAATAATTGTTATGAACGGTTTTCAGAAGACCGTAAAATACTTGTTTGACCGTCTTGCCGCATTGCTGGGACTCCTGCTGGCAAGCTGGCTGCTGCTCATCATTGCCGTCCTGGTGAAGATCAAGATGCCGGATGGGCCTGTGCTGTTTACCCAGGTACGGGTGGGACGCAAGGGGAGACCGTTCAAGATCCATAAGTTCCGCACCATGAGTAACCGGGTGCAGCGCTATACCATTGCCTATCCCAACAAGGACCAGGTTACGCCATTGGGCGCCAAGTTGCGCCATTACAAGTTGGATGAGCTTCCGGAACTCTGGGATGTGCTGGTGGGCAACATGAGTTTCGTGGGGCCTCGACCGGATGTTCCCGGCTATGCGGACAAGCTGGAAGGGGAGGACCGTATCGTATTGGAGATGCGTCCAGGGATCACGGGTCCTGCCACGCTGAAATACCGCAATGAAGAGAAACTCATCGAGGACTATGTCCATCAGCAGAAGGCAAGCGGCGATCCCCGTTCAGAGGATGAAATTGCCCAATGGTATAACGATGAGGTGATTTACCCCGATAAGGTACGCATCAACAAGGAATACTACTATCGGTATTCCTTTGTCAAAGACTTAAAGATCCTCTGGAAGACGGTCTTTTGACCGTTCATACCAAGATGGTGTGCTCCTGGCCGTCATCAACCAATTCCACGGTTGTTGACGGCTTTTTGTTTGCCGTTTCTTGACCTTTACGCTGGTATTTCAGTACGTAGGTAGTGTTGCCGAAGCGGTATCTGATGGTGAATTCATCCCATTCGGACGGGACGTTGGGCGTGAGGGTCAGCACATTGCCTTCCTTGTGGAAGCCGAGGATGTTCTCGATGCCGGTCTTGTAAGCCCATGAGGCGGATCCGGTGTACCAGGTCCAGCCGCCGCGGCCGGGATGCTGCGGGTTGCTGTAGATGTCGGCTGCGATGCAGTACGGCTCTACCTTGTATTTCAACACGTCGGCAAGGGTCTGGGTGCGGTGGATCGGGTTGATGAGCGAATAGAGGAAGTAAGCCATGTCGGTGCGGCCTTCCTTGAGCTGGGCCATGATGTACCACATGGCGCCATGGGTGTACTGGCCGCCGTTCTCTCGCACGCCTTCAGGATACTGCATGATGTAACCTGGGTTGTCGGCAGAGTTCTTGAAGGCAGGGGTGAGGAGTTGGATGATCTCGTGTTCGCGGTTGACGAGACGGCCATCGGTCTCCCTGAAGATGGAGCGTTTCTGGTCGGGCGTGGCGACATCTGTGAGGATACTCCATGCCTGAGAGATGAGGTCGATCTGGCATTCGGTGTTGTTGTGCGAACCCATCGGGTCTCCATTGTCGAAGAAGGCGCGGAGGAACCAGAAGCCGTCCCAAGCGTGGTCTTGCAGGGCTTGTACCAAGCTGCTGCGGAACTTGGAGAGTTCCTCGCAGTAGTTGAGGTCGGCATCAGGCATCTGTTGGGTGAGTTCTTCCATCTTTGGCAGCAGGTCGCAGAGGAAGAAGGCTACCCAGACGCTCTCGCCCTTGCCTCCGACGCCAACACGGCTCATGCCGTCGTTCCAGTCGCCGCAACCCATCAGCGGTAGGCCGTGGGCGCCGATACGGCCCATGGAGCGGTTGATGGCCCTGCGTAAATGCTCATAGAGTGAAGCCTTGGAGGATTCCGCATTTCGCATTCCGATTTCCGAATTATACCTCACGCAGCGCTCTGCCTCGCCTGGAGCGAGTTGTTCGGCGATGCAGAAAGGCACTTGCTCATTGAGAATGTCGAGGTCACCGGTCACTTTGACGTATTGATAGGTGACATAGACCAACCACAGGTAGTCGTCGCTGAACGTCGTTCGGGCACCGAGTTTCATGCTCTCGTGCCACCAGTGCAGCACGTCACCTTCCGCGAACTGGTGTGCGGCGTGGTCAAGGATCTGGCGACGGGCGTAGCTCGGGTCGCTATAGAGGCAACTCATCACATCTTGCAGCTGGTCGCGGAAGCCCGTGGCGCCACCCACCTGATAGAAGCCCGCACGGGCGAAGAGGCGAGAGGCATATACCTGATACAGGTACCAGCGGTTGAGCATATAGTTGAGCGACTTGTCGGGCGTTTCCACCTGGATGGTGTCGAGTTTCTCATCCCAGAAGCGGATGACCTTGTCGAATTCAGCATCGATCATGGCCTTGCTGTATTTCTGTACACTTTGTTCCGCGCTCTCGGGGATGGAGATGATGAATGCAATGGCGCCTTCCGACTTGGCGGGGATGCTGAACTTCATGCCCAGACGCTTGCGGTTCGGGTATTTGAGCGAATAGTCATATTGCGCTTCTTTGACGTCTTCCGCCACAGCGGTGAGCCGTATCCATGTGTTACTGTATTGGTCGTGGTAGGCGTTGCGGGCGAAGATGCTGTGTGAGTGCTCATCCCATTCGGAGAAGATGAACCGAGCGGTCTTTTCTTCGGTATGACCCAAGACCAGCTTATAGACCATGTCGAGTTGGATCTCCATGTCTTCCTTGGTCTTGTTCTCGATCTTGATCTGGTAGTATTTCTCCAGACGCTCCGTGGCGACAAAGACACGTACCTTGACGCTGTATTCGTCATATTGTGCGTCGAAAGAGGAGAAGCCTTGGCCGTGTCTTGCCGTGCCTGGGACGAACTGCTTCTTGTTGATGAGGAGCATCTCGGAGGCATTGTCGCGCACGATGTCGTTGCTCCAGGCGGTGAGCTTGAACTGTTGTGCGTTGTAGGCGAAGGAGAAGCCGGCCATGGTGGAGCTGACGATGCAGCCGAACCTCGGGTTGGAGATGACGTTGACCCAAGGCATCGGGGTGTTGGTGTTGGTGACGACATAGTCGCGACCGTTGTTGTCGAAGCCGCCGTACTGGTTGTAGAAGTCCAAGGTGCTCCAGACGCGGAATTGGGCACTGGGCTTCAGCACGGGATATTCCACCTTGTCCTGGTATTGCTGGTTGGCAGCCTCCAGCTGCTGCAGCTGTTGCTCGATGCGCTCATGGTCGTTGAAGTCGATGCGCGCGACGGTACGTAGCAGGGTGCGTTCGTTCTCGCTGATGCTGTCGCCGTCCAGGATGAAGACCTGTCCGACTTGTTCGTGGGTGGCCCAGAGATGTTCGGTGTCGGCCATGTTGCGGATAAAGTGGTTGAGTCCCTCATGGTCGGAGCCCGGCACGTCGTTGATGAAGACGAGGTCGAGGACCATGCCGTGGACTTTGTAGTACTCAAAGGCACGTAGCCTCTCCTTGGCGAATCCGGACCGGTTGATGTCATCGATCTCCATCACCACGATGGCATGGTCGCCGCTGATGCCAAAGCGCCATAAGCCGCTCTGTGAGAGCCGGTTCTTGGCCAACAGTTCTTGACGGTGGTTGCCGAAAGTAGCGGTCTGGAGGATGTACTTGGAGATGCTGTTGTAAAGCCGCATCTGAGAGCCTTTCAGTAGCGACATGCTGGTGCGCATGTTGTTGAAGACGGAGGATTTCTTGAAGGCATCCTCGATATCCATGGCATTTACATATTGCTCAGCCAGATGGTACAACTGGTCCTTGGCTTTGGCGAAGCCAGTGATCATGAAAGCTGTCACGGCTTTGCCAGCGGGGATGTGGATGCGTCGGCGCATACTCATGATCGGGTCGAGGGTGGTGCCGACAGTGTTGCTCAAGGTGCGGTGGTTGTCGATGACATGGGCATGTCGTATGCTGCCGCCACGACCTAGGAACCGGACCCTGGAGGTTTCGTATTCCACCAAGTTGGAACTCGGGATGTTGAAGTTGGTGCGCTTCGATGAGATTTCGTCTTGATCGACAAACAGCTTGTGGATGGCATAATAGACGCTGTCCTCGCCATTCTGTGCGGGTTTGCTGAAGATCAGGGCTTGGTGTTCGCTGTCATATTCGCTTAGCACCTTCATGCCGTTGAAGACACGATGGGCGGCATCGGCATCGCGAGGTGACAAAACCACTTCGCCGTAGGTGGTGATCTCCAGATCGACGTCAATGGGGCCGTTGTTGGTGAAGGTGTATCTCCTGATCTCAGCGAAGAAGTCTTTCAGCACCGTGATCTCCGTCTTGGTCTCAATGTCGTCATCGACGCGCATGAACAAGATCTTGTCGGAGGCGAAACTGACACGATACTGTGAAGGCATGACGTCGAGTGGGGAGTAGGTGTTGCACCAGAGCTTGTCGTTGCTCAGGTTACGGATATAAAGATAGGTGCCATAGTGGTCGGCACTGATCTTGCGATAGCGGTTGATGAGGATGTTACGGTACCTGGAGAAACCGGAGCCGCGGTCGTTGAGCAACACGGTGTATTGGCCGTTGCTAACCACGCCGATTTCCGGAACAGGGGCGATGCCATCGTAGTCGCGTGCATCGCTTTCGGTCTGAACTTTAGAATATTGATAACGCTTATATTGCGTGACTTTCAAATCAATATATGGTTTTACTTGAGCCTTTTCTTTAAGTAGTGTCTCCATGGAACGGAACACTGGTTCCTGCATGAAGTAATGTTGCAGGCAGTGGTCGGTAAGGTAGTTGGCCAGGGAGGCGAGGATCATGCCTTGGTGGTGGGCATAATGGGCCAGCACAGGCACTTGGTCGTCAGCGTCGTAGCTTTCGTAGTAACCCATGTCGTCGTACATGTCAAGCCGTTTGAAGCGTTTCAGGTTGTCATAGACGGCACGGTCGTTGACGCCAATGGTCAGTAAGGAGCTGTAAGGCGAGATGACGATACGGTCCGGGGTGGTGTTCTGGAACTTTAGATAAGGTACTCCAAATGCATGATACTTATAGTTTTGTGCATCATCAAGTTCGTTGTATGCGGTTTCTGAAATGCCCCAGGGCAGATCGATTTTCGGATTTCTTCCTTCGGTATTCTTGATAAACGCCCTTTGTGCCCTGATGGCGAAGCTGTAGGTCTCGTCCATGAGGGTGTGCTTGAAGGTGGGCAGGAAGATGAGGGGCATGAAGTACTCGAAGAGGGTGCCATACCAGGAGGCCACGCCTTTGTAGCGTTTGTACTGTACGAGGGTCTTGTCGAGGCAGAACCAGTGCTTGTAGGGGGCGTCGCCTTGGGCGATGGTAAGGAAGCTGGTGAGTCGAGCCTCGGAGGCAAAGTTGTTGTAATGGTAGGGCAGCAGGGCATGTGCACCATAGTCATAGCCAATACTGAACACATCCAGCTCGGGATTGTAGAGCTTGGAGAAATCCGTCTCTTCAATCAGCTTTTCAACCCTCTCAAGTAGTTCTCCGTTTTCCGTTTTTCGTTCTCCGTTTAAAAACCCTTTCACGACATAGAGGCATGCCACGAAGTTGCCGCTGTCGCAGGTGGAGATGAAGAAGTTGGGCAGGGCTTGGAGGGTGTGGATATGGTACCAGTTGAAGAGGTGCCCGTTCCATTTCTCGAGTTGCTCCACGGTGTCAATGATGTGGCCCAAGCGTTCCACGGCCTCCTCACGGGGGATGAATCCCAGTTCGGCAGCGGAGATGATGGAGGTCAAGGAGTAACCGATATTGGTCGGTGAGGTCTTATAGTCGGCCTGTTTCTCTCGGTTGAGCTGGTAGTTGTCCGGGATGAGATAGTGGGTACTTTCGGTAATCTGGCTGTCGAAGAAATGCCAGGTGTCTTTGGCCAACTGGCGGACGTCTTCCGTCTCCTTGGCAGAGAGGTTCTTCTTGTTTTGCGGGAACTTCTTGCCGAGCCAGTACATCAGGAAGGGTGCGCCGATCCAGAGGAGGGCGACGAGCAGGGCGATGAGGAAGCTGGCAGTGGAGAAAGGAGAGCGCAAGACAGAGAGAAGGATAACGATAGCGGCGCAGACGTAGTTGAACCAGAACTTGCTGATGTAGTCGCCCAAGGTGCCTTTGGTGCTCTTGGCGGCTTCGTCGCTGGTGATCCAGTTGAGTAAGTTCTTGTGGCTGAACCACATGCGGTAACAAGCCCTGATGAGGGCGTCGGTGTACATCCAGGCTTCCTTCGGTAACAGGGCGAACTGTACTACGGAGCGGTAGATGATCACCTTGAAGCCGCGCATCAGCGTGGCGTAGTAATGGTAGCGTTTGCCGAAGCTGGGTAGTTTGGTGACTTGCCCAAGGATGAAGAACACGATGGGGCTTGCTACGGCGATGAAGGCGACCAGGACGTACCAGGGTGGCGTGATCGCTGAGAGTGCGGTATTTCGCGATGAGAGTTGGATGGCGAAGCCGAAGATGATGACGACCATCAGTGCCAAGCTGAGTACGGAGCGACGGAGGTTGTCGAAGATCTTCCAGCGGCCGATGGTGTTGACTTGGTTCTTGACTTTCTCACCTTTTTCATTATAGACGCGGTTGCGGAGCCATCCGATGATCTGCCAGTCACCACGGGTCCAGCGGTGGTGGCGCTTGGCATCGTCGATGTAGTTCGACGGGTTGTCGTCGAACAACTCCAAGTCGTTGATGAGTCCGCAGCGGATGTGGCATCCTTCGATGAGGTCGTGGCTGAGGATGAGGTTCTCTGGGAAGGTGCCTTTCAACACCTGTTGGAACACTTTGAGGTCATAGATACCTTTGCCGCAGAAGCTGCCTTCGTTGAAGATGTCTTGGTACAGCTCGAAGGATGCGGTTGTATAGACGTCGAGGCCGCCCAGGCCAGCGAAGAGTTGCGCATAGCGTGACTTGTGGGTGACTTCGACATCGACGTTGACACGAGGTTGCATGATGCCGTAGCCGGAATCCACTCGGCGTCCGTCAGGGGAGAGCTTGGCGCGGTTCAGCGGGTGAGCCATGGCGCCGATCAGCTTTTGGGCAGAATACAGCACCAACTCGGTGTCGGTGTCCAGCGTGATGATGAAGGTGATTGGGCATTCCGATTTCCGCATTCCGATTTCCGCACCTCTTCGCCAATCGCTGATGGTCTCGCAGCGGAAACGTTTTTTCTTGTCGGCTTCGGAGGTGTTGCCCAGCAGCAGGTCGTTGAAGTGCAAGATGGCGCCACGTTTGCGCTCATGGCCCAGCCAGCAGTTCTCGCCATCGCTCCAGGCGCGTCTTCTATAGACGAAGTTGAAGATGTTGGCTCCGTATTTCTTGTTGAGTTCTTTCACTTTGGCCAGACCGGCTTCTGCCACCTCTTCGTCCCAAGGCATGTCCTCGTTGGGACCTGCGGCGGCGTCGCCGATCAAGGTGTAGTATAGGTTTTGCGGGCGTCGTTCAAGACGCTGTCCCTCGCTGGCGCGGTTGATGTTCGACAGGTAATAGACTTCCAGCTGTTCCAGCAGCTCGATGGTTCTCGCCTTGTTTTTCAAGATGGTAGGCATGATCACCATGGTAGCATATTCCTTGGGGATGAGTCCGTCCTTGAACTTGATCTTGAAGGTGTTGACAGGCTTGTGGATCCGATAGAGCAGTTGGTTGAAAAGGTCGATGATGATTTGGCTCATCGGCACTACCATAAGGAGGGTGAGGATGACGGTCAGCCAGATGGCTCTGGAGGAGCCGAGTCCGAAGGCTGCATAGGCGAATCCGAAGGCAAGCAAGGCGGAGAAGATGCTCACGATGGCGACATACCAATGGGCTCTGTTTTTCCAGTTCTTGGGCGGGAACAGTTGCCATCCCACATGCTCGCCTTTCTCGTCGGCCTTGGCCACCAGCTCTTTGACGAGTTCATACTCCGTTTTCCGCTTTCCGTTTTCCGTTTTCTTTTTCGCCAGTCGTGTGATCTTGGCGCGGTAGTCGTCCTTGGTCCGGTCGTACATCTGGTCGTACATCCCGGCTTTCTCTTCCTTAAGCATCTTTTCCGAGAAGCTCACGCTGTCGATGAGTTCCGACATCGGGAGTTTGGTCATCTTCTTCAGGGAGTTGAAGAGGTTCATCATGCGGAGGTTCTCCCTCGCGGCATCGTTGAGCTTGTCCACATCGGCCAGGGAACGGTCGGTGGGCGAGTAGTGGTAGGCGTTGGTGTCCTTCAGCTGTTGGCACAAGGCAGCCAGCTCCTGGATGAGGATGAACTTCATCAAAGGCAGCAGGGCGCAGACCTCGGGGTAGGAGAAATAGTCGTTGTTCCGTTCCTGCTCTTGGGTGAGGTGGTCAAAGAGCAGCCCTTTGTCGGTCTGATAGTGGTAACGGGTGAGGAAGTCGTGCAACAGCTGTTCGAGATGCTGCATGCGTTCGCCTTCGATCTTTCTGAAACTCTTGCTTTGGAGGTCGATCTTCAAGACCTTTTCCTGCTCACTGATCATGTAGTAGTTGTCGAGGATCCACTCGTTGGTGCTTCCTACGAGGCGCTGCGACTTGGTTTCTTCAACAAGCAGCAAGTAGTAGTCAGTGATGGTCTTGACGCTTTCCCTGAATTGTTTGTAGATGCTTTTCATGGCTATATGAGGTCTTAATATTCTGTTTTGTCAGGATTCTCATCCCAGAGTTTGAAGGAGCTGATGGCTTCTTGAGGAAGCAGGTGGATGAACGGGAGGGACCGGCGGCTGATGGGCTTATCGAGTTCCTTGTAGATGAAGTCGTCGGCGAAACCAATGGCTGCGGCGTCTTTCTTGGTGTTGCCGTAATAGATACGGCGCAGCTTGGCCCAATAGATGGCACCGAGGCACATGGGGCAAGGCTCGCAAGAGGTGTAGATGACGCAGTCGGACAAGTCGAAGGTGCCTAGCTTTTGGCAGGCTTCGCGAATCGTGTTGACTTCGGCATGGGCGGTAGGGTCGTTGTTGAGGGTGACGCTGTTGGAGCGGCCGGCGATGATTTCTCCGTCTTTGACGATGACGGCACCGAAGGGGCCGCCGCCGTTTTTCACGCTCTCATCGGCGATGCGGATGGCTTCGCGCATGAAGGCTTTATCTTGTTCTGTGATTTTCATGGTCTTTCTTTTTTTCGTTTTCTGATGCTACAATCATGTTGTATTGGCATACTTGCAGCTTGCCGTTGCCGTCCCTGAGGTGAAATCCGTTGCCCAGACAGTAACGCCACATCTTGCATTTGGCGCATTGTTCGGTCTTCATCCACTTGCGGTCGCGATAGACCTCGTATCTGTTTTGCCAGACCTCCCAGAAACTGTCTTGGTAGATGTTGCCTTGGTGGTAGTCGCTGCGGATGCTCAGGCAACCCGAGATGGAGCCATCGGCGAGGATGGAGGCGACGTTAATGCCGGCGCTACACGAAAAGTAGTGGTTGCGCACCTCGCCTTCGTAGTGACCTAGGAAGCCGTCGCAACCGTAGTCGGCGCGGATGTTGCCCTGAAGCCTGGTGGACTTGATGAACTCCATCATCTCTACGAACTGGCTATTGGAGAGCTTGAAGTCGGGCTCGTTGGCGGCACGGCCGAAGGGGAACACGGTGAAGAGGCGCCAGCGTTTGATGCCTAGGCTGACAAGGAAGTCGCGAAACTGGGGAAGGTATTGGATGGTGCGTTGGTTGACGCAGGTGATGACGTCCCAAGTGAGTTCGGGATGCTGCTTCAGTGCCTCAACGGCGGTGAGCACGTTCTTGTAGCTTTGGGGATTGCCCCGCATCCAGTTGTGGTCCTCTTCGAACCCGTCGAAGCTCACGGCGATGGACTTTAGGCCGGCATCGACGAATTCGTCCAACTTGGAAGCGGAGAGCAGCATGCCGTTGGTGACCATGCCCCAGACGAAGCCGCGGTTGCTGATCTCACGACCGCAGCGGGTAAGGTCCCGACGCATGGTGGGCTCGCCACCGGTGGTGATGACCATGACCTTGGCAGGATCCTGATGCTGACGGATCTCGTCAAGCACCTTCAAAAAGTCGTCCAGCGGCATGTCGTCTTGCTCCGAGAGCATACGACAATCGCTGCCGCAGTGCCTACAGTTCAGGTTGCACCGCAGGGTGCATTCCCAAAACAGCTGCTGCAACTCGTGATCTTCGGTGCGTTGCTGTAGCACGGCGCGGTTGAGCTCCAGGAGGACTTTCTTTTTGAAACCCAGTCTTGTCATGGCAAAAGGTGTTATCTGTCTGTTGGCGGTGGACCGTAAACGCAGGGTGGCACGAGATGGTCCAGGATGTCCTCGATGCGTTGTATGTCGTTTCTGGCCTTATTGCTGAAAGCTTCGTTTTCAAGAGCCTCTTCGTTCTTGCCTAAGATGGAGTTGATCTCATTTAGCCGTTGGTACATGGCCACCTGTTCCTTCTTGATTTCAATCAGGGTGTTGCAGGTCTCGCGTTTCATGCTGAGATTGTCGTAATTGTTAAGGTCTTGCATGTATGGCGATCCCCAATAGACGGCTTCTCTTTCCTTGCTTTCGCTGATGCTAACCTCGATGCTGTCGCGCTCGGCCATCAGCTCCTTCTTGACTTTCCGGGGAATCCTGTTCTGGCTGGTGCATGAAACGACCAGAAGGGCCAAACCTGTCAAGACGCTGATCCATACGGTACGTACAACTTTTTTCATTTTTCTTAGGTTTAGTCTCTACAAAGATAAAACTTTTTTTGGATGTTGAAAAGGATTGGTTAAAAAATGTAATTTTGCTTTAAGTATCTGATGTTATGACGAACAAAAAACACATTCCTTGGATCGACAAAGCGAAGGCTGTTGCGATGGCCATGGTTGTGTTCAGTCATGCAGAGATGGGATATGGTTATCTTCAAAAAACCCTATTGAGTTTTCTTTTCCCATGGATCATCAATATCTTCTTCTTCCTGTCCGGCTATCTGTTATATAGGAAACAACTCACTGAGCCTTTGATCGTTGAAGACAGGAAGACTTTTCCAAGGAATGGAGCCAAGAGCTTGTTGTCCAATATCGTGTTCCGTATGATTCTCCCAGCGTTGTTGTTTTCACTGATAGAGTTTTTCCCCAGGAGTTTGCTCCTTGGGAACGGATTTGAGTGGGGGAGGTTCTTGTTCAAGACCATTGGCGGTGGCACCTTCTGGTTCATCAGTGCCTTGACACTCGCCGAATTGTTCACTTTGTTGATGCTTCTTACCAGGAAACGGAACGTGTGGTTCTATGTGCTGCTCTCGGTACTTGTGGCCAGCGTGGGGCTTTTGATGGCCAATTTCAGACTGGAGCTTTTCCCCAAGGGCTACTGGGCGTATAAGAACGGGATGATAGCCATGCTGTTCTTGGCCTTGGGCGCCTTGTATTGGAAATATGAGCAACAGGTCGATCGTTTCCTGAAATGGTATGTCCTGCTGCCGATGGCCATCGTTTTCGTGGTGCTGGCACTGTCGTTTGAGTTTGTGCAGTACAACACCCGGATGTCCATCCCGTCGTTCGTTGCCAGCTTGTTCTCAATTCTGTTGATTATTCAAGGCTGCAAGCGGCTGCCTGAAAACCGTTTTTTGAGTTTTATCGGCAAGAACTCCCTGGGCTTTTATCTATTGAGTGGCTCCATACCGATGCTGCTGGGTGGTGTGGCCTATACCTACTACCCGGGTCATTGGTGGTTGGTCTTGTTGTTATGGTTGGTGGGATTTGCCTTGATCTACTTGGCGGTGAAACTCATCGTGCGTTGGATGCCGTGGCTCTTGGACCTTAGGAAACTATCCCGCAGCCGTCTTACTTGATTTTTTTCCAATACACGCTTTCGCCAATGCCGAGGACGCTTCCCCTGAGTTTGAGAATCCCGTCGTCGGTGAATTCAATTTGAAGGTTGGCTCGGATGCCGCGCTGAGGATCGTAGATCTTGGTGCCGCCCCAGCGTTGGTCCTTGGCATAGTATTTCAGCCCAGAAAAAAGCACGATCTGGTCGCAAGGAGTATTGCGCAGGCTCTTGTCATGGTTTTTGGTGTCGAGCAGCTTGTTCCCGTTGGCGTCCTTGTCCTTTTCAAGCCAGATCACCTGACCGGTGTAGGTGCCGTCTTTCTGTTTTGTGATGCTGACCTTGAACTGGTCATCGCCTTGTTTTCCCAAATAAGTGCCAATGATGTTGTCGCCATTGGCGTTCAGTGTATTTTGTGCTAGGGCTGACCCGACAAAGAGGGTGAGCATGACGATGAAAGCTAGTGCTTTTTTCATGGGTTTCGTATTTTTATTCAACAACGCAAAAATAAACCATTTTGTTGTATTTTTACAACCTAATCCGCAAGAAATGAATAGAATTAGGTTGTTTCTATGTATATCGCTGATTATCAGTACGATATGTGTTTTCGGCCAAAGGAAATGGCATTACAATGTGGGTCTCGGGGCTTCCTTGCACACGGGCAATGTCAACAATTGTAACGTCAGCCACGATGCCGCTTTGAACCGCAACGACAGCATCGTTGCGTTCGATTTCAATTATCGGTTCCTTTACAGCTCCCTCATCCAGCGAAATGACCTGGGGCGTCAATGGGAAGAAACCAATTTTGAAATCAATGGGGGCGTGAAGATGGATTTGTATCAGTATGACAAATACTCTCCGTTCCTTGCTTGTGAGATGTTGACGAACAAATACAAGGGTTATGATCTCAAGCTCAGCGGACTAGTGGGGTTCAAGTATAGGATATACACCATCCCATCCATCTGCGACTATTCGGTCAGCGCCGCCTTTGTTTACGATTGGAATGATTTTACCGATGCGACGGTCCTTCCCAACAACAACTATCGCATCTCGATTCGTCCCAAGATCAAGCAGAAACTAGCCGATAACCTGAGCCTATACCATTGTACATTCATCCAGCCCTCGGTGCTCGATTTTGGCGATTACATCATCAACTGCGTGACCAAGCTGCAGACCCAGATCACCAGGATGTTGTTCCTTGACCTGTCTTTGACTTACGATTACCGTAGCCGTGTGCCTTCAGAGAACTACAGGCATCACGATGTCTTGTCAGAGGTTTCGGTAAGGTTCAAGATCTAGAGGGATCTGAGCGATATGGCGAAACCGCCGCAAGGCGCCATCTTAAGCTTCAGCACGGATTTCGAGGTGACCTTCTTCTTCGAGATGGTGTATGCTTGAGGGTTATATTTTAATGCGGAATTCGGAATGCGGAATTCGGAATTATCGGGGAGGCCGCAGGCGTTCTTGGCGTCAGCGTAGATGATGGCTTCATATTTCACACCGGGCTTCAGAAAATCCAGTTTCACCGTCACCTCACGTGCGTTTTCGTCAGTGATACCTCCGACGTACCAAACGTCGTGGGGAGTGGGGAGTGAGGAGTTGGGAGTGAGGAGTTCCACGTCATCGGGAATGGCATACACATAACGGGTGGCATTGCTGATGACGCCTTTTTTGCCGTCGGACAAGGCGGAGAGGCCTTCGGCGGCTTTGTTCAGCGAGGAGAGCTTGGGATGGCGGGCGGTGACGATGTAATCGCCGGGCTCAGCCATCAGGTAGATGCTGGTGTCCCAATCCACGGCGACGTCTTTGATGAACTGGAAGGCGTCCAGGTAAGGCTCATAGTGTTCGGGGAAGTCGGCGGCCATTTGCAGCGGCGAGTAGAAGGTGACGTACAGGCCCAACTGGTTACAGATGGTGTGGTGCATCTGTTTGCCCCAGAGGACGATCTTGCCCATGTCGGGCTCAAAGATACCGGGGGTGTAGTCCATGGGTCCTCCTTGTAGTCTGGTGAAAGGCAGGATGGTGGTATGTCCCGGCTTGATGCGCTCACGGAACTCGGTGCCCATGGCGCTCTCATTGCCGATCATGTTGGGCCAGGTGCGGCAGAGACCGGTGGGCCTGACGGCCTCGTGTGAATTCACCATGATATGGTGCTTGGCGGCTTCCACGATGGCATAGTGGTAGTGGTTGTTGATGGGCTGGCTGTAGTGGCCTTCGCCGAAGGGGATGATGGTGCCCACGTAGCCGCCTTTCACTGCATCGTAGCCATATTGGTTCATCAAGTTGTAGGCCTTTTCCATCCATCGCTCGTAGTTGACCGTGGAAGCGGAGCTCTCGTGGTGCATGAGGAGACGGATGCCTTTCTCATGAGCATACTTGTTGAGTGCGGGAAGGTCGAAATCCGGGTAGGGGGTGAGGAAGTCGAACACGAATTCTTTCTGTTTGCCGTACCAATCTTCCCATCCGATGTTCCATCCTTCGATAAGCAGTGCATCAAAACCGTGCTCCGCCGCGAAGTCGATGTAACGGCGTACGTTGGCGTTGTTGGCACCATGGGTTCCGTTAGGCGTGGCATGTTCATAGTCGGTCAATCCCAGCTTCACTGAGGGGAAGTCGTTAGTGTAGGACCAGGTGCTCTTTCCTGAGATCATCTCCCACCAAACCCCCATGTACTTGACGGGGTGGATCCAGGAGACATCTTCCAAGACGCAAGGGTCGTTGAGGTTGAGGATCAACCGCGAGGCAAGGACATCCGTGGCTTTCTCGCAGACCATCACCGTGCGCCAAGGAGTGGTGCACGGGGTCTGGATGCGGCCTTTGTAACCGGTGGCATCGGGGCAGAGGAAGGCACGGAAGGTAAACGGAGAACTATCGGGTAAATCATTTTCCGTTTTCCGTTCTCCGTTCTCCGTTACTAAATCAAGGTGCATGGTGGGGAAGTCGAGTGTGGCTGCTTCGTGGATGTTGATGTAAAGGCCATTGTCGGTCTTCATCTGCAACGCAGTCTGCACGCCAGTCTTGGAAAAAGCCGTCCAAGGCCATCCGCCGTCTTTGTGGCCTGCCTCCCATAACTCGGGAATCTGCGACAGTCGCGACTCGGTGTAGTTGTACTCTTGGGTGTCCAGATCTCCAGGAATCCACCAAGCCTTGTGGTCGCCGGCCATGACAAACTCGGTCATCTCTTCCTTGAACCAGAAACAGACCAGCGAGTTCTCAATGGGGAACTCGTAACGAAAGCCCAAGCCGTCGTCGTAGAGCCGGAAACGGATCTGCATCACGGTGGCCTTGCTTTCGGTGGAGTGGTCCATGCTCTCCACACTTCCTATGGGTTGTTCCAAGGTGACCAGTAGCTCGTTATAGTGGTTGCGTATCCGGGCTTCCTCTCCCCAGACAGGCTCCCAGGTCTCGTCAAAAGAATCGTATTTCGTGTCTTTCAAAACAAAAGCATGGAACAAGTCGTCACGCCACTCCAAGGTAAAGCCCATCCTGGAGGGCAGTACCACTGGACTTCCGTTTCTGTTGAGGGCATAGTACGGTACGCCGTCCTTCAATTCAAAACTGAGTTCCAGCTTTCCGTCGGGACTGTTCAGTTTCACCGGTGCTGCGCCAAAGGCAAATTGCAGGATGCTAGTGGATAGTGCAAGAATTAAGAAGAGTGCTTTTTTCATGACAACTTGTTATTAATGTTTCCGCAAAGATAAAAAAATGTAATTTTGTCTCAAATTAAAACTTTTGCACATGAAAAAGTACATTTTCGTTATTGGCCTTTTGTGCCTGTTTTTGTATGCCTGCAACAACAATGGCAAGCAGGCTGTTGTCAAAGAAGAAAGCAAACCTATCCTGACCATCGACCAGGTGAATGAATCGTGGCAGACGACTACGATCAATGGTGTTGAGAGCAGTAACGTCCTGGAGTTGGTCAAGGCGTTCCATAAACAATGGCCGACCAAGTCAGTTGCTGCCTTGCTGGAGGACTTGAAGTTGCCTGAGGATCAAAGGCAGTATATTACGGAGTATTATCCAGAGTTTGCTTTCATGAGTTTCGCCGAGGGTAGCGACGATGCCGATGCTGAACAGATGGAGGCGCGCCTGTGGCAACGCTCCAACGGACATCAACTCTTTGGCATCACCTTTTTCCAACCTTCCGCTGCCGTGAAGTCGTTTGTCGCCTTCTACGATTACGATCCCGCAAGCAAGACGCTGACGCCGGAACCCAAAGACCTTTACACCTCTTCATACGCGAATACCGAGTTGGGTTATCATTTCACTCAGGAGAGTGACGATTTGGTGGCGAATGAGTATTTCTTCCATTGGTGGGCTGCCTTGCGTCACATCTATACTTGGAATGGAATGGACTTTGACGGTCCCATGATGGATTATGATGGCGTTGCCGACATCATGGATGAGTTCGATCAGCAATACATGACCTACGAGATGGGTGATTTCTCCAAATATACCTTGATTGATATCGACGAGGACGGAGAACCTGAGCTTTGGATCAGCACTGAGGACGAGGAATACCAGGCGGTGTTGTCCATTGTCGAGGGTGCAGTGACCATTGTGGCTGGCAAGGATTTCAAGCGCCACCTGATCTTTTATAAAGGTGTCGTAGGCGATGCCGGCGGCTGTGGCACGGGTTGCTTTTATGTGCATTACACGAAGCTGAAAGACAGCGCTACCGAGTTTACCTTGGGCATCATGGAGAGCTACAACTTTGAGACGGATGACTTGGATTACGAATACTACAAAGGCGAGGAGTTACTCACAGAAGCCGAGGGACAGGCGCTCTTGGATTCCTTCGGAGAGGTTCTCGAAGAGCCCGTGGTTGAATGGCGTCTGATATTGTTGGGAGAAGAAGAGGAATATTGATATTCCTAATTTAAGAAACTATAAGAAAGCAGCTGTTTGTGCGGCCAACCTGGCGTTGTTCAGCACCAGCTGGATGTTGGAGGCGAGGCTGTCGCCGCCCGTGAGGTCTTTGACCCGTGCGAGCAGGTAGGGTGTCGTTTCCTTGCCATGGATGCCCAGACGTTTGGCGTCTGCGATGGCCTCGTCGATGGCAGCGTTGATGCGGTCTGCGTCCATGGAGTATTCCTCTGGAATGGGGTTGGTGACGAGCATACCGCCGCCGAGTCCCATCTCTTGTTTGGCCTTAAAGGCTGCTGCCAATTCCTCAGGCGTGTCAAGGCGGTAATCCACCTTAAAGCCGCTCTTGCGGGTATAGAAGGCGGGCAGTTCTTCAGTGCCATATCCGATGACGGGGACGCCTTTGGTTTCAAGGTACTCCAAGGTGAGTCCCAGGTCGAGGATGGACTTGGCTCCGGCGCAGATGACCATGACAGGGGTGCGTGCCAGCTCTTCCAGGTCGGCGGAGATGTCCATGGTGACTTCAGCACCGCGATGCACACCGCCAACACCTCCGGTAGCGAACACTTTGATGCCTGCCAAAGCCGCGATGATCATGGTGGTGGCCACCGTGGTGGCGCCGTCTTGTCCCCGAGCCACGAGCACGGGTAGATCGCGACGTGAAGCCTTGGTTACGGCAGGGCCTTTCTTGCCGAGATATTCGATTTCTTCATGGGTCAACCCGGCTTTCAAACGGCCTTTGATGACGGCGATAGTGGCGGGTATTGCGCCGCCTTCTCGGATGGTCTGTTCCACCCGTAACGCGGTTTCGACATTCTGGGGATAAGGCATTCCATGGGAGATGATGGTCGATTCAAGGGCCACAACAGGCTTGCCGGCTTGCATCGCGGCAGCCACTTCGGGCGAGAGGTCAAGGTATTTGTTCATGATATTCGATTGTTACAGCAAAGATAGCGGTTTTTGTATTGGGCGATCATGCTATATTGAAAAAAATCTTTACTTTTGTGGTAACATTCAACTAAGCAAAACTATGAAAACGCTCTCGGTATTTGTTGCCGGTGCCAAAAACCTTCAGCCGTTGCGACTGAGGTTGAAGGCGATGGCCAACGACTTGAACAATGAATTCAAACAAAACGGCTTGGATATGGCCGTCAACATGGTCTCCTATGAGAACTTTGGAGACGAACAAGGCATTTATAACAAGTTTATCACCGAAGAGGCGGATATGGTTTTGTTTCTGGTGGAAGACCGTATAGGCCAGAAAACGGAGGAAGAATACCGGCTTGCCGTCAACTGTTATGAGAAAAACGGTCATCCCGAACATTGCCTTTTGTTGAAGGAGTTTGATGAAAAAACTGAAGACATCGCGCATATCGAGGAGCTGATGAGTGCCACCTCTAACAAATACTATGTAAGCTATCGCAATCCTGACGACCTGATGGCCAAAGTGAAGAGCAGGATCACGGAACTGGCCATGAAAAAAAAGAAGGGAATCAAACCCGCCGTTTCCAAGAAAAAGAGGATGGTGCGTTCCCTGTTGATTGCGTTGGGTGTGGTTTTGGCCTTGTTTGCCGCCGCCCGTTTTGCTTCAGGACCCGTCAAGGCCAACTATGTGTATTTTGATTTCGAGTTTCCCAACAGTTTGGAACAAAACGGCATTAACGATACCTACGCAGAACAACAGTTGTTGCTAGCAGTTCAAGAAGAGGCAGGTGCGGCACAGAAGAAAGTGAATCATATCTTGAACGAAACAGCTGTCAACGACAAGGATTGGACCATAGCATTTCCAAAGAAAATCAAAGGAGGGCGCTACAATAAGCTACGCAACAGCCTTAGGAAGATGCTCAACTGCCATGACATCAAGGCGGACCTGCATCTGATCGAATCGGGTAAGACCTTTACAAACGATCTTTTTGTGACAGACTGGAATGACAAAACGTATCATTATAGCTCAGAAATCAATCCTCTTGAGGCTGGTCAATTCAAAGAAGGCGTAGCTTCGGCGCTCCGTAAGGATGCCGCATATTTGTCATTTCCCTTCAATCCTGTGGTTTCCGTGCTGTATGACTATCAGTTTATCAATGAATTACTTGAATATCAGATGGTTAGTCCGTGGAATAACGAGGTTTATTCCGCCTTGGACCGTGAGGTGATCCTGACGGATTACGCCAAGAGTGGACTCCCAAACGCACCGATTGCTCAGTTGTTATTGGGCAATTACTATGAATCCTATGGATTGGAGAAAGGATACGAGAAGGCATCCTTGACCAAAGCGATTGATTACTACACGCCATTGCTGAATGATGCTGTGATTGGCAGGTGGATCAAGGATAAAACTGACTTGCTGCAGTCGAATGTGGACTATGCTGCCCAAGCGGAGGAAACCAACATGGTTGAGCTGTTGGAGCAGAAAGGCGCTTTCCAGACAGGCGATTGCCAGCAGTTGGTCATTGTAGGAGATGAGGAAACCCTGCTCATTGACTCCAAGAAACATTATAATGCCATGCTGTATGCTTTTGAAAAAAGCGCGGATGGCTCCTGGGAGAGCGCTTTCCCGCCGTTTGTAGTCCATCTGGGCGTGAACGGTTTTGTCGCACCGGAGCAAAAGCGGGAAGGTGATCTCAAGACGCCTACCGGCTATTATGGACTGCCCTTTGCTTTTGGAAAGAAGAATGATTTGAATACCAAATTCGAATTCATGGAGATTGGTCCCAAACATGTCTGGGTGAGCGACACCACAAGCAGTGAATACAACAAGATCGTGGTCGATAAAGATGGGAAGTATATCAACAACAAAGCTAACGAGAAGCTGTACCGCAATGATATCCTGTATGATTATGCGGTTGTGGTGGACTACAACATGGCGGAACCAGTGGCTGTCGGCAAAGGCAGTGCCATCTTCATTCATATTGAGCGGTTTGAAAACCATCGTACTGCAGGTTGCGTATCCATGTCAAGGGATGAGATAATAAGGTTGATCGAGTGGCTCGACTCAAGCAAAAAGCCGCATATCTATCTTACCAAACAGATTGCTGATTAACGCATGACCCGGGAAAAGGAAATCTATAAGGTGACGCTCGTGGGAGGCGCAGTAAATGTCATCCTACTTGCGTTTAAGTTCGTGGCGGGCATCATCGGACACAGCTCGGCCATGATTGCCGACGCCTTGCATTCGTTGTCCGATTTCGTGACAGATATCGTCGTGCTGGTGTTTGTCAAGATCAGCAACAAGCCGCAGGACAAGTCGCACGACTATGGCCATGGCAAATATGAGACTTTGGCTCTGACCATCATCGGCATCGCCCTGATGGGGGTGGCCATCGGCATCATCGTCAAAGGGGCGATGAAGATCGCTGCCTGGGCCAACGGCGAGGTGCTGGAAGCGCCTGGCATGCTGGCTTTCTGGGCCGCCATCGTCTCTATCGTGCTGAAAGAGGGTGTCTATCGTTATTCCATCGTCAAAGCGAGAAAACTGAATTCCAAGGCGGTGGAAGCCAATGCCTGGCATCATCGGAGCGACGCCCTGTCGTCCATCGGGACTGCCGTGGGCATCGGCGGCGCCATCTTCTTCGGACAACGTTGGACCATCCTTGATCCCATCGCCTCAGTAGTGGTGGGTGCTTTCATCGTTAAGGTGGCTTTCGACTTGCTGAAAAACGGCATCGGCGACCTGATGGAGCAATCGCTTCCCGACCAGGTGGAGGAAGAGATCCTCAAATTGGTGTCAGAAGTGCCTGGCATCAGCGAGCCGCACGACCTCCGTACCCGCCGCATCGGCAATCATTACGCGATCGAGTTGCATATCCTGATGGATGGTGACCTTACCCTCAAAGAGGCCCATGACAAAGCCTCCGAGGTGGAAGACCTGCTTCGCCAACATTACGGTGAAGAGACCCATGTGGCTGTTCATGTGGAACCGAAGGAGCAGGGTTAATTCCCATTATTATTACGAATGACCTTGTGTTTAATCTTTACTACAGCAAAGTTGAGTTCGATCTCTGTTTCCGTGGTGTGGGTACTAAGGTTATGTCCAACCACTTCTGCTAAAAGGTCACCTGTGCGTTGAAGCAGTGTGCGTTGTAGCGCCCCTCCGTCCTCCACGTTTTGTAAAGCCTCCATTGTTCTCGCCAATTCGCGTACCTGGACAAAAGTATCAATAATAGCAAGTGTTGTACTTATGGCTCGCTCACCTTTCAAAATAGTTGCTAGCATATAAAGGCCGCGCTCTGTGAATGCGATGGGCGATACTTTGCTGAATTTCAATTTTTTAAGGTGGTCAAAATTTTTGACCACCTCGTCTTTTTCACTCTTGTTAAGCTCAAATATATAACCATAAGGGAATTTTTGAGGGTTGTTTCTTACTGCTTGGTTAACTTCTTTGGTTTGTACGCCGTACAACTCTGCCACATCAGAATCAATCAATACCAATTGGTTTCGTAACAAAATCATTCGCGATTCTACGTCCTTTGCTGTCACTTGGACCAGGTCGATTGCCGTGTTTTTTGTTATTTCTTTTTTGTTATTTGCTTTTGACATAAAAAATACGTTTTATTCTTTAAATGCAAAAGTAGAAAGAATTTTCCAATTGCGAAAATATAATTTCAATAATATTAATAAAATTATTCAAATTAATTGACAATAGGTCAAGGCTATCCGTCCAATAATATTCTATTCAGCATTTCGTGTTTTAATTAAAGGATAAACTGGGTGATTCAAAGCTGGAGTTTTTTCTTATCTTTGCCTCGAATAACAACTTTGAGATAAATAAAGCACCCATTAAACCAACAATGCGCTCGTCCGTTCACTTCTTTTTGTTCCTGGTAATGATCAGCTTCTCAGCCCAAGCTCATGTTGTGACTGAGGAAAACGGTCATTACATCGTTGAGCATTCGTGGCGTTATAAAGCGGACCAGTGTTCCCTTTCGTTGACCATCGATAAAGACTTGTATGATTATTATCAAAATGATCGCGAACATTTGGTTTATAAATACGAACTGGATGAGAACTATAATCCGCCTGGTTATTCCGGTTTCATGCTCTCGGAATACGACCGGCCATTGATGAAAGCGATCGCAGGACAATTGGAGGAGATGGCTTCCTCGGAATCGGAACAAATCGAATTGGCGGTGTCCTTCGTGCAGTCCCTTCCTTACGCTTACGACTCTGTTTCGAAGGGGATCGAGGAGTATGTGCGTTATCCCGTCGAAACGCTGGTGGATGGTTGCGGCGACTGCGAAGACAAGGTGGCTTTGCTTGCCGCAATCCTTCATGAGATGCCCGAGGATTTCATTCTGCTAGTGCTGCCGGAACATTTGGCTATAGGCGTAAGTTGTGAGGCATTGAAAGCCGATAGCTACCTGCTCTTTCAGGATAAGAAATACTACTACGTGGAAACCACAAACCCCAATTGGAAGATCGGCCAGATTCCCGAGGAATACCATTCTTCCGACATGGAGGTGTTCCTACTTCAGGATGTTCCCAATTTGCAGATGCGAGGGGTGAGGTTTGAGTCGGAGCCGACATCGGTGATCGAGAAAGCCAGATGTAACTTCACTATCGATCTTGTCAACTTGGGTCCTGGAAAGGTGACCAACCTTCAGCTTTCTTTGCGACTCATCAGCCTGGGAAGGAAGAACCGTTTGCTTGCGGAACAACGCTTTGAGCTGGATGATCTGATGGAAGGTGCGTCTCGAACGGAAAATGTCACATTTAAGAGCTACATCCGTGAGAATTGCATGCTGCAAGTTGAAATCACAGGAAACGAAATACCTTCCCAATATTATGAAACGCTTTTGGATTATAGCAGAACACAACATTTCTGATTAATTTTTATTATTACAATATCATGAAAAGACTACTAATTACTGTATTGCTACTTATGCTGGGCTTGGATGCCGCATGGGCTTGCACCAACTTGATCGTGGGTAAGAAAGCTTCCACCGACGGGAGCGTGATGTGTACCTATAACTGCGACGGCTTCGGCTTCTCCGGGTCATTGTCGTATAGCCCCTCGGGACGGCATGAGCCAGGAGAGTTGATTGCCATCCATGGCTGGGGCCCTGCCCATGAGGGACAATATGTGAAACAGGTGGAATATACCTATAACGTCGTGGGACTGATGAATGAGAAGCAGGTTACCATCGTGGAGACGACCTTCGACGGGAGGCTGGAACTGGTGAATCACGATGGGTTGCTGGACTATTTCAGCTTGATGCGACTGGCCTTGCAACGCGCTTCCACCGCTCGGGAAGCCATCAAGTGCATGGCCGAGCTGGTGGAGGAATACGGCTACAACAGCAGCGGTGAGACGCTTACTGTTTGTGACCCTAATGAAGCTTGGATTATGGAGATCATCGGAAAAGGTCCCGATAAGAAAGGTGCCGTCTGGGTGGCCTTGCGTATCCCGGACGACTGTATCTGCGCTCATGCTAACCTGAGCCGAATCAGGGAATTCCCGTTGGAAAACGGAAAACGAAAAGTGGAAAACGGAAAGCTCTTTTCTTTGGATGGGAAGAGTATCAGCAGTAAGAACCTGAAGAAGATCAACGACCCCAAGGTGGATTGCGTCTATGCTTCCGATGTGATCTCCTTTGCCCGCGAAAAGGGTTTCTTCAGCGGCAAGGATGCGGACTTCTCGTTCCGTGATGCCTACTGCCCGATCGACTTTGAGAATGTGCGTTATGCCGATGCCCGAGTATGGAGCTTCTTCCGCCATCATTACAGCCACGAGGTCATGGACCAGTACCTGCCATACATCAACGGCGACTTCGACCAATGCGACCATCTGCCGTTATGGATCAAGCCGGATAAACCTCTTAGCCTGCGCGACCTTCAGCAGGATATGCGTGACCATTTCGAGGGTACGCCGCTGGATATGACTTCCGACATGACGGCTGGTCCCTGGGGCATGCCCATCCGTCCCTTGCCGATGCATTACAAGGACAGCGACAGCCTCGACTACTTTAGGGAGCGTCCCATCGCCACCCCGCAGGCGGGCTTCACCATGACCTGCCAGATGCGCTCCTGGCTGCCTGACGACGTGGGCGGCGTCACCTGGTTCAACTGCGACGATGCCAACATGGTGGCTTACGTGCCGCTTTACTGCTGCATCACCCAGGTGCCTGACTGTTTCCGCCCAGAGAACAACCCTCGCGCCGAGTTCAGCGACAAGTCTGCCTTCTGGATGAACAACTGGGTGGCCAACATGGTTTATCCCCGCTATTCCATGATGATAGGAGACCTCCGCAAGGCACAAAATGAATTGGAAGACTATTATTTCTCCGACCAAGAAACGGTGCTTGAAGCCATCAAGGAGATGACACCGGCCGACCGTCAAGGCTACCTCAACCGCAAGAGCATCGCCTACGCTGAGAAGATGATGCAACGTTGGGATACGTTGGCGAAGTTCCTCATCGTACGCTATAACGATCAGATCGTGCGTAGGGTGGATGAAAATGGACAGTTCGCCCGCTGGGGTCACGAAACACCTGGCTATGACCAGCAGTTCATCGATGCCATCAAGAAATCGACGGGCGATAGGTACCTGTTGAAGGAGGTGATTGAGAGAAGGGAGAGAGGAGGAGGGGGAAATGGAAAACGGAAAACCGTAAACGGAAAACGGACAGTGAGGAGTGAGGAGTGAGGAGTGAGGAGGACCGATAGTTGTCATTGCGAGGAGCGGAGCCTTGCGAAGCGACGTGGCAATCCACACTAATCAACAGTGGATTGCCACGCTCGTTCCTCGCTCGCAATGACAACTATTGGTCATCGCTCGCAATGACAATGATGACGCTATGCGATTATCCTCATTAGAGGCGATTCGTTAATCAGTAGCCGAAGATCTCCTCGGTGGTGAGGCGCTTGACGGGTCCCATGGCTTGGAGGGCCTTCATGTCGAGTTCCTTCTCGTTGCCGAGAATGATATAGCGGTAGGGCTTATTGGCCATCTGTTCTTGCTCGAACTTGACGATGTCCTGCAAGGTGAGGCTGGGCAATGCCTTGTAGATCTGTTCATTGATGTCGTAGTCGATGCCTTTCTGCTGGGCGCTTAACCAAGCGTTGATGAGACCGAACTTGGTGGTGCGCTGGCTAGCAAGACGTTTGCTGAGTGCGTCTTTGGCAATGCCGAAGGCCTGCTCGCTCTGAGGCATCTCGTTGAGGATCTCCAGGAAGTGGGTGACGGCATCCATCATCTTGTCGTTCTGCGTGATGATGTGTGTGAAGAAGTACTCCTTCTGGTCCTTGTAGCTGGGTTCCATGTAGGCCGCAAAGGCGTTGTAGGCCAAGCCACGGGCTTCGCGCATCTCCTGGAACACGATGGTGTTCATGCCACCGCCGTAGTATTCGTTGAATAAGGCTTTCACGGCAGCCTCTTCGGGATTCCAATCACGGTTTTCGTTGTGGATCATACGCATGTAGATGTTCTTGGCATCGTATGGTGCGATGAGGATCTCGTTTTCAGGGGTGGGTTGCATCTCGTAGTGCTTGCCTTCCGGAACGTCTTGGAGCTCAGCCGCGGTCTGGTGGTTCTCGGTGACAGCCTTGGCCATCTCTTCGGCGGTCATTGGGCCGTAATACAGCACGGTGTGCTTGTAGTTCTTGAGGTTCTTCAGCAGGTCGAGGAGTTCTTGCGGGTCTTGCTTCAGCAGCTGCTCCGTGGAGAGGATGTTACGAGAGGGGTTGTAAGGGCCATAGATGCCGTAGTCCACCAAGGTGCTGAAGTTGCGGCGTTGGTTCAACTTGGCATCCATGCGTGCCTTGATCAGCTGTTGGATGCACATCTGGGCGACCATCGGGTCGGCTTGGGCATTCTGCATCACGTTTTCCATGAGTGCCAGTGCTTCAGGCATGTTCTCGCTTAAGCCACGGAGGTTGACGGTGATGCTGCGCGCTCCTGCGTAGATGTAGTAGTCGCAGGCAAGTTTGTAGAACTGCTGTTTGATTTGCTCATTGGAGAGCTTGTCGGTGCCCAGGTATTCGATGTATTGGGTGGCGAGGTCGTAGCGGGGGTCGGTTTCTTGACCGAAGTCATAGCGGAATGACAGGTTGAAGCGACCGTTTTCCTTGTTTTGGACGTAGATGTAGGGCAGTCCGGCCTCGGTTGTTCCAAAGGTGAGGTCTTTCTTGAAATCGACAAAACGAGGCTGGATGGCGGGCACTTCGGTCTCTTGGACCTCAGTCACGTAGTCGCTTACCAGGTCGCGGTTGGTCGGTATCGGGGTGATGGCGGGTTTGTCGATTTTCTTTTGGCTGTCGTCCAACCCTTGGCGTTTGTACACCACCACATAGTTGTCGTTGAAGTGCTTGTTGGCGAAGGCCACGATTTGTTCCTTGGTCATGTTTGACATGCGGTCGAGGTATTCCACATCTTGTTTCCAAGGTCTCTCGAGGATGAACGAGTTGACGAACATGCTGGCGCGCGCCTCGTTGCTTTCCAAGGAGTTGTAGTGGTTGAGTTTCATGTTGTTGATGACGGAGGGCATCAGGTCGTCGGAGAAGTCGCCGGCCTTGAGTTTCTCGATTTCGGCCAGCAGGAGGTCTTTGGCTTCTTCCAGGGTTTGGCCAGGACGGGGTGAACCGCCGAGGAGGAAGGTGGCGTAGTCGCGGTTGGTGGTGGAGCCGCCCCAAGCATAGAGCATCTGCATCTGCTGGTTGATGTCGAGGTCGATGAGGCCTGCGGTGCCGTTGCTAAGCATGGCGCCAATCATCTCGAGGGTGTCGATTTGCATCGAGTTGCCGCGGTCGAAGCGCCAGCCGAGCATCAGGTTTTCGGCTTCAAGGCCGTAGATGGTGGTGTCTTTGGGTGCGGTGATGGGTTTCAGGGGGGCGAATTCGGGCTGTTTCACGTCCTCGCCAGGTTGCCAGCCACCAAAGTATTTGTCGATGATGGCGATGACCTCGTCAGGGTTGAAGTCGCCGGCCATGCAGATGGCCACGTTGTTCGGGCGATACCACTTGTTGAAGTAGTTCTTTATGTTGGTGATGCTGGGATTCTTCAGGTGTTCTTGTGTGCCGATGGTGGTCTGTGTGCCGTAGGGGTGGGTGGGGAAGAGCATGGCGTTCAGGGCCTCCCACACTTTGCGGCTGTCCTGAGCGATACCGATGTTGTATTCCTCATAAACGGCCTCCAACTCGGTGTGGAAGCCACGGATGACCATGTTCTGGAAACGGTCGGCCTGGATCTTGGCCCAGTTGTCGATTTCGTTGGAAGGGATGTCCTCGATGTAGCAGGTGACGTCCTCTGAGGTGTAGGCGTTGGTGCCTTCCGCGCCGATGGCCGACATGAGCTTGTCGTACTCGTTGGGGATGAAATACTGGGCGGCCAGTTGGCTTACTGAGTCGATCTCGTGGTAGGCGATGCGGCGCTCCTCAGGATCGGTGAGGGTGCGGTATTTCTCATAACGAGCCTCGATGTCGTCGAGGAAAGGCTTTTCGGCTTCATAGTCGGTGGTGCCGAAGTGGGTGGTGCCTTTGAACATCAGATGTTCGAGATAGTGGGCCAGTCCCGTGGTCTCGGAAGGGTCGTTCTTCGAGCCGGTACGTACGGCGATGTAGGTCTGGATACGAGGTTCCTCGTTGTTGACACTCAGATAGACCTTCAAACCGTTGTCTAGGGTGTAGATCCGGGCTTCGGTAAGGTCGCCTTGCACTGTTTCATAAGGATACTTGACTTGCTGCTTCTTGCAAGCGCAAAACAGAAGCATTGCTGATAAGAGTATCACCGTCAATGGGCGAAACTGAAAACTTCTTGTGCTTTTCATTGATATAAGGTTATGTGATGTTTCGGGTTGCAAAAATACAAAATATCCGTACCTTTGTGCTATGAATCAAAGGAAAGTAGTATTGATTACGGGAGCCAGCAGCGGCATCGGCTTTGACGCTGCAAGAGCCCTCGCCCGCCAAGGGCACAGTGTTTATGCGGCTGCGCGACGTGTCGCCTTGATGGAGCCGCTCAAGGAAGATGGTGCACATGTCGTCCGCATGGATGTCACCGATGAGGACTCCATGACAGAGGTTCTGGATCTGGTCCTTCGGGAAGAAGGCCGACTTGACGTGTTGGTCAACAATGCCGGATTCGGTTACTTCGGAGCCATCGAGAATGTGCCGATGGAAGAGGCACGGAGACAGTTGGAGGTGAACGTGTTCGGTTTGGCACGGCTTACCCAACTGGTGCTTCCCGTCATGCGGCAGCAGGGGAGTGGCCGTATCATCAACACCTCTTCCATCGCAGGAAAGATGGTGATCTTTTTCGGTGGATGGTACAATGTGACCAAATACGCTGTAGAGGCTTTTAGCGATGCCCTTCGCATGGAGGTGAAGCCCTTCGGCATCGACGTGGTCAAGATCCAGCCTGGTTCCATCAAGACCGATTGGGGCGTTATCGCAGCGGAGCATCTTAGGGAGTCATCGAGGGATACGGCATATCAAGAAGACGGCGAGCGATGGGCGGACAGCATCGACTGGTTCTATCACACGAACATGCTCTCAAAACCATCTGTCATCACGAAAGCCATTTGCCGTGCCGTCAACAGCAGGCATCCTAAGGTAAGCTACTGTTGCGGACGTTTTGCATGGTCGGGCCGTCTTGCCCATGCTATCCTGCCTGCGCGATGGTGGGACGCCATCATGCGCCGACTGGCCAAAATAAAAATGAAATAATGCTCCGTTTTTTGTGGCGCATCTCATAGATTTTCATTATCTTTGCCCGCTTGAAAACAGAAGAATTTTATTACATGCGATATTGCTTTTCCTTGGTGTTGCTTCTGGCTGTTGTCATGGCTGGATGTAACCATTCCAAACCTGTGGATGTCAAGCCGCAAGCCGTTGATCAACAGGTGGATACGGCTATTGTTCAAGAGGAAGTCCCGGATTCCTTGTTCATTGATGAGACCATGGATCCGTTGGCGGGTCTCGACACCTTGTGGTTCGAGGTCTATGATGACGTCGATTGGTCGAAACCGCTCTATGAACTTGATGAGGAGGGGGATACCATGGACCTTTGGACCTATAATCAGCATGGACTCCCCATTCGCGACGACTTCTTGGCGAACAATGAGTACGGCACCGATTACACCTCCTACTATTATGATAGCGATCACCGCCTGGTCTCAGTGTTTTCACATCTCTTTACAGGAAACGTCCGGGAGTCGTCGTCCGACTATACCTACGATGGTAATGTGATGACCGTGGATGAGATTCATACGACCGAAGGCTATCCCACCTTCTTCTATGTCAAGGAAGTCTCTTATTTCATGGATGACGATTACCAATATGATACCTTATACATGAGGTACGAGAAAGAGATCTCGTGGGACGACTTTGACGATGAGGGGAATTATGGCAATGACATGGAATTGGATGCTTTCGTCAAGAAAACGTATGAGGAAGTCGATGGTAAGACCCGCTTAAAGGAGGAATGCCATTATCTTCCGATGGAAGACTATGCCGATTCGTTGATGCTTGTGACCAGGTTGTGGTACCTCTACAATTCCCAAGGCTTGTTGGTGCGCACCCTCTGTCCCTGGGGAGAAGGCTGGCGCATCTTAGAGGAGAACACCTATCAGGGCAATGTGATGAATGGCGTGAGGGGCTACCTGCGTCAGTCAGAACTGGATAGCATCGCCGAGTGGGAGTATTACGAGCCAACAGAAGACATCGCCATGGAAACGGCGAAGATGCTGGTTCCGGAAGAATATTGGGAAGGCATCGTTTCTGAGCAGAAGACGATCGCCAACGTTGAAGTGGACGATCGTGGATCGGTTACCTTCGCTTGCTATGAACGCATGGACGGCTCATGGCTGGTTGTGGAATACTTAGCCATCGCTGGACCGGATCCCGACCTCCTTTCTTTGTATGATTACAAGGATGGCGAGTTGACGCCTTGTGAGCATTTCGACCTGCCTTTGCAGGTGGAGGGTGGTGAGATTAGGGAGAACAGCTGTTACTTCCCCTATCAAGGAGAGCCCCTGTTCTTCAACGAACGCATGATGTCATTCCCCCTGGAAGACGCAGAGGCGCTTTGGTTGCTGTGGAATGGTAAATCATTTGAATTGGAATAATCATTATAAATATAATCTTTTTTAATCTTAAGCCGTAATGAAAGGTCACGCTAAAGCACTCAAAACACTATTTCTCACTGCATTTGTTCTGTTAACAATAATAGGCATTGCCCAGCCTCCGGGAGGGCGTTATCCTGGAGGTGGTGGAGGTAGGTACCCTGGTGGACGTCCCCCGATGGGAGGCGACCGTCAGTGGAACCAGCAAAACACCAACCCCAACCCAACGGTCAAACCCAAGAAGAAAGTCAGGGTGGGAGACACCTTCACGGTGGTCGGCGTTCTTCGTGACGCCAAGACGGGTGAGTACTTGCCCTTTGTGAATGTGGCGGTGCTCGACTCCCTTGACGGTTCTTTCATCAAAGGCGGCATCACCAACATGGACGGACAGTTCGAAATCTCGGATGTTCCACAAGGTCCAATGCTGTTGCGTGTCTCCGCCATCGGTTATGAGACGTTCAGCTTGCCTTTCACGGTGACCAACAATACCAATCTAGGAGTCCTTCGGGTGAAACCGGGCGTCATCTCGTTGAATGAGGTGACCGTGACGGGCGAAAAGCCGATCTATGCCATGGACGGTGAGAAGCTGGTGTATAACGTCAGTGAAGACCCCTCCATCCAGACGGGTACCACCGAAGATGCCTTGCAGAATGCGCCCGGTGTGGAAGTTGACGTGGAAGGTAACATCACCTTGCGTGGTGTTTCCAGCGTGGAAATCTGGATCAACGACAAGCCTTCCAAGCTGACTGAGGAAAACCTCAAGACTTATCTGCAGACCTTGCCCGCCAATGCCATCGCAAGCATCGAGACCATCACAAACCCTTCGGCAAAATATGCCACTGAAGCGGAAGCGGTGATCAATATCGTCACCTCAGCCCACATCAAGAGCAACCAGTTCGTGAGTTTCGGCGTCAATGGCTCCAACCAGCCTTTCGTATCGCCATGGATCAGCTATATGTGGAAAAAGGACCGTTTGAGCATCAACCTCTTTGGTTCCGGACGCTACAGTAAAAGGGAGAACTCCGTGGAAGGTTGGGAACTGAGACGCCGTGACGGAGCCGTCGAAGGCACCTACGACAGCACTTGGTACAAGACTTCCTCGCAGAACACCGTCAACAGCTCCATGAGCGGCAACCTCTTCATGAACATTGACTATGAAATCGACTCCACCAGCGACCTCTCCGTGGATGGTGGCGGTTTCTATAATAACAATAGGAGCATGGGTGTCCGCCGCGACGAACAGACTTTCTTCATGCTGCCCGTGGATAGCCTGCTGGCTTACAGCATTGGCGACACCACGCTGGCGAATTCGGGCTTCGGCCATCTTGGCGCCGACTACACCAAGAAATTCGATGAGAATGGACATAACCTGCGTATTGGCTTGAATACCAGAATCAACCGTAATGCCAGCGACCAGTGGTACGACCGTTTCTATGACGTGTACAAGGATTTGGACGAGAACCGTTACCTGCTGACCAATATGCGGGGTCTCGGTGGCAGCCTCGATGTACGTTACAACCGACCCTACAGTGAGAACGGTGAGCTCAGCTATGGCTTGCGATCCGACTATCAGCAGTACAACAACGACTATCAGCGGTTCTATTCCAACGATGGAGGCGTCAATTACGATAGCATTGACCATCTGCGCACCTACCATTTCGTTGGTTCTGACTTGGGCGTGAACGCCGACGTCAACTGGACGCATCGTTGGGGTGGCTTCACCCTCAGTACGGGTTTGGGTGTCGGGAATGACCGCGTTGCCTACGATTATCAAAGCACCATGCCTTTCGCAGATAAAAACGTGTTGTATTTCTGGAGTGCACGTCCTTCGGTTCACTTGACCTATCGCACCGAGGACATGCACAATATCAAACTCAACTACTCCATGCGCATGTCGCATCCGAGAGAAGAGCAAATCAGCACCTATCGCAGGTATGGCGAAGACAGCTATTCTACGGGTAATCCCAATGGCCTCAAGAATGGCTTCACCCACAATGTGGAGGCCGGATGGCAGAAGTTCTTTGACCGTTTCGGCAACATTGGCGTGGAGGCTTACGGACGTTTGAGTACCAATGAGATCAGTTCGTTGACCGACTCCGAATACGACGAGTACCTGGACCGTATCGTTAGCTATTCGATGCCTTATAACATGGGAACCTCGTGGCGCTACGGTACATCGATCAACATGACCTACCGGCCCACGGGATTCTTCAACGTGCGTTTGTTCGCCAATGTCTATGACTACGGCTATCGGATGCAGTATCCTCGTGTTGACGAGTTCGGCAATACGGAGATTAAGACAGACCAAAACGACAAGTGGTCGTTTAGCGTCCGCGTCAACGCTTGGGCGAAGATTTTCGACCAGTATCAGTTTACGATGTCGGCCAACTACAACTCACCTACCATCAGCCTGATGAGTGAGCGTAAGGCCCGTTATTTCCTCAACATGGGTGTCCGCAGCGACTTCTTCAACCGCAAGATGTCGGTGTTTGTCAACGTGCAGGATATCTTCAACTGGGGTGCCAAGATCGGTTCTGGATCATCCAACACCAATCCGTATTACCTCACCGACAGCACCCGGAAGATGCTGAACAGCCGTTACATCTCTGCCGGCGTCACCTTCCGTTTCGGTAAGCTGGAGCTTGAACAAAAGGCGAAAGAAGGCGATACTGAGACAGGCGATACGCTTGGAGAGTAAGCTGTTTTAAAGCCGAGGGCTAAAAGTTGACTGCGAGGGTTCCCAATTCCTTATTCACGGTATCGGGGCTCTCGCAGGTTGCTTTGGCACATTTGAGTCCGAAAGCAGCTGCGTCATCGATGGCGGCGTCAGGACCGACGTGGACGAGGCCAGCCATGAGGGCGTCACCGGCGCCTGTGACATTGACGGAAACACAAGGCAGGGCGGGGAAGTGGCTCTTTTTCTTTCCGATGATGACGTCGAGACCGTCGGATCCCAGGCTGACAAAGAAGCGGTCGATGCCTTTTTGATTCAGCAGGGAGTCTGCCTCTATGAGGTTGCATTTCACGGTGTGGATGCGTTTCTTCTTGGAGTGCTTGATGGCGGCTGCGATCTTCGGTGCCTTGGCTTTGGAGACGGCATCCACGTAGAGCGGTTTGTCCAGATGATCGATCAGGTAGGCCAGAGAGTCCACAGGTAGGTTGGCATCGGCGACATAGACGTCAATGTCCTCCACCTTTTGCAGTTTTTGCTCCAGCCACTCAGGGGTGATGCCGGTGACGGTGTTCATGTCGGAGACACCGCCGATCATCTCGCCGTCAACGTTGTTGATGCAAAGGAAAACGGAACGGGTTCCTACGGGTGCCGTGTCACACAAACTGATGTTCAATCCCGCTTTTCGGCAACTGTCTGCCGTAAACCAGCCGAAGGTGTCGCCGCCGAAGATGGAAAGGAAGGTCACCTCATCGCCGAGCAACGCCAGGTTATGGGCGATGTTGCGCGCCACACCACCTGAAGAAAGCCGGATGCTTCCGGGGTTGGAGTCACCTGGAATAAAGGGGTTCAGCGTTGTGGCGGTGATATCCACGTTCGCTCCGCCGATCACACAGATTTTCATGTTATTGTTTTTTGTCTAATTCATCGAGTTGTTTCTGGATTTCTTGGGCCTTTTCCTTTAACGCTCTGGTCTCTCTCCCGTATTCTTGGATGACTTCGGGCGAGCCGTAAACGCAGGCCGTGGCACGACGTTGGATGATCTCGTTGATGGAGTCAAGCTGTCGGGTGAGTTCTGCCCTCTGCTTTTTGACTTGGGAGGTGTTGTTGTGTGACTTGCAGGCTGCAAGGAATGCGAGGCCGGACAACAGGCCAATCCACACGGTACGAGCAACTTTTTTCATCTTTGTATGGTTTTATGAATGCACAAAGATAGGAAAAAACAAATGAAATTCCAAAGATTTTCGTCGTAAAACAAAAAACTCAGTCCCGAAAGACTGAGTTTTCATTCTGGTGACCCGGTTGGGATTCGAACCCAAGACCCACAGCTTAGAAGGCTGTTGCTCTATCCAGCTGAGCTACCAGGCCATCCCTATTGCGGGTGCAAAAGTACGAAAAAAATCGATTGTGTCAACTAAAAAAGTGAAAAATCACTTTGGGCGCGACTTCTTGACTTGTAATACATTGCCCTGGAACGGCATGTCGTCAGTCTCCACAATGGCTTTGTAAGCCTCGTTTTCGTTAGGCATCTCCACAAAACCATAGCATTTGGAGCGTCCAGTCTCGCGGTCCATGATTACCTTGCACTCGTCCACCTGTCCGAATTGTTCGAAATACGTTCTTAAGTCAGCTGCAGTAGTTTTAAAAGCCAATTTAGCTACAAAGATTTTCATGTTATTATTTTTTAAGTTTTCTAAAACGGCAAAATTAAAAAGATTTCGCAACTTTGCAAAAATATTTAATAAAATTTTTATGAAGTATAATTTTGACAAGATTATTGACCGAGCCGATACAAACTCTGTGAAATATGACCTACGTTCTGCGGTCTTTGGCAATCCTGACGTGTTGCCCATGTGGGTGGCGGACATGGATTTCGAAACGCCTGACTTTGTACGCGAAGCAGTGATCCGAAGGGCGGAACATCCGATCTATGGCTATCACTTCAAGGACACTCCTTATTTTAAAGCCATTCAGGGATGGCTTCAGCGACGTCACCAATGGACGGTGCCCACCGAGTGGATGTCGTTTGTCCCTGGGGTGGTCTGCGGCTTCAACATTGCGGTGCTGGCTTTCACCGAAAAGGGCGATGAGATCATCATCCAGTCGCCCGTGTATCCACCGTTCCATCATGCCGTCACCGAGCATGGCCGCAAGCTGGTCTATAATCGGCTGAAGATTGGAGCAAAGGGTTATGAGATGGATTTTGAATTGCTGGAACAGCAGGCCAAGACGGCCAAGATGCTGATCCTTTGTAATCCCCATAACCCCGTAGGGCGCTGCTGGACCCGTGAGGAACTGCAGCACCTGAGTGAGATCTGCTTGCGGAACGATGTGCTGGTCATCTCCGATGAGAACCATTGCGACTTGGTGCTGCCTGGGTATAAGCATACGCCTTACGCCACCTTGAGTCCAGCGGCTGCCGACCATTGCATCGGGTTCCATGCGGCCAGCAAGACCTTTAACTTGGCTGGGCTTGCAACTTCAACGGCCATCGTCCCGAACAAAGTGCTACGCGAGGCTTATGTCCATGAAGTAGAGGCTTTGGAGGCGCATTTGGGCAACATCTTCGGCAAGGTGGCTACCCAGACGGCGATGGAAAAAGGTGACGAATGGCTGGGACAGCTGCTTGACTATGTCCAAGGCAATGTCGATTATGTGTCTGATTTCCTCGCGACACATCTCCCCAAGGTGAAATTCTTTAAGCCTCAAGCTACTTATATGATGTGGCTCGACTTCAACGGCTATGGCCTCCCTGAGGAAGAGTTGTGGCGTAAGATGACACAAGAGGCCCAACTGGGCTTCAACCGGGGTTCCGATTTCGGACAGGACGGTTCTGGCTATTTCCGGATCAATCTCGCATGTCCGCGATCCACTGTGGAAGAGGCGATGAGGAGGGTGAAAACAGTGTGGAGTTAGGAATGCGGAATGCGGAATGCGGAATTAGGAGTGAGGAGTGAGGAGTGATGAGTGAGGAGTGAGGAGTGGTACCGATAGCTGTCATTGCGAGAACCCCGAAGGGCTCACCGACCGAATGGGAGGTAACTGGAGCTTTGCGGAGCGACGTGGCAATCCATAAAAATACTGAGAACTAGAACAATGACAGTTGAGCGTCGGCCTGGTCGGCATCGTCACTGCCTTTAACACCACCGATCATTGCTTCAAAATCGGCTTCACTGATGATTGGGATGCCTAGGGCTTCGGCTTTCTTGCGTTTCTCGGGTCCCATGTTGTCGCCGGCAAGCACATAGCTGGTCTTGGAAGAGATGGAGCCGGCGTTCTTGCCGCCATGGGCCTCGATGGCCGCTTTGATGCCATCGCGGGAGTAATGCGCGAACACGCCACTCACCACAAAGGTCTTGCCCGCCAGCACTTGGGGACGTTCCGAGGGAGCCCCCTCGGTCTTGGCAAACTGCAAGCCTGCCGCTTTCAAGCGGTCAACGATAGCTAGGTTGACGGGATTTTCGAAAAAGGCTTTCACCGACTGGGCGATGACTTCGCCAACGGTGTTGATGGCGCTCAATTCTTCAACGCTGGCTTTCATGATGGCATCAATGTCGTGATACTCCGCTACAATCGTCTTTGCCACCACTTCACCCACGTTGCGGATACCTAAGGCAAACAACACGCGTTCGAAAGGTACCGACTTGGATTTCTCCAAGGCGTCGATGATGTTTTTGGCGGTTTTTTCCTTGAAGCTCACCTTGTCATTTGAGAGGCCGAAGAGCTTGTCATAGGTGAGATCATATAGGTCTGCTACATCCTTGATGAGGCCTGCATCATAGAGGAATTCGATCTTGCCTTCGCCGAGGCTCTCGATGTTCATGGCTTTGCGGCTGATGAAGTGTTCGATACGGCCTTTCACTTGCGGGGGACAACCTTGGGCGTTGGGGCAGTACCAGGCGGCTTCACCTTCGTTTTGGATGAGTTCCGTGCCGCAGGCCGGGCAGGTTTTGACGAATTCGACAGGCAAGGCGCCAGCTTGTCGCTTGTCGAAGTTGATGCCGATGATCTTCGGGATGATTTCACCCCCTTTGACCACGGTGACCGTGTCGCCATAATGCAAGTCGAACTGGCGGATGAAGTCCTCGTTGTTCAAGGTAGCACGTTTGACAGTCGTTCCAGCCAACAATACTGGAGCGAGGTTGGCTACAGGAGTGATGGTTCCATGGCGTCCCACTTGGAAATCGACGCTTTGCAGTTCCGTTTCCACTTCTTCTGCCTTGAACTTATAGGCGATTGCCCACTTGGGTGACTTGGCGGTGAAGCCCAGTATCTGCTGCTGTTGGTAGCTGTTCACCTTCAGCACGATGCCATCGATGGCGAAGGGTAGCTGGTGCCGTGCTTCGTCCCAGTAGTTGATGAAGTCGAAGATCTCTTCCACTGACTTGCAGAGGCACATGTAGTTGGAGATGTTGAAGCCCCAATTACGGGCGGCCATCAGGCTTTCGTAATGCGTCTGATAGCGGTCTTCGAGACCATCCATCATCATGTAGTAGCAATAATTGTCGAGTCGCCGTCGGGCCACCTCTTTGGAGTCTTGTAGTTTCAATGTTCCAGCCGCTGCATTTCGTGGATTGGCGAAGAGGTCGTCTCCGGCTTCGATGCGTTGCTCGTTGAGTTTGTCGAAACTCTCGAAGGGCATCACGATTTCGCCGCGCATCTCGAAAAACGGAGGATAGTCGCCATGGAGTTTCAGCGGTACCGTGCGGATGGTCTTGACGTTGGTGGTGACGTCGTCGCCTTGGGTGCCGTCGCCTCGGGTGACCGCCCTGGTGAGCACACCGTTTTCGTATTGCAGGCTGATGCTCAAGCCGTCGAACTTCAGCTCGCAGCAGAATTCCACCTCGTCTTCCACGCTTTTCTTGATGCGGTTGATGAAATCCTCGATGTCTTCTTTGCTGTAGGAATTCGATAGTGAGAGCATGGGGTAGCGATGCTTGACACTTTGGAACTCCTTGGTGATGCCACCACCGACGCGTTGGGTGGGAGAGGAGGGGGAGAGGTATTCGGGGAATTCGTGTTCCAGACGGGCCAATTCCTCCAGCATCATGTCGAACTCATAGTCGCTGATGGTCGGTTGGGCAAGGATATAGTAGTTGTAGTTGTGCTGTTCCAGCGCTTCGCTTAGCGCGGCGATACGTTGACGGGCCTCTTCTTTGGTCATAGCCGGACGTAACTCCATGGGTTGACGTTAAGGATCATCAGCAACACCCAAACCAGCAGTAGCGTGATGACGATTCCGATCATGGTCATCAAGGCGCCTTTGAGATCGCGCTTAAGGCAGAGCATCACCAGGATGGCCAACACTAGGAATGCACTCTGGTACCACACGCAAAGTGAGAGTCCCAGCATCAATCCGGCGATGATATAGGAGGTGCGATGCACTTTCTCCGTGAGGTTGGCGCCGATCAGCACCTGCTGGCGCAACACCACGTTGGAGCCGTAGAGCAGGAGCGGGAGTCCTAAGAAGAAGCTGACGTTGTCGATGATGCCGAACGAAGGCATGATGACGCAGAGCGTGGGTATCATGGCGATGTTCCATGCTTTGGCTTTGTCGTTGGACAGCAGGTCGCAGATGCGATAGACCATGGACACGGTGAAGAGTGAGATGAGGGCATAGAAGGCACGGCTTAGGAACATCATCCCTTGGGAATCACCCATGCCCATTTTGGCTTTCAGCCAGTCCAGCAGGCCTTGGATGAGACTGGGTTGTTGGATGTCGTGGTTCGACCCGAAGCCTGGCACGAAGATGACGGCCAGGATCCTCACTGCTATGGCAACCAGCATCAACGAGGTAAACGGATGCTTGGCTTTGAACTGTTTGAGATTCATTTTGAAACTTAGTTTTTGCAAAAGTAAACATTTTTTTCGTTGTATCGACAACTATCGAGTTATCAACAAGTGTTCATTGCTATCAACATGGAAAGTTGATAATACTTTTAAATTAATCAAGGTCTAAGGGGATGGAAATGCTTATATTCGCAAACGAAATCTAATACAAATGCTATATGAAAAGAGTTTTACTATTGTTTTTGTTACTGATGGGTGCGGTTTCTGCGACATGTTTCGCACAGAATAACTTACCATCATTGAATGTCAATGTTGACAAACTGGACTTCGGTGAAGTGCCGATGAGTGAAAGTCTTACGAAGTACGTGAGGGTCTCTGGCAGCGATCTTCAACAAGAGATTCAAGTCAGTTTAAGTGGAGCTACTGATCTTTTCTCGTTTGACTATGCTACGGGTTGGGATAACCTGACCGGAGGTGTCATTCTTGTCACTTTTGCCCCGACTCCGACTCCAACAACGGCTCCGTTTGCCTATAACGCTACTTTAACGATCGGTAATTCAGCAAAGGACATCTATGAAATAGAATTGGTCGGCGCTGTCGCGGACACTTACTTTTTTGACCTCGGCTTCGTCGGAGTTGCTACGCCTTATGTGTTTCCAACTAATACCACGATCAGCTTTACTGGTCAGGTGATGACGGCGACTGGCGGCCCTGCTGGTGCTAATGCCGCTCAAGTCGATGTCGAGATCGATATTTTTGTCAATGGAACAAAGCGCATCTTGACCACGAAGACTGATGATAATGGTAATATTTCGGCTTCTTTCGAGCCATTGCCATACGAATCAGGCCATTATGTGGTGAATTGCGGTAGGGTAGGTAACAACAGCACCACCGGAAACTTGGAGTTCGACATTCTTGGTTTTTCGATGTTGGATCCTGGCGACAATATGTGCTATATAACGATGGGCGAGCAGAAAACCAATCAGATACACATTCTGAACAAGAGCGATTCACAGTCGCTTAGCAATGTTAGAGTGGAATTTGCAGATCCATATATGGATATGTTTGAACTGGGTTCCCAATCGATCGATCTTGGCCCTTCTGGGGATGCTTACCTTAATTATACCATCACTGGTAGTTACCCAACGATGGACGGTGAACTCTATTATCCAGTGGATTTGAAGGTCGTCAGTAATGAGGACGCGGAAACGAAGTTTACCATCTGGTATTATTGTATGGAGGATTTTTCGGCTTCCTCATCATTAGGTCTAACGTTTTTACCCTATAGTCCATCAATCACTGTGCCCGCAGGCACGAGCAAAGTGATGGATGTGATGGTGGTCAATACAAATGATTTTGAATCTGGCATTCTAGACGTTCATTTTACCCCTTCCGTGGAGGAACTGCTGGGAGCATCCATTCTTAATGATACATTGCCATCTATTGCTCCTCACGACACAGCCTATATTTCCTTGCGTTTCTCTCCCTCGGAACAGATTTCAATAGAGGAGTATTATGTTACCGTAGAAGTGGGTTCAGGTAACTATGATTCTTTTGGCGTTTCGGTCAATGTGGTTGAAGAAACCACTGGAACCTATATACTTGATGTCACCGACGACTTTACTTATGAACATCTTAATAAAGCAGAGGATCCCCATGTGTCCAGTGCAGAAGTCACCGTGGTAGCCTACCAGTCGCTCGAACTTATGTCGCACGGCTATACCGATGACAACGGCATCTATACCCTGGACAATCTGCCTGAAGGCTATTATTGGGTACATGTTTCTGCCGATGATCACCATGCGGAGTACAGCTCGATCGTCCATATCGTGGAAGGAGATAACAACAGCGAGGTGTTTCTGCAATGTCTGCCGGTCAATTATTCCTGGATCGCCACACCAGGTTCAGGGGATGATTACACGTATGATCTTTCCATCGAATATGAAACCACTGCACCTGTTCCTGTGATTACCATCGACCATAAGGATGTCCATGAATTGGATTATGGCCAAAGTGAATTGTTTAAAATCACTGTGACGAATCACGGAACAGTAGCCGCATACAATATCCAACTTGGTTTCACGGAGTCCAGTGAATATTACTTTGTCCCGCTCTACGACAACATTGATACGCTTAAGCCGTCTGCCTCCGTTGTCATTCCAGGAACATATAGTCGTGCCAACACTGCTGCAAGTCCTATTGAGGGCGATTGCGATGTGCATATTACAGCGGTCAGCCACTATGACTCTTGGTCCAATTTCATGGGCGTGACGACTATTGAGAACCGCTCCATGCCTTTTGACCTGGGCTTACCGGCCACATGTGATCCAGAAAGATACAACTTTAGCTTTGGATACCCGAGCATCACCGATCCAAACACCGTCCCGTACTCCAGTCTCGGTGGATCTGAAGAAGAGGAATCAGGTACGGCCATTATCAAGGAAGAATTCGGCGCTCCTTGTATCAATGCCTTGGTGGATGCACTCAGCGATTGTATGCCGGAGTCCCTTCCCAGAGGAGCGGTCCTGACTGCATTGTCGGGTGCCACCGCCTCAATTACCAGTGAGGGCGCCTATAACACTGGCATGCTGATGCTCGATCTGGTGTCAGGCTTTGTTGACGAAGCGATGGGTGAGTATGACGGCGGATTGTGGGGCGTCAAAGACTGCCTCTATAACGCATATACCGAACTCGACGGGTGTGCCAGCAAGGACAATCCGATCGACCTCCAGAATACCATCAACGGATTGGCGAAGAGTACGCAATACTACTACAATGAATTTGCTTTTGTCAATGCGTTTTTCTCCAATGACTCATGGAATGATGAATTGAACATCATAGGGTTTATCAATGCTTTCAAATCCAAGCTCAACTCCAGCGATGGTAAGATCTCAGATGCAGATGCAGCCACATTGGCCGCCACATTTACTGGTACTACTGTAGTGGCAGATCAAATTGCTGAATTTATTGAAAGATGGAACAGAAGCGTTGATTACTGGACCAGCGGTCATTTTGTGGTTGATGGATCGCATACGGACTTCATTGAGATTGACAATGCTTTGATCAACACCATGATCGCCCTGGAGGACCAGTTTATAGCTGCAGGCTATACTGATATGGAAACAGTGTATGAGGAGTCCTATACCAATGGCAATGTCTTGGCGGAACAGGCATCGTTGTCGAACAACAGTGTCAAGAAGAGCTTCGCCCAGAAAGCTGCTATGGTTGGTGAGAAACTTGAAGAGAGCTTTACGATTCACAACGGACACAGCACGGGATCTATGGCTTCCGTGGGCTTGGATTTCGTTGTGAAAGACGAAGGTGGCGTTGACCGTACCGATTGGTTCGAGATCAGGACCGTATCCATGAAGGATATTACAGGCATTGACGGTAACGGCACCGTAGCAGCCAACAAGGACGGCTTGGTGAAGATCGAATATGTGCCCACCAGAGCAGCGGCTACCACCACTCCTAAGACCTATTACTTTGGCGGTACCTTCACCTTTGTCGATCCCTATACGAACAGCACGGTGACGCACGACATGTATCCCGTGCCTATTGCCGTTAACCCGGGTCCGGACCTTTATGTGGATTACTTTGTTCCCAAAGCGATCATTGGCGATGACCCGCTTACGACGGACAAGATCGAACATGGTGAGTTAGCTGAACTTGGCGTTCGTATCCATAACAAAGGCGCTGTGGCTGCCTCTAATGTGACCTTGGAGACGGCAGAACCTATCATCCGCGATCTCACCGACACTGACATCCTTTATGAATTGGATGAAGTACGGTTCAATGACGAGCTCCGCGCTGTCGGTTTGAAGGATGTCCCGTTCGGCAACCTCAATAATGGTCAATCCAAAGTCGGTGAGTGGAAGTTCGTCAGCACGCAACTCGGACGCTTCGGAGCCTACGATTCCCATGTCATCCACAACAGCAGTAGAGGTGTTCCTGACCTGAGCCTCGTGAGCCATAAAGCCCTTCATGAACTGGTTCGTCCCGTGCTGGTTTATGGTACTGACGGGGACGATGTGATCGACTTCTTGGTCAATGATGTCCCGGATACGGATGACACCCCGGATTCGCTCTATTTCTCACAAGGTGGCAGAACAGCGGTCAAACCTGTTCAAAACATCAGCTTCGATCACTATGTGGAAGAATTAGCAGTTGACCCGGATGCCGTTATCCAAATCACCCTGACGATTCAACCCTCAAGCGCGGGTTGGAACTATGGCGTGATTGACAATCCCGGTGGGGACAAATTCGAACTCGGCGGCATCCAGAGAAACAACGACAACACCTTCCTGCCAATTCAAAACCTTTGGACTACTCCTGTGACCCTTCGCGATGGCGAAGACCCGATTCATGAGAATAAGCTGCATTTCTTGGATACGCTGCCTGACAACCAAGAGTGCACCTATACACTTACCTATCATCTAAAGTACGACTTGCTGAAAGTGGCCTCTCTCTCGGGTATTGGATCATCCTTGGATCATCCTCTTGAGTACTTTTACGCGTATTTTAACAAACCTATCATTGATTCAACCTTAACCTACGAGGATATGATATTGACTTGTAATGGAGGTCCGAATCTGATGGATGCTTCTGTGCAGTTTACCAAGGTGAGTGATTTTGGTTACAAAGTCTTTATCCCGAGTATGACCAATGAAAGCGGAACCTATGAGTTGACATTGAGTTCGATGCATGTTAAAGATACCTGCGGTTATGAAGGCTATAGAGACCTTACTGTTTCTTGGACTCAAGACTTGCCGAATTACACGCAAACCAACGATCTGACGGAAGGTTGGAACTGGTGGTCGCCCGTCGTCAACATGGGATCTGCTGCTGACTTTGACAAGCTGAAGACGGCCCTCGGCGCCAACGCCTCCTTGATCAAGTCGAGAAACAGTGGCTTCGTTTCCTATTATGAAGGCGATTGGTATGGAACGCTCACGATGTTGAATAATAGTGAAATGTATATGATCGACATGGATGCTGCCCAAACCATCACCATCGATGGCCCTGTGGCTACATTGTCAGGAAAACGCATCATGCTCAATCCAGGTTGGAACTGGATCAGCTATCCCGCTAGTACGTCTCATACGCTTACTGCAGCCATGGCTAACCTTACTCCCGCGGAAAATGACATCATCAAGTCGCGCAACATCTTTGCCACCTATACTTCCTCCGACGGCTGGGTGGGTGATTTGTCCACGCTCAATCCAGGCGATGGTTATCTCTACAGCTACCATGGCAGTGGAACGGTTGAATTTGTGTATCCTTCCACTGGAAAAGAAGAAGGTCTGCCAGAGAAAGAGACCAGAACGAACCATTGGGAGATGGCTGTGGGCGGCTATGACCTGAATGCCTCCCTCCTCGGCGTGATCGAAATCGAAGGTGTGGAACAACGTGAAGAAGCGCTGACCGTGGGTGCCTTCATCGGCGATCAATGCGTGGGGCAAACCAACGCCTTCTATGTGGAGAGTCGCGACAGGTATTTCGTGTTCCTGAACTACTTCGGAGTCTCAGGAGATGAGATCACCTTCCGCCTGTATAATGAAACCAATGGCATGGAATACGGTATCTCTGAGACCACGACGGTCTTTGAACCCAATGCTGTGTCAGGTACTCTTGAAGAACCTGTGACACTCCGCTTCAATACGGTGACTGTCCCTGAGTTCTATACCAAGCACCTCAACCTCTTCCCGAATCCTGTGAAGACGAAGGAGAAAGTGAAAGTCTCCATGAAGGAAGGCCTGGCCAATGGAATGGAGGTGGAAGTGCTTTCCTCTTTGGGCGTCCTGATTTATAAGACCACGGTCAATGACGATGAGTTCGAGTTGACTACGCCATTGACTCAAGGCGTTTACATCATCAAGATCACCGGTAATACGGGTGTGGTTTACTATGGAAAACTGTTTGTGGAATAAATAAAAAGAATCAGATATGAAAAAGTTGTTTTTATTGAGCCTGTTGGCGCTGCTGACGTCATTTTTGAATGCACAAACACATTGGACCCCTGTGGATCCTGCTGGATCGACGGGTATGACTGCCACGATTATCGGTGTCGTCCAAATTGAAGGGGACGAGCAACATAACAACCAACTGGAAGTCGGCGTTTTCCATGGAACGGAATGCCGTGGAACCGGCATGGCATCCACCGTTGTCTCGGATAGATGTTACGTGTTCCTGTCGGTGTTTGGCCTTAATGGTGAAGAAGATACCTTCAAAATCTATGACCATGCCACCGATGCTGAATTGGATATGACCTGTACTCAGACTTTCGTCTATCAAGACAATAACGCCACAGGAACGATTCCTGCGCCCTTCGTATTAAACTTCCTGTACAATCATTTTGAGATCAAAGTATCTGCCAATCCTACCACAAGTGGTGTGGTGACGGGAGGGGGAACATACGACAGAGGTGCCACTGTCAACTTGAATGCTACCCCCAATGAGGGTTCTGTTTTTGAGAAATGGACCAAAGACGATGTCCAAGTGTCAACTTCTGCTGCGTATAGCTTTACAGCCACAAAGGACACCGAAGGTGAGTACGTCGCTCAATTCCAAACCGCGACATACACTATCACTGTAGCAGCCAACCCGACCACGGGTGGTACGGTCTCCGGTGGTGGAACTTATACCCATGGTGCCTCAGCCACGTTGATAGCTACTCCCAACACGGGCTATACCTTCGTCAACTGGACCAAAGGCGGCACCCAAGTCTCCACGGAGGCATCCTATACTTTCCCTGTTACGGAGGCAGGTGACTATGTCGCTAACTTCTCGCTGAACACATATGCGATCACCGTGGCAGCCAATCCGACTGCCGGCGGTACCGTATCAGGAGGAGGAAACTATTATCATGGTGCGAATGCTACGCTGACGGCAACCCCCAACACGGGTTATACCTTTGTCAACTGGACAAAGGGCGGCACCCAAGTCTCCACATCGGCTTCCTATACCTTCCCTGTGACTGAGGCGGGTGATTATGTCGCCAATTTCAGCCTCAATAGCTATGCGATCACTGTTGCAGCCAACCCGACTGCCGGCGGTACCGTAACAGGAGGAGGGACCTATAATTTTGGTGCGAATGCCACGTTGACGGCTACGCCCAACACGGGCTATACCTTCGTCAACTGGACAAAGGGTGGCACCCAAGTCTCCACGGAGGCATCCTATACTTTCCCTGTGACTGAGGCGGGTGATTATGTTGCCAATTTCAGCCTCAATAGCTATGAGATCACCGTCGCAGCCAACCCCACTGCGGGCGGTACTGTATCAGGAGGAGGAACCTATGATCATGGTGCTGAGGCCACACTGACGGCTACTCCCAACACGGGTTACACTTTCGTCAACTGGACCAAAGGTGGTACCCAAGTCTCCACGGAGGCATCCTATACTTTCCCTGTGACTGAGGCGGGCGACTATGTCGCCAACTTCAGCCTTAATAGCTATGAGATTACTGTTGTAGCCAACCCGACTGCCGGCGGTACCGTATTAGGAGGAGGAACCTATAATCATGGTGCTGAGGCCACATTAACGGCTACTCCCAACACGGGTTACACCTTTGTCAACTGGACCAAAGGTGGCACCCAAGTCTCCACATCGGCTTCCTATACTTTCTCCGTGACGGAGGCAGGTGATTATGTCGCTAACTTCACGCTGAATAGTTACGAAGTCACCGCCACGGCTGATCCTGTTTCTGGTGGAACGATTACCGGTGCTGGTACCTACAATCACGGTGAGACCTGTACGTTGGTGGCTACTCCCAATACGGGATGTAACTTCGTCAACTGGACAAAGGACGGCACTCAGGTTTCCACCGAAACTACCTACAGTTTCACCGTGACCGAAGCTGGGGACTATGTGGCCCACTTCACTTTGATCGGTTACGAGATTGCGGCTGTGGCTAACCCCGTTGAAGGTGGTACAGTCACGGGTGCCGGCGCATATAACTATGGCCAGGAATGCACCTTGACAGCGTCAGCCAATGATGGCTATACTTTCGTCCAATGGACTAAGGACGGCACGGATTACAGCACCGATATGAGCATCACCTTCACCGTAGAGGGTTCCGCCAGTTTTGAAGCCATCTTCTCGCTGAACAGCTATGCCATCGCCGTTGCTGCTGATCCGACTGAAGGTGGCTCCGTGACTGGTGGGGGTACCTACAACCATGGTGCAACGGCTACTTTGACGGCTACGCCAGCTACGGGCTATACCTTCGTCAATTGGACCAAAGGCGGTGCCGAGGTCTCCTCTGAAGCCACTTACAGCTTCACTGTGACGGAGGCTGGTGACTACACCGCTCACTTCTCGTTGAACAGCTATGCCATCACCGTTGCCGCTGATCCTACCACAGGCGGTACCGTAACAGGCGGTGGTTCTTATAATCATGGAGTAACTGCTACTTTGACGGCTACGGCAGCCGAAGGATACACTTTCATCAACTGGACCAAGGGCGGTACTGAGGTCTCCGCTGAAGCCTCCTTTAGTTTCCCTGTGACTGAAGCCGGTGACTACGTTGCTCACTTCAGTTTGAACAGTTACGAAATCACTGCGACCGCGGATCCTATTTCAGGGGGTACGATCACTGGCGCCGGTACCTATAACCATGGTGAGACCTGCACCTTGACCGCTACGCCCAACACGGGCAGCAGTTTTGTCAAATGGACGAAGGACGGAGCAGATTACAGCACGGAGACAAGCATTAGCTTCCCTGTGACTGCAGCAGCTTCGTTTGTGGCCCACTTCACCTTAATCGGCTATGAAGTGTCCGCTACGGCTAATCCGACCGCTGGCGGTACCATCACTGGCATGGGCGGCTATGATTATGGCACCACTGCCACGCTGACGGCTACAGCTAATCCGGGTTATACTTTCGTCAACTGGACCCAGGGCGGAACTGTCGTTTCTGACAATCCGACCTATGCATTTGAGGTCACTGGAACCGTTGCTTTGGTGGCCAACTTCAGCATCAATAGCTATGTGATTACCGCTAGCGTGAATCCTACTGAAGGCGGTACCGTCACTGGCGCTGGCACCTATAACTATGGCGAGACGGTTACGCTGACGGCTACGGCTGCTACAGGCTATGCCTTTGTCAAATGGACGAAGGAAGGCGTTGAGGTCTCCACTAACCCGACAATCAGCTTTACGGTAGAAGGAGAGGCCTCATACGTGGCTCACTTCACCCAGAACACCTTCGAAATCACCGTTACGGCAAACCCGACCGTTGGTGGTACCATCACTGGCGCTGGCACTTATAACCATGGCGAGACCGCCACGTTGACCGCCACCGCCGCTACGGGCTATACCTTCGTCAACTGGACCAAGAACGGGACGGTGGTCTCCACCAACCCGAGCTACTCGTTCGAAGTGACTGAGGCTGTGGCTTTGGTAGCGAACTTCAGCCTGAACAGCTATGTGATTACCGCCACGGCCAATCCGACCGCTGGCGGTACCATCACAGGCACTGGGACTTATAACCATGGCGAGACCGCCACGCTGACGGCCACCGCCGCTACGGGCTATACCTTCGTCAACTGGACCAAGGAAGGAACAGTGGTCTCCACCAACCCGACCATTAGCTTTACGGTTGAAGGCGCGGCTTCCTATGTTGCCAACTTCAGCCTGAACAGCTATGCGATTACCGCTACGGCCAATCCGACCGCTGGCGGTACCATCACTGGCGCTGGCACTTATAACCATGGCGAGACTGCCACGCTGACGGCCACCGCCGCTACGGGCTATACCTTCGTCAACTGGACCAAGGGAGGAACAGTGGTTTCCACCAACCCGAGCTATTCGTTCGAAGTGACTGCTGCCGCTACCTTGGTGGCGAACTTCAGCCTGAACAGCTATGTGATTACCGTCACGGCCAATCCGACCGCTGGTGGTACCATCACGGGCGCTGGCACCTATAACCATGGCGAGACCGCCACGCTGACGGCCACCGCCGCTACGGGCTATACCTTCGTCAACTGGACCAAGAACGGGACCGTGGTCTCCACCAACC
>JAGCPJ010000025.1 GCA_017965765.1 Bacteroidales bacterium
GTTTTCCGTTTTCCGTTTTCCGTTTTCAGTTTCCCTCGATCCAGTCGGCCGCGGCCTCAATGACGTTGTCGATCCCTTGTGCGGTGCTGGCGGGGTCAAGAAGTACATGGTAATCAGGCGGTACGCCGTTTTCGTAGTTGCCTCCGTCGTTGGCGATGGTGCGGGTGATGCTGAAGCGGTAGGTCCAGCCGTTGGGGAGCTCGCCGCCGTTGGGCAGTCCAAGACCGCCTCCGCTATAGTCGCCGAACAGCTTGACGTTGTCGTAGGCTTGGGTGCAGACCGAGAAGAACGAGGTGGCGCTATAGGAGCCGCGGTCGATGAGCACGGCGAAGGGTTTCACATAAGGACGGTTGGGATAGTCTTCGCTGTTGTATTCGGTGCTGTCGGCATACACGGTCTCCAGCTCGGTGAACTCGTCGTGGCCGGGACTGCACTTGATCTGCGTGCGATAGAGCTGCTGTTTGTGGTTGTCGAAGATGCTCAATAGCATTGGGACGTTGGACACACTGCCGCCACCGTTCTGACGAAGGTCGAGGATGATGCCCGCGCAGTCTTTGTAGCGTTCCAGCAGATAATCCAAGTCGTCGTCGGTGATGGCGCTCTCAAAAGAGGAGTAGCGGACGTATGCCACCTTGCCGTTGCGGATGGCGTTGTGCGAGAAGCTTCCCGTGGAATGATAGCCCAAGGTCAGGTAGTTGAGCATAACCACGTCGGTGTTGATGTTCTTTTGAGCAATCATTTTGTAATACACCGAGTCGTTGCGTGAGACGTTGAAACTGGAGACGAGGTTGGTGTGACCGTCGCGTAGCGTGTTAAGCATGGCCGCGCAGACATCGAAGAGGCTCTCGTCGTCCATGTCGTCGTTGACCATGGGACGATACACAGCGTGGACGGAATCCCAGTCGATGCCTTTGATGTCGAAGAAGGCGTACTGCTGGTCAACCTTGTTCCAGAGGTATTCGAAGGTGCTCACAGGTGTACTGTCGATGGCGTCTTCCATGAAGATGCTCTCGCAGGAGGTCATGGCGACAAAAGCCAGACAGAGGATGAGGTGGGATATTTTTTTCATGGATGGAATCATAGAATGTTAAACAAAAAGATACAGTTAAAGGTGTGGATCCCATGGTCGAAGCGGTGGCTGCCACGATGCCTTGTGGTCAGGTAATCCCAGCGGTAGGAGACCCCGATCTTGTTTTTGTTGGGCAGGTTGAAGAACAAGCCGATATCGGTACGGGCGCCAGGCATGAACATCGTGAGATGCTCCCGGTCTTTCAGAAGCCCCAACCCACTCAGGTCGGAGGTGGCATTGCCGATGTAGGCATAGCCAGGACGGTTGACGAAGGAGAGCAGGGGAAGCGACAGCTTGGCGTAGGTGGTGAACCTGTAGTGATTGCCGTCACGTGACGGGGCGAAGTCGTATTGTACCAATCCCGCGGCGTCGATGTTGGTGAAGGTCGTCATCCCAAACGCTGCGTTCATCAGGTGGGAATACAACTTGAGGTTGGCGAAGGGTTGCAGGTCGCCGCCCGCCCAGACGCGAAGCCGGTTGTTGTAGCCGCTATAGCAGCGGTACATAAACTCCATCCGTAAGTCGAAGTCGATCTCATAGCCCTGCTTCATGTAGTCGTTGAAGCATAAGTCACCCATAACCCTGGATTCGATCTCGTAACGGAAGTTGGGTCGCTCCACGATGAAGTTGGGTGCGATGTTGATCCCTGGACCCAGGTACGTCAACGCCGAAGTGCCCTGTTCGAAGCTATGAACGAAATTCAATCCTCCACCGGCACCCAGCCAGATGGATTTTTGTGCGAACGATGGCACCGTCACCAAAAGCACCAACAAAAGAAAAAGCTTTTTTCTGATCATAAAATGTCCTTTTACCTTTTCTAATGGCAAAGATAGAATTATTTTAAGTTCATTTCAACATTTATCCTTATTTTTGCAAACTATTCTAAATACAAACACAATATGGAATCAACGAACAAACACTTCAAGCGTTACACGGTAACCACGGCCCTGCCTTACGCCAACGGCCCTGTCCACATCGGTCACCTTGCCGGCGTCTATATCCCCGCCGACACCTACGTCCGCTACCTGCGAATGCGTGGCGAGGAAGTCCTGTTTGTTGGTGGTTCCGACGAGCACGGTGTGCCCATCACCATCAAGGCGGAGAAGGAAGGGGTCACTCCCCAGGATATTGTCGATCGCTACCATGCCATCATCAAGAAGTCGTTCGAGGACCTCGGCATCAGCTACGACATCTACTCTCGTACCTCCTCCAAGATGCACCGTGCCACCGCCCAGGAGTTCTTCAAGAAGCTTTACGACGAAGGGAAGTTCATCGAGAAGGAGACGGAGCAATACTTCGATCCTGAACGCCAGAAGTTCCTCTCCGACAGATATATCGTGGGTACCTGCCCGAAATGCGGCGCCGAGGGTGCCTATGGCGACCAATGTGAGAAATGCGGCTCTTCCTTGAGTCCCGACGAACTCATCAACCCGCATTCGCAACTCAGCGGCGCGGCCCTGGTGAAGAAGCCGACCAAACACTGGTACCTGCCGCTCGACCAATACGAGCCTTGGCTCCGCGAGTGGATCCTCGAAGGCCATAAGGAATGGAAAGTCAACGTCTATGGTCAGGTGAAGAGCTGGCTCGACGGCGGCCTGCAACCCCGTGCCGTCACCCGCGACCTCGACTGGGGCGTGCCCGTCCCGCTGGAAGGTGCCGACGGCAAGGTGCTCTACGTCTGGTTCGACGCCCCCATCGGCTACATCTCCAACACCAAGGAGATCTGCGAACAACGCGGTGAGGACTGGGAGAAGTGGTGGAAAGACCCCGAGACCAAGCTGGTGCACTTCATCGGCAAGGA
>JAGCPJ010000003.1 GCA_017965765.1 Bacteroidales bacterium
AGAGAGACACGTGGCGGCTATGACGCCGGGGCGCACCTCTTCCCATTCCGAACAGAGAAGTTAAGCCCGGCAGTGCCGATGATACTGCATCCGTGTGGGAAAGTAGGTCGCCGCCCACCCTTACGAGAAAGCCCTCCGCAAAAGCGGGAGGGCTTTCTTCGTTTAGAGTTGAGGGTTTAGAGTTGAGAGGCAGTTGTGGGGTTTAGAGTTTAGAGTTTACGGAATTATCCCTTTTCTACGACAGTTGTCATTGCGAGCGAGGCACGAGCGTGGCAATCCACACTTGTCATCAGTGGATTGCCACCACCACGCTTCGCTCGTGGCAGGCTCAGCTCCGCAAGGCTCCGGTTACCTCCCATTCGGTCGGTGAGCCCTTCGGGGTTCTCGCAATGACAACTATCGGTCCTCCTTACTCCTTACTCCCCACTCCTCACTCCTCACTCCTAACTTTCCGTTTTCCGTTTTCCGTTCTCCGTTAAATCCCAACTAGGTTCCTCACCACCCACCACACCATAAACACTGCCAATACGATCCAGCAGGCCGTACTGCTCGTCAGGGCAGCATAGACCTTGCCGCCCTTCGGGAAAAGCGTTAACGCGATGACATAAAACAACGAGGGCAATAGGATGTAATTGTACTGGATCCCTTCCCAAATACGTCCATTCAAAAAACAATGGATCGCACGCTGCGAACCGCATCCGGGACATTCCAAACCTGTCAGCACCCAGAAGGGGCACTTTAACGCAATCTCGCTATGGGTGGGGTCAAAGTAATGAAATAGGATACAAAAACAAGATAATCCTATGATCCATAGGATTATCTTGTAAACCATTTTCATGTCGGAAAACTTAATAGAGGTTGTCCAGGATAGTGCGTCCTGCGAAGTTTACACCCGCAAAGAAGAGTGCAAAGTAGGCAATGATCCAAACCAGTCCAACAATCACACTGATCAACATCCAAGTGCGAGCCTTCCTTGAAGACTCTTCTGCCGCTTGGTAATTGCCGGCGTTCCAGTGGCTATCGACTTTTGCAGCAAATACAATGGCAGGGATGCCGAAAGGAAGGCAGCAGAAAATCGTTGCCAAGATGGCCAATACCAGATAACTTGTTGGCTTCGGTCCTGTAGGTTGTTGACGGGACTCATACTGAGGTTGCGCGTACGACTGTTGAGGCTCAGGTTGAGGCCCGGGTTGAGGCTCGTTTTGAAGCGGAGGAACAGGGACTCCACATCCGGGACAGAACTTGACATCGCCTTCGAAGGGTTGTCCGCAATTGATGCAATAACGTGTTGCCATAGGTGTCAATTTTTAAGTTTACTTTGCAAATATAAAAAATATTTATTCTTTTGAAGCCCAAGTCGATAAAATAATTCCTGTGGCCATCGAGGCGTTCAATGATTCCGTGACACTCCCCTTGGCACGTGGGATGGTGATGGGATGGGTGATCAGGGGGAGCAGGTTGCTTCTGATGCCGTGCGACTCACTGCCGATGACAATGATTCCGTCTTCCCAACGGTCCTTCTTGAAAATGTTCTCGCCTTCCAATAAGGCTCCATATACAACTCTTGCGTTGAAGCTCTTCAGATACTTTTCCAAGTCGGTATAGCCAATTTGCATCCTGAAGATGGATCCCATGGTCGCCTGGATGACTTTTGAATTCCAAATCTCCACACAGTCCTCGCTACAGATGATTTGCCGGATGCCGAACCATTCCGCAGTACGGATGATGGTGCCCATGTTGCCGGGATTGGCAATGCCGTCCAAGGCCAACACCATACCTTGCTCCTTAAAGGGTGCTGGATCAGGTATCTTGACCACTGCCAGGACGCCTGGCGGGGTATCCAGCGCACTCATCTGTTCCATCTGTACTTCGCTCACCGTTTCCAAGCGTTCATCCTGGATCGCGTATTCTTTCAAGAACCGTTCAGTGGCATAAAGCGCCTGGGTCTCAAAAGAGGAATGGAGGAGCTCTTCGACGGTTTTCCTGCCTTCAACGATGAAAAGCTGATGCTCCTTTCGGTACTTGGACTGTTTTAAGGACTGGATGGTTTTTATGGTGTTTTTTGTAATCATGACGCAAAGATAAAAAAATAAGACTGCCTGAGTCAGACAGTCTTATGAAATTATTGAATTCGTCGTGCTGGATTATTCAGCGACTACTTCAAATTCAACTTCGGCTTGGACATCCTTGTGAAGTTTGATCTTGGCTTTGTAGTTGCCGAGTTCCTTCACGGCATCCTCGTTCATCACGATCTGCTTGCGGTCAACTTCGATGTTGCAAGCTTCCTTGATGGCGTTGGCGATCTGGATGGTGTTGACGGAACCGAAGATCTTGCCGGTGGTGGCAGCGGCTTTGGCGCCGATGGTGAGCTTCAAGCCTTCAAGAACCTTGGCCTTGTCCAAAGCCTCATTCTTGATCTTCTCTTCTTTGTGAGCCTGTTGACGGATTTCCTCGGCAAGCATTTTGCGGTTTCTTTCCGTTGCCAGGATGGCCATCTTGTTGGGGATCAAATAGTTGCGAGCGTAACCGTCTTTCACGGTAACGATTTCGTTCTTATAGCCTAAGTTGTTAACGTCTTGTTTCAGAATAATTTCCATAGCTAATCCTCCTATTATTTCAACATATCAGCAACAAACGGCATGAGGGCGAGATGACGTGCTCTCTTGATGGCCTGTGCGACTTTCTTTTGATATTTGGTGGAAGTACCGGTGATGCGGCGGGGCAGGATCTTGCCTTGCTCGTTCACAAACTTCAGCAAGAAGTCGGCGTCTTTGTAATCGATGTACTTGATGCGGTTCTTCTTGAAGCGGCAGTATTTCTTTCTCTTGGTATCGACTGCGATAGGAGTCAAATATTTGATATCGTTATTTGCTTGTTGTGCCATTGCTCTAGATTTTAATAGTTCTACAATTGATTAGGCTTCCTTGGCTTCGGCTTTTTCCTGAGCTTTCTTGCGCTTCTTCTCGTTGTAAGCCACAGCGTGCTTGTCAAGTTTCACGGTCAAGAAACGGAGGATACGCTCGTCACGCTTCAGCTCGGTCTCAAGGTCGGCAATAACTTCTCCTTCGGCTTTGTACTCTATCAACTGATAGAAGCCCGTGGATTTCTTCTGGATCGGGTAAGCCAATTTGCGCATACCCCAGTGCTCTTCATGAACGATCTCTGCACCAACCTTGGCCAGATGATCTTCATACTTCTTTACCGCTTCCTTCATCTGATCTTCAGACAAAACGGGAGTAACAATGAAAACGGTTTCGTACTGATTCATAATTTAAATTACTGAGTTTTAATGATTTAATATAAATGTCATAATGCTTCGAAAAGCGAGTGCAAAGATACGCTTTTTTCTCTAAATAACAAGCAGTTGGGGAAAATTATTTTTTGTAGAGATCGAAAACATTCATGTTGGTCCATCGGGTAGGCTGCAACTGGCTGTCTTCCATGGTGCCGTCGAGACTGCTCACCCGGCCGTAGAGGCTTTGGTCAACAAAAGCGCAGAAGAGATCGACGCTGCCAGGGAACCAAGAGGCCACCTCGTGTCCGATGCCGTCGAAACGGATGAACCAATGGGGGATGTCTTGCTGCTTCATCTTTTTGTCGATGCTCTTGGAACCGAAAAGCTTGGCGTGACCTGGTATTCCGAAACGTTTGTACGCCACGATTTTGTCCTTGGTGCCATGCATCAGCATCGTGGGCGCGGGCGCGGTGGCATATTTCAGGTCGCGTTTGCGGCACATCACCCCGCCAGAGTAGGGGATGAGAGCCGCCGGCTTCCAGTCTTTGGGCAGGGCAGAGACCAAGGGCAAACCGTTGGCACGGCAATAGTCAAGTTGCAATATGGTGATGGCTCCCGCCGAACTTCCCGTCAAAGCGATCTTCGCAGGGTCGATGTCGATCTCCTTGGCGTGGGAGACCACCCAGTTGACGGCTGCGGCGCAATCTTCCGTCGCGATGTCAATGCAATACTGAAACAGATCGTCAATATCGAACAGTCGTCTGTGGCTGGCGACCATGACGCTGTCCTTCAATCCTAAGCGATAGTCGATACAGATCACGGTAAACCCTCTCTTGACCAGTGAGTCGGCCAAGGCGGTTTGATAGCTGTCGTCGCGCTTTCCAACGACGAATCCCCCACCGAACACGGAGAGCACGGCGGCTTTGTCGGCCCTGGGCATAGCGGGTTGGTGGACGTCCAGGTAAAGCGTTGAATCGCGTTCCACGAAAGGATAGGTGGTCTTGGTTTGACCAACTGCGCCAAAGCTGGCGAGAAGCAAGAGAAATAGTAGGGATTTGAAGGGTTTCATAAGGTTCATTTTAGGATATTTGTTAAACCAACGCGCAGTTCTGGCATGGGACATTTGGTGTCTCGTTCCACGATGAGGGTCTTGAGTCCGGCAAAGGGTCGGATCTCCGCTTCGATGTCATTGAGTGACCGGTCCTTCCCGAAATAGGCTGGGGCGAAACACTCCCAGAACTTGGTGGAAGTGGCTTTGTCCATGTGGAAGGTCTCCTTGATGAAGGCTTCGTCGGAAAGGATGCAGCAAAGATACACCATCCCGAGATCGAAAAGATGGTTGCCGTAACAGAAATCGCCCAAGTCGATGAAATAGCGCTGGTCACCGGCAAAGATGGCATTGGAGAATTGAAGGTCGCCGTGAATGGCGGTGTCTTCGTCAGGGACGTTGGCGATGAATCGGCGCAGCTTCTCCTTCTCTTCCGGAGTGAAAAACGGGTTCTCTGCCAGCAGTCGGTAGTAACGGTCCTTCACGTTCTCGAACTTGGAGGTGTCAATATGCGTGGCGTGGAGTTGCAGGCACATCTGGGCGAACTCTTCTGCATACTGCTGCACCTTCTCTGGATGGTCTCCCGTGGCACGCGAATAGGAGGTCTTGCCCAGAATACGCTTGAATCGGATCCCGTAACGGCCGTCCTCGGTGACGACATATTCGCCGGGTTCGGGCGTGGGAATGCCCAAGGCATAGACCTTGCGCGCAAGCATCATTTCGTCCAACGGTTGCTGGATCTTGCCTGGGAAATAGAGTTTGAGCATTACCGAAGGGTCGGTCTTGTGATCGTAGCTTTCTCCGTTGGCACCACCACCGGAGAGTGTGTAGTCATTGAGCGAGATTGGAATGGCTTCCATAAGGATTAGAATTGTTGTTTAAAGTTAGCAAAGTTATAAAAAAAATGCTTGTTTTGATTGTTTTTTATATATTTGTGGGAATGATAAAATGGAACAGATGATGAAAAAACGTTTCAATCCAATTAAAGACAAAAGCAGCGAAATCATTGAGTTTTTGATGGCATCGCCTGATATGCCTTCCGATGAGGCGCTGCGTTTCAAACTGCGCCTTTCCATCGAAGAAGCTGTCGAAAACGTGGTGCGTTACGCCTACGACGGCGGTATCGGATGGCTTGAAGTGGGTACCAGCTTGGACCACAACTCGCTGGTCCTTACCGTCGAACTTCGGGATGCGGGAGTGCCATTCAACCCACTCGATTTACCCGATCCCGACATCAACCTTCCTGCAGAGGAACGTAAGGTCGGCGGATTGGGTATCTTCCTTTGCAAGAAAATGATGGACGACATTCACTATTGCTATGCGGATGGAAACAATGTGTTGACCATGACGAAGAGGATCTAGAACGGAGAACGGAGAACGGAAAACGGAAAACGGAAAATAATAAATTAAACAGATATATGGAAGTTATTATTGATCATCAAGAAGGCAAGACGCTGGTGGCGCTTAAAGGTAGAATTGACACCTCTAACGCTGACCAGTTTCAGCACGACATCGAACCGCTGATGGAAGGCAAGCACTTGGACATCGACATCGACTGCGCCGACATGTCCTATACTTCTTCGCAGGGTTTGCGCATCTTTCTCCTGCTGCAGAAAAGTGTCAATGCCCGAGGGGGTAAGATGGTGCTCCGCAACATGAATCCACAAGTGAAGGAAGTGTTCGACATCACTGGTTTTTCCAACATCATCACCATACTATGAAACTGGACCTTCATTGCGAGATGATTCTCGACGAGTATCGGGAGAAACTTCCGATATTCAAGCAGTTGCAAACCGTGGTCTATGAACAACTGCGCAACTGTCTGGAAGAGAACCATATCATCGTTTCAGGCCTTGAGTCGCGAATCAAGACAGAGGCCAGTCTCACGGGAAAACTTGAATTGAAAGGCCATAAATACCACAACCTTGAGGATATCACCGACATTGTTGGCGCCCGTATCATCACGTTCTACAGTGACGAAGTGGATGTCATTTCGGCACTAGTGGAAAAACTGTTCGAGATCGATTGGGAGAACTCTGTGGACAAACGCAAGATGTTGGAGACGGACCGTTTCGGATATATGTCGCTGCATTATGTCTGCCGCGTTCCCGAGTCGCTGTTTTGTGATCCTGCCATGCCTGAGCTGAACAGCATGCGCTTCGAGTTGCAGATGCGCAGCACCCTGCAACATGTCTGGGCCAACATGTACCATGATATCGGCTATAAGACCGAAGTGGAGATTCCCGTCGAATACCAGCGTAACATGAGCCGCTTGGCGGGAATCCTGGAATTGGCCGACGAGCAGTTCAGCCGTATCCGCAAGGAAATCACCGACTATCGCCGCAACGTACAGTCGCTGGTGGCTTCCGGCAACTTCGACGAGGTGCCGCTCAACGGCGATACCTTCCGCAGCTACCTCGAGCTGAAGCCTTTCAACAGACTGGCCCAGAAAATTGCCGCCATCAACCAAGCCGAGCTTTATGAGGACTCGGTGATGCTTTATTACGATGTGTTCCGCAACATGGGCATGAAGACCATTGGCGATATTGAACATCTACGCAACGAGTTCAGCGAAGGGGCGTACCAACTGGCACTCTTGCAGTTGGCTGGAACGGGACTCGATATCGTGGCCTATTCCGTCGCCATGCAGAACATCTGCATCGTGGCGATTTTGGAGTCGGGTTTTGGCGAAGCAGGTTTGTTGCGCTTGTTTAATGTGCTCTATGGCGATAGCAACTATAACGCACAGCGGGCGCATCGGATCTTCGAACAGGCGAAAAAGATCAATTTAGTTCCTTGATATGAATAATCCTCTTGATACAACGTTTTTTGACCGTGCGGTACGCTTTGCCACAGAAGCGCATCATGGCACTGAGCGGCGAGGCAAGGGCTATCCCTACATCATCCATCCCATGGAGGCAGTCAGTATCGTTGCCACACTTACCAACGATCCCGAGATGTTGGCTGCCGCCATGCTTCACGACACAGTGGAAGATACGTCGGCAACCATCGAACAGATTCGCGAATTGTTCGGCGATCGGGTGGCATCGCTGGTCCAGCATGAGACCGCTCCACTGCCCGACGACGCTCCGTGGCGGACTCGCAAAGAAGCCCAACTTGCCCAACTTGCCCGCGCTCCCCATGATAGCAAAGTGGTGGCTTTGGGCGACAAGTTGTCCAACATGCGTGCCCTTGCCGCGGATTACCAAAGCATTGGCGACCAGCTTTGGAGCCGCTTTCATGCTCCTAACGGGAAGGACGATATTGCTTGGTATTACCATTCATTGTCTGAAGTCTTATCGGATTTGTCTGAAACGCTTGCTTATCAAGAGTTTAAGGAAATGATTAATAAAATTTTTTAATATTGATATGAAGAATATTTACCTTATTGGATTCGTGATTCTTTTGGCGGGGTGTGGAAGCCGTAACAAATCAAATCAGGTGTTCAATGCTACTATTCCTGTGGAAATCGAGGTGGTGGGCAACACGGAGGGAAACAACTACCGAAACTATGTGGGCACCGTTCAGAGCGAGATGAAGATCTCCCTCTCCTTCCCGCTGGGGGGCGTACTGACATCCGTCTATGTCCAAAATGGACAGCAAGTGCGTAAAGGCACCATAATCGCCAAAGTGGATGATACAGGAGCCAAGAGTCTCCATGACGTGGCATTGGCAACCCTCAAACAAGCAGAAGACGGTTACCGCCGGATGAAGATGGTGTATGACGAAGGAGGTATCAGCGAAGTGCGCTGGGTACAGATGGAAACAGATCTTGAGAAGGCGCGACAGACTGAGTTAAGCGCACGTAAACACCTTGAAGAATGCACGCTTTATGCTCCTCAAGACGGCTATATCAGTATGGGTGACCATGTTATCGGAGAACAAATCGGTCCAGCCATGTCGTTTTGCCAATTGGTGGATATGAACAGATTGACCGTTGAGTTTTCAGCTCCTGAGAAAGAAATAGGCCTGATCAACATCGGGCAACAGGCCATAGCAACCATCCCTGCGCTGAACAATATCGAGAAGACCATCACCATTAACGACAAGGCCATTCTCTCCAATCCTATGGGCCATTCATATACGGTGAAAGCAAGACTCTCACCCGAAGAGAGGGATCTGCTCCCCGGTATGGTGACAAAAGTCCGATTGACCCTGCAAAGTAGTGAATACAAGGGAATCGTGGTGCCTTCATCGTGCGTGCGTACCATGATGGATGGAGTGGCCGTTTGGGTGGTCCGCAACAAAAGAGTCTATCGCCAGCCCATCACTGTGATCGAGTATGTCAAGAATGGCGTGTTGGTGGGCGAGGGGCTGAACTATGGCGATACCATCGTCACAGCGGGATACCAGAAATTGTTCAACGGTGCCGAAGTGTCATTCTAAACCTCCTTTTTTATGGCCACGAAAAGAAATATCATTGAATCGGCGATGAGGAACAACAATTTGGTGTTCTTCTTCATGATGGTCATTGTGGTGTTCGGATTCATCGCGCTTCCCAAACTTAAAAAGAACGAGTTTCCCAATGTGACCATCAGACAAGGTGTCGTGGCAGTGATCTATCCTGGTGCCACTGCCGAGGAAATCGAACAACGCGTCGCCAAGCCCACAGAACAGTACCTGTTTACCTTCACCGATGTGGACAAGAAAAAAACCTATTCCTATTCAAAGGACGGTATGATGGTGGTCTTCGTCTCACTGGTGAACACGGCCAAAGATGCCCCTATGACATGGTCTCGCATCCGCCAGGGTTTGGTGCTGTTTCGTCAACAAAGCCTTCCCCAAGGGGTACTTGCCACCGCTGTCATCGATGACTTTGGGAATGCCTCGTCGCTATTGTTGGCTATCGAAAGTGACCAACGTCCATCGCGTGAGTTGCGCGAGTTTGCCAACCAGTTGGCCGACCGGTTGCGCACCATCGAAACTATGGGCAATATCAAGATAATCGGTGAGGAGAAGGAGGAAATCGCCATTTATATGGACCCCACCCGGATGACACAATATGCCGTGTCGCCCTCGATGATTACCGCCGAACTTGCCGCCCATAGCCTGCGAACTGTCACCGGTAAGGCTGACAACGCGGAAGGCAATGCAGTCATCCATGTGAACGTTCCATACGGTGACCTCTACGAACTCTCTGAATTGATCGTTTTCGCTGATCCCCTCACGGGTCAGGTGGTCAAGCTTCGCGATGTCGCCCGACTTGAACGCCGCTACCAAGAGACTTCACAGTACATCCAATACTCCGACGACAGTGTCAGCAATAACCGATGCCTGATCTTTTCAATGGAGATGCGCCCAGGCAACAACGTTGTGGCCTTCGGCGATGAAGTCAATAAAGTCATCGACGCTTTCTTGGCTACCGCCCCACCCGACATCAACGTGCATCGCATCACCGACCAACCGGTAGTGGTCAACAAATCGGTGCGTTCGTTCCTGAAAGACCTGATCGAAGCCATCGTCATCGTAATCTTGGTGATGCTCTTTCTCTTTCCTCTTCGTACCGCATTGGTGTCGTCAACCTCAGTACCCGTATGTATCGCTGCTACATGGGCTATTATGTATCTACTTGGCATAGAGCTTAATACAGTGACTCTAGCAGCACTCATCGTCGTTCTCGGAATGATTGTCGATGACTCTGTAGTGGTGATCGATGGCTATTCGGACCTCTTGAAAACAGGCCATTCCCGATGGTATTGTGCAGCGGTCTCGACACGCAATCTGATGACCTCCATGCTCATCGCTACCTGCTCCGTCTCATTTATGTTTTTCCCCATGCTTTCGCTGCTGCAAGGCACCATCATGGGTGATTTCGTGACCCTTTTCCCCTGGACCATCTTCATCGCCCTCTCATGCAGCTTCCTCTATGCCATCTGGGTGATTCCTTTCCTCTCAGCGCGAATCATCAAACGCACTAACACTAAAAAAATGTCTGTCATCGAAAAGATCCAGACAAAATTCTTCAATGCATTGCAAGGCTCCTATAAAAAACTGCTCGATTTGTGCTTCCGCCATAAATGGGCTACCATTATCGTGGCCTTGGTTTTGGTGGTTGTAGGAGTATTGTTAGGGATGAAAGGTGACGTTCAGATGCTGCCCAAGGCAGAGCGCGATAGCTTTGCGGTGGAGATCCATCTGGCCACGGGCAGTTCCATTGAGGAAACCGCCGTGGTGGCCGATTCGTTGACCAAGATCTTGCAGGCAGACCCACGTGTGAATTCGGTCACAGCGTTTATCGGAATGGCCTCACCGCGTTTCCATATCACCTACGCTCCTGAAGCGGTTCCAACTAGTGCTTACGCGCAGTTTATCGTGAATACCACCTCAGAAAAGGCTACTAAGGAAATGATGGGTGAATACCCTCAAAGATATGAAAATGTATTCCCGTCGGCTCAAGTGTTTTTCAAGCAGTTGACGTATCAGGTGGTGAAAGCTCCGGTGGAGTATCATATCATGGGTGACGACTACAATCAGATCAGTCCTTTGGCGGATTCGTTATTGGCATTCATGAGACAAGACCCCGATCTGTTTTATGTGCGCTCCGACTATGATGGCATCGAAGAGATAGTCGAGGTCGATCTCGATATTGATGAGGCTAACCGTCTTGGGGTGACTCAAGCAATGCTTTCAGTGTATTTGGCTGGCGCTCTCTCTGGCAATAGCCTGGTGTCGATGTGGGAGGGAGAGTATAACCTGCCTACCAAGGTGTATACCGAGGGGGTCCATGACATCGATTTTGAGGCTTTAGGTGATGTGCTGGTTCCCACGGTCGCTCCTGGAGTGTGGGTCCCATTGCGCCAAGTGGCCACCTTGCGGCCTTCGTTTGCCCACGACAATCTCACCCATCGTAACGGTCGCCGTTGCATCACAGTGATGGCGGAGGTGACATCGAATGCGGCCCAATTGAAGCAATTCAGGGAGATTGGCAAATATATCAAGACATTAGATCTTCCTGAGAACGTGGTGATTGAGGAGGGAGGCTCCAAAGGATTGACCGACGAGACCATGCCTTCACTGATTCTCTCCATCATTGCTGCCATCGTAGTCATGTTCATCGTTCTTATCATCCATTACAAGAAAATCGGCATTTCCTTCCTGTCGCTTTCGCTTTCAGTGCTTTGTCTGTTCGGCGCTTCCTTCGGGCTATGGCTCTTCGGACTGGATGTGTCACTGACTGCCATGCTGGGACTGATCTCCCTCATTGGTATCATTGTGCGCAATGCCATTATTATGTACGACCATGTGGCAGAGTTGCGTGAGAAGGAGAAAATCTCAGTCCATGAAGCAGCATACGAGGCAGGCTTGCGCCGCATGAGGCCAATTTTCCTTACCTCGGCGACCACCGCTTTGGGTGTCGTCCCCATGATTGTCGCCAAAACCCTGCTGTGGGAACCCATGGGTGTAGTCATCTGCTTCGGCACCATCATCACCTTCCCTCTGGTGGTGACCGTGTTGCCAGTGGCCTATTGCTTGGCTTTCGACGCTGGCCAACGTGACCTGAAACGCCGCCAAAAGATCAATAAGCGTTTCATCCAACGCCTTGAGGAACGTGATGCCCGTAACGAGGAAAGAAACAGTAGAAACGAACAAAACGATTGATGATGAAAAGATTCTCTATAATTGTCATAATGGTGCTGATGGCCCTTGGCTTGAATGCGCAAAATGAGGTGCTGACGCTCGACTCGTGTTTCGCCTTGGCTAGAGCCAACAATGTGAAATTTAAGATGAACGAGCTTGATATTCAGAAGGCGAGAGAAGTAAAGGCCCAAGTGTTTACCAAATATTTTCCGCAGGTGTCGTTGGGCTTCTTTTCCTTTTATGCCGCCAAGCCAATCATCAAATATAGTGTGGACGATATCGACCAGGGGACGGATTTTGGATCGTTTGTGGTCTCTGTGATCCATGAGTTGCAGGAACTAGGGTCTGACATTCCTACAGAGGTCAACATTTTGAAAAATGGTGTCAGCGGTAGTGCCTTGGCGGTGGTTCCCGTTTTTGCTGGCGGACGTATCGTCAATGGCAATAAATTGGCGACTCTCGGTATAGAGGCCGCCCAGCTGCAGTCGGAAGTGAGTGAGCGAGACCTTTTGGAAGAGATTGAGACCTCGTATTATCTGGTGTTGGGTTTGCAAGAGAAGGTTCAAACCTTGAACTCGGCATTGGCTCTCATCGACTCGCTCGACCGTACTGTGGAGACTGCCTTGAAAGCTGGTCTTATCACTAATAGTGATAAACTCCGTGTGGCTTTGAAGCGTAATGAGTTGCAGGCCAATCAGTTGCAGCTGAGTAACGGTATTGTGCTGGCTACGCTGTTGCTTTGCCATCAAATTGGAATCAGTTATCCTGAAGGCGGACTGGTACTGGAAAACAACCTGGATCAAGTGGAGGAGCCGACTCATAATACGCTTTATCTTCGCCCTGAGCGTCGGTTGCTTCAATTACAGATTGAAGCGGAGACTTTTTATAAGAAACTGACCATTGGCGAGACGCTTCCTCAGGTGGGAGTGGGCTCAATGGCATCGTACGGCAACATCACTGGCCGGAGTCAATTCAACACGATCTTGTTTGCAACGGTGATGGTTCCGCTGACCAAGTGGTGGGAGACTTCCCATAAACTGAAGGAACACGATATTAAAATCCGTGAGGCGGAGCTGATGCAGGAAGACTTGAATGGAATGATGGACTTGCAGGAAAAGCAAGCTTACAATCAGATGGTTGAGGCTGAGGCTTTGCTTCGCTCCGACCGGGTGGCCTTTGAAATGGCACAGGAGAACAGTCGTCTCGCAACCTTAAATTACCGTGCTGGCATGAATACCATTGCCGATGTGTTGGAAGCAAATGCGTTGTTGCTTCAAGCTCAGAACGCCATCACCGATCGGCAGATCACCTACGCCTCAGCGCGACGCAAATACCACGATCTTACAGGGAATTGAGTATTTGTTCTAACATGAACGCTGCTGCATGTCCGTCGCCGAAGATGTCGGGAAAATGGACGGGTGGATGCTGTAAATAATGTCGGCTTGTTTCCAAAATCGTTTTGCTGTCGGCATCGGCCAGAGAAGCGGCACCGGTTTTCACAATCTCTATCCACTCTGTCTCAGGACGCATGATGACGCAGGGTTTCTTGAAGAAATAGGATTCTTTTTGTACGCCTCCAGAGTCGGTGATGACCAAGTTGGCGTGTTTTTCCAGCTGTATCATCTCGAGGAAAGAGACGGGTTCGATGATGACAACATTCTCGGAATGGAAATCTGCTGCTTTCTTACGCGTTCTCGGATGCATGGGAAGCACGATGGTGATTTCTTTTGAGAGCTCTGTGAAAGCTTCCAGGATGGCATTCAACCTATCGGGATTATCGGTGTTGCTGTCACGATGCAAGGTCGCCAGCACGTAAGGCTTTCCTTCTAAATTCAGATGTTTTAGCAACGTCACTTTTTGGTCGGCTATGGCAGAGAAATGTAGGCTGTTGTCGTACATGATATCGCCGCAGTGAAACACTTTGGGATTGTCGATGTGATAGGGACCGTCGTTGTCCATCTTGAAACCCTCCTTGGCGAGGTTATCGTAACCGGCTTGGGTAGGCGTGAAGAGGAGGGTGGAGCAGTGGTCGCACACGATGCGGTTGATCTCCTCGGGCATGTTTTTGTTGAAAGAGCGCAGACCCGCTTCAATATGGACGATGGGAACGTGGATTTTGGAAGCAGCCACAGCCCCTGCCAAAGTGGAATTGGTGTCGCCGTAAAGCACGATACAGTCTGGTTTCTCCTCTAACAGAATCTTCTCTATGCCCTCCATCATTCGAGCGGTTTGAACACCGTGTGAAGCAGAGCCGACATGGAGGTTGTAGTCTGGGTGAGGGATGCCTAGCTCGTTGAAGAACACTTGCGACATATTATCATCATAATGCTGTCCTGTGTGTACGATAACTTCCTGGATGCGGTCGGCAAATTGCTCTTTGATGGCGCGACTCAGTGCGGCGGCTTTGATGATTTGAGGCCTGGCCCCTATGATGGTAACGATTTTCATATTAATAATTCATCATGCCATTTTCGGCAAAGCTAAAATACGACTTTTCTCCGATAATGAGATGATCGATGACTTTAATGTCAAAAATATTTCCTGCGTTGACGAGTTTTTGGGTCAGTTTCCTGTCATCGGCGCTGGGTTTGGTGACTCCCGAAGGGTGGTTATGGCAAAGCATGATGGCGGTGGCTTCTTTCAGCAGGGCGTTTTTGAAGATGACTTTGGGGTCGGCCGGGGTGGAGGTGATGCCTCCGGTACTGATCCGTTCCACCTTGATGACTTTGTTGCCTTGGTTAAGGTAGGCAACCATGAAATGTTCCTTGGAGGGGTCGTCGATCAACTTCAAGAAATGATCGTAGGCTTCCTTGCTGTTGTTGATGGTGTGGCGTTCTTCGGGGGCGCTGACACTCCAGCGGCGTCCCAACTCCATGGCGGCCATGATGCTGATGGCCTTGGCTGCACCGATGCCTTTGTGGGCGGTCAGCTCTTCGAGGTTGAGTTTTGAAAGGGCGTACAGATTGTCCCCTACGGCGCTAAGGACATCCCTGGCCAAAGCTACGGCGGACTGTTCCCCTGAACCGGAACCAATCAGGATGGCGATCAATTCGGCATTGCTCAGAACCCCCTTGCCTTGGGCGATCATCTTTTCCCGGGGACGGTCGTCCGCCGCCCAGTCTTTGATGGCTTTCTTTTGCGTCTCTTTTACCATGGCGTTTTATTTGGTTGCAAAAATAAAAATAATTTCAACAAAACCAAATAAAAAATAGCCTCCCCTGAAAAGAGGAGGCTAACATTATGATGGAAATACTCTTATTAAGCCAACTTGGCGGTGTATTTCGTCAGCTTGGACTTCAGATTGCCGGCTTTGTTCTTGTGGATGATACCGCGCTTGGCAAGTTTGTCAATGATGGAATACATCTTGGGCAACTTGGTTTCAGCTTCGGACTTTTCGGTGATGGTTCTGAATTTCCTAACCTCGTTACGCATGGACTTGGCATAGTAACGGTTGTGCAGACGTCTCTTTTCAGTTTGACGAATTCTTTTGAGTGATGATTTGTGATTTGCCATTTTTTAGTTTATCTTTTGTTTCTTCTTTTCATTTCGGGCTGCAAAAATACAACTTTTCTTGATACGAACAATTATTTGGGTGAAAATTTTTTCAAATATCCATGGAAAACCATCTTGTCTTCGTTGTCTTTATTCAGGATTTCGCCAAGTGTGATTTCAGCGAAAGTGTTTCTCTCCAGCCCTGCTCCAGGTAGTTGGATGGGGACGTAGTTCTCGCCATAGCCACGGGCAATGCCCCTACTGTCGATCCTCTCCACCAGCATCTTTTGGCTGCGTCCGAGAAGCTGTTCAAAGTACCTGAGCTTGTTCTCCAACGAAATGGCCCTCATGATTTCGCTACGGCGACTTTTTTCGGATTCGGGCACCTGGTCGGGCATGACGGCGGCTTTGGTGCCGGTGCGTTTGGAGTACTTGAAGGTATGGATATGGCTGAAGCCGATTTCACGGGCAAAGTCGCAGCTTTCCTTAAAGGTCTCTTCGGTCTCCCCAGGAAAACCCACGATGATGTCGGTGGTGATGTTGAAGTCGGGGCGGAAGCCCTTGATGCGCTGGCACATCTCCCGAAATTGGGCGATAGTATAGAAGCGATGCATGCGTCTTAAGGTGTCCTCGGAGCCGCTTTGCAGGCAGATGTGCATGTGCGGCGCCAGCTTCTCATGCTGGAACAGTTGCAGGAAACGGTCGCTGAACTGGTCGGGCTCGATGGAGGAGACGCGCACCCGAAAGTCGCCCTTTATATTAATAATGTGTTCGACCAAACTTTCGAAATGGGTCTCGCCATCCTGATACCGTCCCAGGTTGACTCCAGTCAGCACCACTTCCTTGAAGCCATGATCGACGACGCTCTGGATATTGTCATAGATGTCTTTGGCGGGCCTGCTGGTGGACCTTCCTCTTACCATCGGGATGATGCAGTAGGAACAGAAGTTATTGCACCCGTCATGAATCTTGATCAAGCTGCGGGTGTGGAAGGTGTCGTAGGCAGGTTGGTAGCTGAACAGGTCGCGGTCGTAGCCTTCGGGGTCGCTTTGGCCCTTGCGGAAATGCTCCTCCACGATGTCGAAAATGGCGGACTTGCGTTCGTTGTCGATGACATAGTCGGCGAAGCCTTCTTCGATGAGATCTGCCTTGCGGTGGTTGACCATGCATCCCGTGACAACCAACAAGGCTTCGGGGTTTTTCCTCCGAATCTGATGGATGGCCTGCCTGCATTTCTGGTCGCTGGTGTTGGTGACGGTGCAGGTGTTCACCACGAAAATGTCGGCCTCCCCAGCGTCAACAATCTCATAGCCACCTGCTTTGAAACGCGAGGCCAAAGCATCGGTTTCAAAGAGGTTTAGACGGCAACCCAATGTCTTGAAAGCAATTTTTTTCATGCGTCGGCCTCCTTTCGTTTGGCACGGTATTTTTGTCTTGGATGGTTGGGAATGTTCTCGTACATCTTTTCAAGGATATTTGTCATTTGAGGCAA
>JAGCPJ010000026.1 GCA_017965765.1 Bacteroidales bacterium
CTGCTGCTCCTTGATGAGAGTCTTGTACTCTTCGATGGTGTAGTACTTGTCGTCCACATCCTTGAAGAGGAAGAACTTCTCGGCACGCTCGTAGAACTTCGGGTCGCTCATCATGCCGTATTCGATAAACACGCGGATGTCGTCCCAGTTCTTCTCGTAGGCCTCGCGGTCTTTCTTGAAGAGCTCTTCCAGCTTCTCGGCCACCTTTTTAGTTATATAGGTGGAGATTTTCTTCACGTTCTGGTCGCTTTGCAGGAACGAACGGCTGACGTTCAGCGGGATGTCGGGCGAGTCGATGACACCGTGCAGCAGCGAGAGGAACTCGGGCAGGATGCCTTCCACGCTATCGGTGACGAAGACCTCGTTGCAATAGAGCTGGATCTTGTTGCGCTGGAACTCGTAGCGGTTCTTCACCTTTGGGAAATAGAGGATGCCCGTGAGGTTGAAGGGGTAATCGACGTTGAGGTGGATGTGGAACAGTGGCTCGCCGAAGTTCATCGGGTAGAGCGTGTGGTAGAAGTCGTTGTACTCTTCGTCCTTGATGTCGGCCGGGGCTTTCTTCCACAGCGGTGCTACGTCGTTGATGATCCAGGGTTTTTCAACCTCTTTGGTCTTGGGTTTGCCATCCTTGTCGGTCTCGCCTTCGATTTCCTCTTGTACCTTACGTGTGCCGAACTGAATAGGGATGGGGAGGAACTTACAGTATTTGTTAAGGAGTTCGCGAATGCGGCTTTCTTCGAGGAATTCGGCGGAGTCATCACTGATATAGAGGATGACATCGGTGCCTCGGTCGCCCTTCGGGATTTCGTTCATCGTATATTCCGGGCTGCCATCGCACTCCCAGATGACGCCGTTGGCGCCTTCTTCCTTGCAGGACTTCGAGATCAGTGACACCTTCGATGAGACCATGAAGGCGGAGTAGAAGCCCAAGCCAAAATGGCCGATGATGTTGGCGGCTTCGGCTTCACTCTGAGTCTTGAACTTGGCGATAAACTCCTCGGCGCCCGAAAACGCAATTTGGTTGATGTATTTATCCACCTCTTCAGCATTCATGCCGATGCCGCGGTCGCGGACGGTGAGGGTCTTTTTCTTCTTATCGACTTCCACCTTGATGGTGAGGTCGCCCAGCTCGCCCTTGAACTCGCCTGATGCAGCCAAGGCTTTCAGTTTTTGCGTGGCGTCCACGGCATTGCTGATGATTTCGCGCAGGAAGATCTCCTGGTCCGAATACAAGAATTTTTTGATGACAGGGAAAATGTTTTCTGTCTTTACTCCAATGTTACCGGTTGTCATATCAATAGTTATTTTTTTAATTTCAAATTCGTTTAATTCGTAAAATTCGCCGTTCAAGATTGACAGGTGGCGTTTGTCAAATAATGTGCCATGACAAAAACTGACATTTTGGCAATTATTTGTGTATTGCTTAAAAAAGGACTATCTTTGGGGGCATGAAAACAACCTCTCGAGAGAAGAAACACCTTCCACTGTATGCCAAGATCCTCATTGGCATGGCTCTCGGCGTGGCTTTTGGCTTTGTGGCCATTGCCTTGCATTGGGAGGGCTTGGTGAGCGACTGGGTGGCGCCGTTGGGGACTATCTTCCTGCGTCTGCTGAAACTGATTGCTGTGCCCTTGGTGCTTGTGTCACTCATTTTGGGTGTCGTCAGCCTGAAGGACATCAGGAGCCTTTCTCGCATTGGGTTGAAGACCATCTTGATTTATGTATGTACCACCATCATTGCCGTGAGCATTGGCTTGGCCATGGTGAGTCTCATCAAGCCTGGGAATCTTTTCCCGAAGGACAAGCAGACGGAATTTGTGGCGCGTTACCAGCAGACTTTGACGGAGCGAGAGGTCCAGATGCAGCAGGTGAAGGGTGACTCTCCGATGCAGTTTTTGGTGGATATCGTGCCAGAGAACCTGTTTCAGGCGTTTAGTAGCAATTCCAACATGTTGCAGGTCATCTTTTTTGCCTTGTTGTTCGGTGTTGCGCTGATTTGTGTGGGACAGTCAAAGACGGCTTCGGTGGTGCGTTTTTTTCAACAACTCAATCTTATTCTGCTGAAAATCATTGACTTCATCATGGCTTTCGCACCGTTGGGAGTTTTTGCGTTGATGGCAGGTCTGATTGTGGATTATGCGGGAGATGTGGGCATCATCTCTTCGTTGGGAATGTATGCCCTGACGGTCGTTTTGGCTTTGGCGGTGATCATCCTGGTGGTCTATCCGGTGATGCTTCGTCTGTTCAGCAAAAAGAAGATGGGACAGTTTTTCAGGGCGGTGTTTCCTGTGCAGATGTTGGCTTTTTCGACCAGTTCGAGTGCGGCCACCTTGCCGTTGACCATGGAACGGACGCAGAAACATCTGGGCGTTTCGGAAGAGGTCTCTTCTTTTGTGCTTCCGGTGGGTGTGACCATCAACATGGATGGCACCAGTTGCTATCAGGCGGTGGCGGCGGTGTTTTTGGCGCAGGTGATGGGACTCGATTTGACATTTGGTCAGCTGTTGCTCATCTTGGCCACGGCCACCCTTTCCTCCATAGGTACCCCGGGCATCCCAGGGGGCTCCATCGTGATGCTGATGATCGTGCTTGATTCGGTAGGCATCCCGATCGAAGGTCTCGCTTTGATTTTAGGCATCGACCGGCCATTGGATATGTTGCGGACCGTGGTCAATGTCACGGGTGATACTACGGTTGCTTGTGTTGTGGATAACAAAAATGAGAAGCAGTTTATAAATGAATAGATCCTGCAATATGAAAAACCATCTCCTTCTTTCAATCCTCCTACTCCTCAGCTTTTTTGCCTCCGCTCAAACCCAGCAGGGCTTTGTGAAGATCAAAGGCCGTATTGACGCCCAAGGCAAGCTTATTCCCGGGCAAGGATTAAAGGGTGCCGTTATTTCTGTGCAAGGACGCAGCGCCGTGTTGGTGAACCAAGATAACGGAGCTTTTTCTTTTTCCGTGACTGCACCTCAATTTCGAATCGACTCCGTAATCAAGAAGGGCTATCAGTTGGTGGATATGGAGGCTTGTCCGAGGACCTATAATTATTCCAGCAACCCGCTCTATATTGTGATGGAGACTCCCGACCAACAGTTACAGGACCAACTGAAGGCTGAAAGGAAGATCAGGCGTAACCTCCAAAAACAGCTGCAGGACAGGGAAGATGAGCTTGAAGAATTGAAAACCCAGCAGAAAATCACAGAAGAAGAGTATCATAAGGCCTTGAAAAAGCTTTATGACGATACCGACAAAAATGAGAAGCTGGTGAGAGACATGGTGGAACGTTATTCGAAAATCGATTACGACCAACTGAATGCGTTTGACCTCCAAATCAGCGAATACATTCTTAATGGTGAACTTGGGAAAGCCGACTCCTTGCTTCACACCAAAGGCGACATCAATGAAAGGGTGAGCCATCTGCATCGTTTGGAGCAGGCCAACTCCAAGGAGGAAAAAGAGCTGGCACAACGACAACAACAATTGGCACAAAGCAAAACGCTCCTTGCCAAAGAACGCAACGATCTCGCCAATGTCTGTTACCGCAAGTTCGAGATCTTCCAACTGCAGCATTTGAACGACTCGGCAGCCTATTATATTGAACTCAGGGCAAGTCTCGACTCGACCAATACTGACTGGCAGAATCAGGCGGGAATCTTCCTTTGTGATTATGTTGCAGATTACAACCAGGCGCTTTCCTACCAGCAATTCGCGTTAAAGCAATCCCTCTTGCAAAACGGTGAAAACAGCAAGGCTACAAGCGACATTTATAATGCCTTGGGTACAACCTGTTTCAAACTTGCCCAGTATGCTCAGGCATTGGATTATTTCAACAAAGCGCTGGACATCTTACGGATCATCCCCGGCAGCAACCCTTCAGATGAAGCCACATCGTACAATAATTTGGGAATGGTTTTTAACGCCATGGGAGATTATGACAACGCCCTTGAAAACTACCAGAAAGCCTTGTCCATCTTATCAAATGAAAATGACAAAGAAGCCAGAGTTATGGCGGTTACGTACAACAATATTGGAGATATGTGTTCAAATCTTGGAAAATATGATGAAACGAGAGGCTATTTAGACAAGGCTTTCTCAATCCTTAATCGCCTCTATGGAGAAGATCATCCCGACCTTATTTCATCTTATTTTAATTATGGATACCTGAACCAAGTACTTGGCCAATATGATGAAGCCCTGAAGTATTACAACCAGGAACTTGCGGCAGCAAAAAAGATTTATGGAGACATTCACCCCAGTGTTTCTGTGGCATTGGAAAACATCGGGGATGTTTATGTGGATCAAGGCGAACATCAAAAGGCGTTGCAATACTATGACGAGGCGTTGGCCATCAAAAAGAAGATCCATGGCGAAAAGCATCCGAGTGTCGGCACCCTTTATAACCAATATGGTGCCTTGTATAACGCTATGGGAGACTATGACAAAGCCTTGGACTATTACAACAAAGCCTTGGCAATATGGGGGAATGTATATCATATGGAAGATGCTCCTATGGCGACATTGCACAACAATATCGGGATCATTTACAAATCCCAAGGTAATTATGAAATGGCTCTGAAACACTATCAACAGTCATTGCCAATCGTCAGGAGAGATCTTGGCGAAAAGCATCCTAAAGTCGGTATCCTATACAACAACATCGGTGCGGTTTACAAGGAACTTGAACAATATGACAAAGCGTTGGAGTATTATTTCATGGCAATGCCCGTTTTGATAGCGGTTTTAGGGGGAGAGCACCCGAATATAGGGGGACTGTATAACAACATAGGTTTGGTCTATGACAAGCTTGCCAATTACGACAAAGCGTTAGAATACCTCTCCAAGGCATTGGCTATCAGGATTAATTCATACGGTACCGATGATTCAAGAACTGTGTTGACCAGGGACAAAATCTCCGAAATTCAGTCCAAAATGAAAGAAACCGAAGAAAAATAATTATTTTTACCATCGCTTAATGTATTGATCACAGCTATGTCTCTCATAAAACGATTCCTATTTATCGTCATCATCTTATTGGTAAGTCTGTTCGCCACCGCCCAGACCCAGCAGGGCTTCGTGAAGACCAAGGGCCGCATGGATGCCAAAGGCAATCTTATCCCCGGACAAGGGTTGAAAGGCGCCACGGTCTCTGTGCAGGGACGCAGCACGGTGCTGGTGAACAAAGACGACGGGGCTTTCTCATTCCCTGTGACGGACGCCCAGTTCCGGCTGGACTCCGTGAAGAAGAACGGCTACCGGCTGGTGGATATGGAAGCCTGCCCAAGAAGCTACAAATACTCCAGCAACCCCTTGTACATCGTGATGGAGACCCCCGACCAACAGTAGCAGGACCAGCTGACGGCGGAACGAAAGATCAGGAGAAATCTTCAGAAACAGCTGCAAGAGCGAGAGGACGAGATCGAAGAACTGAAAGCCCAGCAGAAGATCTCCGATGAGCAATACCGTCAAGCGCTGCAGAAACTCTATGACGATCAGGAGAGTAACGAGCAACTCATCAAAGACATGGCCAAGCGCTACTCGGAGTTGGACTACGACCAGCTGGATGAGTTCTATCGTCAGGTGTCGTACTGCATCGAGAACGGCGAACTGGTGAAGGCCGACTCTCTGCTGAAGTCGAAAGGCGATGTGACCCAACAGGTAGAGGAGCAGCTGAGGAAAAGCCAAGCCATCAAGGAACAAGAGGAACAACTTAACCAGGCCAAGGCGGTGCAAGCCGCTGAACAGGACGAGTTGGCCAAACGTTGCTATAGCTTTCATGAGACTTTCAAGGCACAGCATCTGAATGATACCGCGGGTTATTACCTGGAGCTAAGGGCTAGCCTGGACACCACCAACGTGGACTGGCAACATGATGCAGGCCTGTTTTTCCGTGTCTATCTGGGGAATTTCCAGAAAACCTTGTTTTATTTTCAACGGACCTTACGGCAAGCCCTCCAGCAATATGGAGAGGACCATCCTTTGGTGTTCAGCTGCTACAACAGCATCGGGAACCTCTATTATGTGAATCATGATTACGTCCACGCCAAGGTGTATTTTGAAAAAGCCTTGGCCGCTAGAAAGCATCTGGTGGGTGAGAACCATGAGGATCTGGTGACCTGTTACAACAACTTGGGTGGGGTTTGCGCTGCCCAAGGCGACTTGAAACAAGCCATTGACTATCATAACAATGCCCTGAAGATCTGTAAGTCCCTCTATGGGGAAAAACATCGGCTGGTCGCGACCACCTACAACAACCTCTCGACGATCTACTATAAGCAAAAGGATTTCGCCAAAGCCTTGGAGTACCTGAATAAAGCCGTCGAGATCCAACAATCAGTCTATGGCCAAAGACACGTTTTGATTGCTTACACCTACAACAACATCTCTGCCGTGTATTCCAAGTTGAAAGATTACGATAAAGCCATGGAATACAACGAGATGGCCTTGGATATCTTGAAAGGTGCTTTCGGCGAGAACCATCCAGATGTCGCCTTGTCCTATTTTAACATGGGTACCGATTATGCCAATCGGGAAAATTATCCCCAAGCCATGGAATGCTATCAGAAAGCCTTGGCCATTAGACAGTCGCTCTTTGGCGAGAAACATGCTGACGTGGCTTTGTGTCATGACCGGATGGGTATTGTCTATGACCTCATGGGCGACTATGACCAAGCGCTGGAGCATTATGGCAAGGAGGTGGCCATCAAAAAGCAATTGTTGGGCGAGAAACACCCCGATGTCGGGATGCTGTATTACGACATGGGCGATGTGTGCATCGAGAAAGGCGATTATCAAGGCGCCTTGACTCATTATCAATCCACGCTGGACATTCGGATCGCGAACTATGGCGAAGATAGCCCCAAAGTGGCTAGTCCTTATTATGACATAGGCTTGACCTATATGCGGATGAAAGACAACGACAAGGCTTTGGAGTATTTCAACAAGGCGTTGCCCATCCAAGAAAAAGCGTATGGGGCAGAAGACGAGCGTACGGTAAAAACCCGAACTAAAATCTCAGAAATCCAAGACAAAATGAATAAAACGGAATAATACAAAACTATAGGATATGAAACGACTCTTTACTTTTGTTGCACTGTGTCTCCTGAAAGGGAGCGTATTCGCCCAAGTGCTCGTCAACGAGACCTTTGAAAACGGCAATACTGTGGGGCAGCCCCCAGTGGGTTGGATCTGTAGCGACAACGGCTGGAAAGCCGGTATCACCATTCCTGACGACAACGAGGCTAGGGGAAGGAAACCCCATACAGGCGACTGGTACATGTATGCCACCTATAACACGGATGTGTGGATTTATAAGGAGATCAACGTCACGGCAGGGAACTACTACCGGGTCTCCTTCTGGTACGCCACCTGGCATGTCGATCATTTCGACTTGGAGGTGAAGGCGGGAACGAGTGCTACTCCTTCAGCCATGAACATCTCCGTGGTGCCACAGATGGTGGTGGACAACGAAGACTATGCACAGACTTCTGGGGTGTTCCAAGCCAATAACACCGGGACCTGCTATGTGGGCTTCCACAGTATGGCCACCAACTCACCATGGTATCTCTCCATCGACGATGTCATCATCGAACAGACCGCCCAATACTATTTTGATGTGGAACAGCTCACCGCCGACACGTCGGTGTATTTCGGTGAGCCTGCTTACCTGCGCTTCCGACTCAGCAATACCGGTGAACAGGATGATACCTATCAGTTTTCCAACACGGGAAACTTGCCTTTGGAGTTTTTCCAGGACGGCACTCCGGTGACTCAAGTCGCTGTGCCCTACGGCAGTTCCGCGACACTGCTCGCCAAAGCCATGCTGCCTATGGAGCTGAACGATGGAGAGACCCTGCACGCCACCTTCGACGTGACTTCGAGCCATGCGGCTCCGACGCAGTCCGCCGATTTCAAGATCACCGCCCTGGCACCTTTCAATGCTTATCCTTTGTCGGAAGGTTTTGACGGGAACGTCTTCCCACCTGAGGGATGGCAAAACATCGCTACCAACGGCAATTATGTCTTTGAGCGAAAGACCTCGAACGATTGGCCGTCCTGCCTGCCCCATGACGAAAGCGCCGCCATGGCGAGATATTACAGCTATATCGCTCCAGAAGGCTGGTCCTGCTCCATGATTTCTCCGAAGTTGCAACTCAATGCCACCGACAACACGGTGCGTTATTGGATCTACCGCAATTTCAACAACAACATCAATCGCCCCGACAGAATCAATGTCTATTATTCCCCGACCACCAACACGGCCGATGGCACCTTGCTCGGTACCGTGCACCGCAACACCATGATGGAACCTGTAGTCGGAGAGGTGAGTGACTGGTACGAATACAGCTATACCTTTGACAGTCCGGAGGGCTATGGCTTTGTTATCTTCGAGGCCGTGAGCGGCTATGGCTGGGATCTCTGCATCGACGACATTTATATCAACACGACCACGGTGGACAACGATCCTCCTGTGGTCGTCTCACTCAGTGGGACACAGACTTGGGCTGAAACCGAGATGCATTTGCGACTGAAGGTCTATGACGCGTCGGATATGCCGAGTCAGATTCAAGCGGTTTACACGATCAATGGACAATCCACAGAAGTGACTTTCTATAGGACCACCAAGGCGAATTATGATTATGTCGCCGCTTTGCCTGCCCAAGCCAACCATACCACTGGCAGCATCGTCTTCCATCTGGTTGATGCGATAGGCAATGCCGTTGATTCCGAGCCCTACGACTTGCATTGGGACTGGCAGGCGCCCATCCTGTTGGAAGGTTTCGAAGGCGAGCAGTTCCCACCTGCGGGGTGGTCTAGGGAATCCATCAACATGAGCTGGTTCACCTGGTTCAGAAGCAGTGCCGTTTACAGTGAAGACTGGTTTGGCAACCAGTATTATGTGGTGCCGCCGCAAGGTACGAAGCAAGCCGCCCTGGAATGGGACAGCAGCGAGGAATGGGGTCCGCAGGACGAGGCCCTCGTCACCCCGTTGATAAGCATCGAACGTCCCACGGCATTGACCTTCGAGACCTTCTGCCAATATGGCATTGCCCAGTATCATGACCATTATCAGGTTGATGTCCTGAACACCAACACCGGTACTTGGAACACCTTGTGGGATGCGGTTGACCTCCCTGAAACCGTGAACCAGTACTTGGACCTGGTAAGCATTGATTTGTCTGATTATCAAGGACAAAACATCAGGTTGAGGTGGCGTGGGTACAACACCGACATGGATGTCCTTACCTATTCCTGGTTCATTGACAACGTGAAAGTGGTGGCCACGGATACGCTCAACGGACCTACGGGAGTCGAGGAGTCTTTGAAGAAAGATCCTGTAGAGCTCTATCCCAATCCCGCCAAGGACCGGGTCCGCATCGATTCCAAGGTTAGGGTCCGGAACCTCCAGATCTCTACGTTAAACGGTGAGATTGTCGGGCAGCGGGAAGTGGATGGCCATCTTCTGGACTTGCCGCTCAAAGGCTACGCCCAGGGCGTCTATTTCATCCGTTTGGTTACCGATGAAGGGGTGATTACCAAGAAACTAGTCATAGAATGATTTAATCCCATGTCAGAGCATATCGATAAATACCTTGAACAGGTCAGAGCGTCAGCCGAACAAGGCACTATGGTGAAGATGACGCTGAGCAAGCCAGTGCAGAAGCATGACGAGCTCCGTAACCTCTATGTGAAGCCAGTGTTGATCAAGGAGAAACGTCTCTTTGCCTTTACCTATCGTTACGAGCGCCGTGACGAGGTGAAAAACTATGATGCCGCCCAGATGCTTGACGTATTACAAGCCATGCTTCCGGGTCGTTTTTTGAATGCCGTGCTTTTCACCGTGAGCGAGGACGTCACATTGTTGGTATCCAGCAAAGGCAAGGCCACCATCCAGACCAAGAAGGTGCAGGAGTGTCGAGAGCAAAACCTGGAACACGACAAGCAGAAGGTCAGGCTGGTCAACCCGGCGAATCCGTGGTGGTACCAACTTGGGCTGACCACCCGTGAAGGCAAGATTACGGCCGACATGCAGCATAAGTTCAAGCAAATCTACAAGTATGCAGAGATCGTGGAGAGTCTCATCAAGCCAATGAAGTTTGCAGGCATAGTCCATATTGCCGACATGGGTGCGGGGAAGGGCTATCTAACCTTCGCCCTTCATGAGTTGCTGACGCAGCGGTTGAACATGGAGGTGGATATCAAAGGCGTGGAGATACGTCCCGACTTGGTGTTGAAAATCAATGAGATCATCAAAGCGGATGGCTTGAAGGGCCTAGCCTTTGTGGAAAGCAGTATTGAGGCCTATCATCCCGAGAAACTGGATGTTTTGATTGCCCTTCATGCCTGTAACACGGCCACCGACGATGCCATCGCCTCGGGCATCAAGGCGGGGGCACAGCTGATTGTATGCGCTCCCTGTTGCCACAAACAGATCCGGCAGGAGATGGAGCGTTCGGGCAAGTTGGACGCCATCACGCGTTACGGCATCTTCATGGAACGCCAGGCTGTGATGATCACTGATACCATCCGCGCATTGATTTTGGAATATTTCGGCTATAAGACCCAGGTCATGGAGTTCATTGAAATGGAGCATACACCGAAAAACGTTTTGCTTGTTGGCGTAAAGACAAACAATAAAGTTGATAAAGATAAAATATTGAATTCAATAAGTGAGATAAAACAACAATATGGAATTCATGAACATTATTTAGAGACCGTGCTACCGTTGAATTCCTAACGATTTTTTTTATTTAGTTTTTGTTTGCTTTTTTTGTGGTTTCAACTTGTTTTTTCCCTATCTTTGCAGTCCAAATGTTAAAAGAAATAAACGGTCATTTGATGGTTTATGGCATACGATATATTTATTAGCTATAGAAGACGAGGAGCAGGTGCTGGAGTAGCAGGGGAGATGCAGGCGAAGCTTCAGAATCGTGGGTTTAAGGTGTTTCTGGATGTGGACAACATCGGTAGTGGTGCATTCCCTCAGCAGATCGATCAGGCAATCAGGGAGTGTAACGATTTCTTGTTGATTCTTTCTCCGAACATGTTGGATCGGTGTGTGGAGGAGGAGGACTGGGTGCGTCATGAGATTGCCTTGGCCGAATCGTACGGGAAGAACATCGTCGGAGTGTCCCTGCCAGGCTTTATCATGCCCGAAGCGTCAGCCCTTCCCGAACCTTTGAAAGATATTCCAGAGAAACAGGTGTTTATATGGTCTCACGAATACCGCAACGCTTCTTTTGAGAAGATTGTGGAAAATCTGGAATCGTTGAAACGAAAGAAGTCCAAGAAGCGTAAGAGCATGTATGTGGTCGTGGGTGTTGCCGCGGCTATTGTCGCAGCGCTTGTGGCGCTTCAGTTCCTGAAACCCAAGTCGGAACCGACCCCTGAGGAGGTAGCGGTCATAGAGCCTGTCGTCCCCTTCGTGGATACCGCGAAGTTGGTGCGTGACACTTTCAATTTGTATGTGCGCCGTGCCGACAGCTTGATGAAGCTCATCCCCGAACCTATGAGAAAAGACGAGCAGGACTTCAGGATGCTGATGCGGGTGATGAAACAATTGAATTCCGCCTTGGCGATGAAGACGACCTATCCTTGGATTCCCATGGACAACATCGGCATCGAGCGTCGTGCCGATTCGCTGGATCGGCTGAGAAAGGAACTGTTTGAGGTCGAAATCGATGCTGTCAAGAAATTCGTGGACGTCGGCCTGATGGAGCCTGCCGAGACCAGGTACCAGAATGCCGTTATCTTGGCTACCGATGATGATCAGAAAGCGGTTGAGACCATTGAAAAGAAGTTAAAGAAAAAGAAATAAATGATATGAAATTTACGCGAATCCTGCTGATTGCTTTTCTTTTCCTTGCTGGGCAGATGACATTGCTTGCCCAGGACAACTGTTATGAGACTGCACGAAAGAAAGGCATCCAGCTCTACAATCAAGGGAAGTACAGTACCGCTTACAAGACCTTCGAAGCAGCAAAGTGGTGTACGGACGTGCCGGCCAATAACGACTTGGATTCTTGGATGGAAAAGTGTGATATTCACGTGAAATTCACTCCGAAGAGTCTGCTGTTCGAAGCCATCGATGC
>JAGCPJ010000027.1 GCA_017965765.1 Bacteroidales bacterium
TACGGGGCACACGCCCTTTCCCAATGGCTGATGATGCTGGCCGTCCTGGTCGGCCTGATTCTGCTCAACGAATTCGCACGCCGGACCAAGACCGGCGGCATCATCACTTTCCTGGTCGTCCCGATTGTCCTCACCGTTTATTTCCTCGCCATCTGGATCGGCGTCCGGAGCGGTAAAGAGTGTGCGCTTACCAACCAGACCCACGTCTATATGCAGGGATGGTTCCACTATGCCAAGCTCTATGCCGCAACGGCGGGCTGCATCGGCTTCATGATGATCAAATACAAATGGGGCATCGGTGCCAAGCACTGGTTCAAGCCGTTCCCGTTCATCATCGTGGCCATCAACATCCTGATTGCCTGCGTCTCCGACTTCGAGAGCGCTGTGATGGGATGGAACAAGTGGTGGCTTACCTCCGAAGGCGTATGGCAATACGGTGGCTGGCACAATGTCTTCAACGGTCTGGCCGGTTTGTTCAACATCTTCTGTATGACTGCCTGGTGGAATGTGTATGGTTCCAAGGACAAGAAAGATATGATCTGGGCCGACATGACTTGGGTCTATATCGTCATTTACGACATCTGGAACTTCGCTTACACCTACAACTGCCTGCCCACGCACAGCTGGTATTGCGGTATCGCCCTGCTGCTGGCTCCGACCGTAGCTGCTCTGCTTTGGAACCGTGGTGGCTGGATCCAGAACCGTGCCAACACCTTGGCTATCTGGTGCATGTTCGCACAGGTGTTCCCGCTTTTCCAAGAGACCTTCAAAGACGGTCGCCAGTGGTTCAGCTGGGCTACGCTTCCCGTACTCTATCCCGAAGGTGTCGGCACCATCGAGAAACTGTATGCTGCCGGTGGACAGGCTGCAGTTGACGGTATTGTAGGCACTACGGTGGATCCTTCCGTTGTGGCGGCCAATCCCACCATGATGGTCGTGATCAGCGCACTCGCTCTGGTGGTGAATGTCGTTGCCTTAGGCTACATCATCTGCGTGTCGAAGAAACGTCACATCAACCCGTACAAGCAAGACGTCTTCGTCAACCAGAAGTACTACAAGGACGCCATGGCACGCGCCGATGTGGATTGATTCATCAATCCCGTGACAGTTTCCTACTGAGGGAGACCAAAAACTAGGGGCCGATACGTCAGCAATGACAACTATCGGACACTTTTTTGGGTCTCCCTCAGTTTTTTTTCTCAGGATAGAGATTATCAAGGATTATTTTCTACTTTTGTTTTTTTAAAATAGCAAAACATGAAAAGAAAATCCTTATTTCTTATGCTTGCTCTGGCTTGTATTGTGCTGGGCTGCAACAGACAAAACAATCCCCAACCCGCAACACCGACCCCCTTGCCCGCCAACATCGCCGACTATGACCTGGTGATGCTTGACAACGGTGACCTCAACTTCTATAACTCGAAGACCGCTACCATGACGCTCCTTGAAGCCGAGGAAGACAGCGTGGTGAATGTCGCTTTCACCTCCAACGTCCTTTATTATTGCGTCGCCAAGGACGGTAAGATCTTGCTGCGTTGCATCGACCTGGACCAACCCAATCCTCAGCCGAAACAACTTGCCGACTGGGGCGTTCCCTACGAGAAATGCTTGACCGAGACCTACGGAACAGTGTCGCCGTTGGAGTATCATCGCGGAAGAAACACCTTGGGCCTGCATCACAACTTCAGTTGGGATGGCTACTGGTTCATTGACGAAAAGCTTTACAACATCGAAACCGGCGAAATCACCGACTGGACCTGGGAATGGGAAGAAGCAGGCTTGGAATTGCCCGGCGAAGAAGAGGAGAACGAATATTACGTCAGCAAATCCGACGAGTTGCGCGATTACCTGCTGATGCTGGACGGCAAGTTTTACATGACCGATGGCAACGATGATAACTACGTTTGCCTCACCGACCAAATGGACTTCAGCAAATATATCAGCGAGCCGGATTTTGCCACCGATATTGAATTTGATTATATCGCTGCTTCACCCGACAACCTGAAGATACTTTATATGGTCATTCTGGAATGGGGCGACTTCCCCCACGGCATCTTGGCCATCTCCAGCCTTGACGGCAAATTCCAAATGCCCCTCGAGGACACCGACTGTACGGGATTCTACGCGGATTGGCTGGATGATAGCTCGCTGGTCTATGTAGGCTTTGAAAACGATACCAAATGCATCAAACGGATCTATCCTGACGGCCATGTAGAGGTCATCGCCCATTGCAGCGAATTTTACAAGAAACAACCTGTAGTCCATTAAAATACTTGCGAAATGAAAAGATTCTATTACATCCTTATCGCTGTGATGGCGCTGGGAGCCATGAGCTGCAACCGTACGCAAACACCACAGCAACAACCAGAGAATAAACAAACTGTAGGACTGGCCAGCTGCGACATGGTCATCGTGGAAGATGGCAAGCTCGTGTTCTTCAATAACGCCACCCAGGAAAAGACCACCTTCACTGCTGAGACCGATCCTGTGGTCAACGTCCTCTTCGATGACAACAACCACCTGTATTACAATGTGGCAAAAGCACCTAACCAACAGCTGACGCTGAAGATGCTCGACCTCAACGAAGCCGCCCCGCAACCCCAGTCTTGCGTCGATTGGCAGCTTACCGTCCAGGATATCACCAATCCGATGTTCGGAAAGATCCTGCCGTTCTTCTGGGATGACAAACACGAGAATATCCTTCAAGAGAAATGCAACCCCGAGGACATCTTCGTTAACGACTATGTGGTGTTCAACCCAATGACCAAAAAGGTCAGCACCGTGGATTTCTACGGCTATAGCGAAATCGCAGGAAACGCCAACTGCAAGGCCTTGGACCACTTCTTTACGGAAGGCGCCTCGCTTTACTATGCGACCCCAGAAGGCAAGTTCTGCCTGAATGACAATATCGACTACCAAAAAGCCTTTGAGAATGAAGGTGACCTTGAAGAACTGGGCTTCGTGGTGAGCAGTGTCAGCCCAGATGCCAGCAAGGCGGTTTTCTCTTCCATCGTTTACATGGGGGAGGGCTGGGGCTATTATTGCGTCTCCAGCTGCGACGGACACAAGCAACTTCTTCTGGATGATTCCGACATCTCGGATGACGTCCCGAAGTGGCTGGCTGACGGCACCTTGGTCTATGTGGGACACAATGCCGTTTCTCCCGAAAACTATGAGGACCGGAAGTCCTTCATCAAAACCATCTCGCCCGACCAAACCGTCCGCGTCATCTCCAATACCGACTATTATGCGGTCAAGCCTTTTGACACCCCAATGAATGAGCGGGTCGTCCAGGAAAAAGTTGAAGAAGGCGTCGATCTGGCCATCCTGGACGAGGGCAAGTTGACATTTTACAACTCCCTTACAGACCATTATTTCACCTTGACGACGGAAACCGACTCTGTCATCAACGGAGCTTTCGACAACGACAACACTTTCTTTTATACGGTAGCCATCGGCGATGAACTCTATCTGAAACAATTCACTTTCGGTGAATACACCCGTTATCCCGAGTTGAAGACCAGTTGGGACCTCAAGCTGGAGGAGTGCGTCTCCGGAACTTATGGCGAGGTCGCGCCCTTGGTCCTCTATCCTGAATTGTCGATCGCCTGTATCGCTCACGAATTCAACTGGGATTATTACGGATTCGAAGGGATCCGTCTCTACGACTATGGTTGGGGACAGAAACGCGAGGGCTGGGATCCCGAAGAACAAGAGACCGACAGCTTTGACGAAGATTTCCTGAAGTGGGATGAGGTGATGTCAAGGTTCCACACCGAGGACAATCATTTCTATTACAACAACAACGATGTGGAATACGATATCTCTTACCAGATCGACTTCCACAAGTACGTATCCGACCCTTCCTATTACTCCGATCCGGAATTCGATTTCATCTCCATCGACCCGACCAACAAGAGTGTCATCTACGGTGCCATTATCGAATATGGCGACCTCGGCCATGGCCCTTTGTGCTTCGCCTCACTCGACGGCAGCATTCAGCTCGCCTTCCCGGATACCGACGTTGCCAATCTGACTGCTGGATGGCTGGGTAATGGATCGTTGGTCTATCTCTCTGGAAATACGATCAAGAAAGTCAATCCGCAAGGGTTGATTACTGAATTCTATCAAGCCAATAGCTTCATCACCCGTCATTGACGATGAAAAAAGCGCTCTTCCTTTTCGTTTCGCTCCTGCTGTGCACCGGAGTCTTTGCTGGTGAGGTCTGGACCGTGAGGACGGTTCCCAACACCCGTCTGCAAGGGGACGAGATCCATGTCTCTGATCCAGATAACATCTTGGCGGACAGCAGTGTGCAGATGATCAACACCTCCCTGCAAGCCATCCGCGACCAAGTGGATGTCTTCGTGGTGGCGTTGAACTCCGTTGGTGATGCCGACATCGACATGTTTGCCAACGAGTTGTTCAACACTTGGGGCATCGGCGAGGCAGGTAAGGATAACGGCGTGTTGATCTTATTGGCCAAGGAGCAACGACAACTGAGGTTCGAGACTGGTTATGGTGCCGAGTCGATACTTACCGATGCCAAATGCCAGCAGATCTTTGAAAATACCATTGTTCCTTACTTCAAAGAAGACGAATATGGTGCAGGCCTTTGTGCAGGAGTCGCCCAGGTGGTGTCCATCTACGGCGGTGAGATCCCCGATGGGCTCATTACGCAACTCCCCGTACATTATGAGAGCAAAGACGATGAAAACATCAGTTTCTCGCTTATTCTGATCATCCTCATCTTCGGCGGCTTGATGTTGATCATTCCCATCATTGCCATGGGGTTTTACTTTGCCGTTGACCTGAAAGCGAAGCGCGTCTCCAGCATCGCTAACAGCAGCACTATCATCGATGGCGTAAGGTATATCGATGAGAACGAAAGCAAGTGGGATGGCAATCCTTGGGGAGGCATGGGCTGTCTGAAGGCCTCCATGTACGGACTCTCCATCTTTCTCTTCGTCTTCATCGGCTTCTTCATTGAAGCCTGGCGTGTTGGTGGCGGAAACGAAATCGTTTATGGGCTGGCGTTCCTGTATGGATTCGTCCTGTACCTGACCTGGATCTGCATGCGGCAGAACGGGCGTGCGTTGCGTGCTGCCGACAAGTTGGCGCGCATAAGCATACACCCCAGAGAGATCTACCAGATTGCTTATCGAGAGGGTGTTTCGCGAATCACCCGTTGGGCGGCTTTCTGGATCGGTTGGATCTATGGGGCAGCTTTCAAGCGCAGAATCAATCGTTCCGGAGAGACTCAATGTCCGGATTGCGGAGGCTCGATGAGTCACAATTCGAAATTCCGTTATAGTACAGTACAACAGAAGGAATTGGAACTGAAGTCGGTGGCATACAAGCCCTACATCTGTGCCTTGGGCCATGTCACGGTCTTGAAGGAGGTCAAGGATTCGAAGTATCAGCAATGTCCCCAATGCCATGGTATCACGGAGCATGTGATCAAGAGCGAGGTGGTTACGCCAGCTACCCATTCTCAGGCAGGTCTCCAGAAGAACACTTGCCGTTGTGAGTGTTGTGGTAATGTTCGTATGGAAGAGAAGGCGATCCCCAGGATTGTGCAGGCGATGCATGGCGGCTCTGGCGGAAGCCATTCCTCAGGTTCACACAGTTCGTCGCACCGCAGCTACCATTCTTCAAGTTCCCATCGCGGCTCCTTTGGTGGAGGCCGTTCCGGTGGTGGAGGCTACAGAGGCTCCTGGTAGGAGAGGGAAGCTTAAGGAAACGAAAAAGCCCTGAACGATGTTCAGGGCTTTTTCTGTGACCCGGCTGGGGCTCGAACCCAGGACCCCAACATTAAAAGTGTTGTGCTCTACCTGCTGAGCTACCGAGTCAACCGCTATTGCGATTTGCGGGTGCAAAAATACACCTTTTTTTTCAATTAGCAAGGATTATTCGGAAAAAAGTTTTCCCCCGTCATTCCAGGATTCCTTTGCCTTGACGCACAATCATAATCTCGTCCTCGGTGCAATCCACCACCGTGCTGGCCACATGCTCACCGGCACCCCCGTCAATGACGATGTCCACCAAATCCTGGTATCGTTCGTAGATTTCCTCAGGATCAGTGAGATAGCGTCCCATCTCGTCATCTTCGTCCAATAGGGAGGTGGTCATAATGGGGTGTCCGAGCTCCCTGACCAAGTTCGTGATGATCGGCTGGTCTGGGATACGGATACCCACCGTCTTCTTCTTGCTTTGGAAGATGCGCGGGATGTTGTTGTTGGCATTCAGGATGAAGGTGAAGGCCCCTGGGAGGTTGCGTTTCATCATCTTGAACACATCGTTGCCGATGGGCTTGGTAAACTCGCTCAACATGCTCAGGTCATGGAAGATGAAGGAGAAATTCGCCTTCTCCTTACGGATGCCCTTGATCTGGCAGATGCGATCCAATACCTTGGGACTGTTGATGTCGCCTCCCATACCGTAAATCGTGTCGGTAGGGAAGATGACCACACCGCCATCCTGCAGGCATTCCAGGATCATCTTGACATACCTCGGATTGGGATTCGTTGGGTATAATTTCAATAACATACACTAATTTTTAGGCCGCAAAAATACTAAATGTTATGTTTTTTTTACCTTTGCAGCCCAAAAAATTTGGCAGATGGCCTTGACACTGGGTGTTTCAATCGCAACGTGCATCGTGATGATCCTCGGCGTGTTGTTTTTCCCGAAACTCCGAATTGGGAAGCATCGTCTTGGGAGTTATTGGGTCGTCGCACTCATCGGTGCCCTCCTGTTGTTGCTTACGGGAAGGACGTCGCTCGGTAACGTGATAAGTGCCATGACGAGCGACAACGCCATCAACCCCTTGAAGATCTTGGTGCTGTTCATCTCTATGACCATCTTGTCCATTTACTTGGATGAATTGGGGTTTTTCCGTTACCTGGCCAACAAGACGTTGAAGAGGGCAGGGAAGAACCAATCGAGACTCTTCATCTATCTTTATCTGATCGTCTCGGTGCTGACGGTGTTCACCTCGAACGATGTCATCATCTTGTCGTTCACGCCTTTCATCTGTTATTTTGCCAAGAATGCCAAGATCAATCCCATCCCGTTCCTGGCTGCGGAGTTTGTGGCTGCCAACACATGGTCGATGGCCTTGATCATCGGCAACCCGACCAACATCTATTTGGGTACTTCCTACGGCATCGGTTTCGTGGAGTATCTTCAAACCATGTGGTTACCCACGCTAGGTGCGGGTTTGACGGCTTTTGCCATGCTTTATCTGACCTCTTTCAAGCACTTGCGACAACCTATTGAGGGTGAAGCGGAGGAGGTGACCATCCACGATCCGTTGAGTCTCTGGGTAGGCATCGCCCATCTTGTCGTATGCACTGTGATGTTGGCAATCTCATCCTACATTGGCATTGAGATGTGGTCGGTCTCTGCCATCGCCGTGCTCAGTCTCGCCATTTGGTGTCTAATTATCGACTTAAGCCGGCGTCACATTCCCGATGAGTTGGTCGCTTGTGGGCGAAGGGCGCCATGGCAGTTGATCCCCTTCGTCCTTTCGATGTTTGTGATGACCATCGCACTCGACGAGGCAGGTGTGACCGCTGCTATTGGCCATTTCCTCGGGTCTCAGTATGCTGCCATGAAATACGGTGTCAGCTCGTTCCTGGCCGCCAATGTCGTCAACAACATCCCCATGAGCGTGTTGTATTGCTCCATCCTGCAGGCTTGTGATCCAACAGCGTTGCATGATGCCGTCTATGCGACCATCATCGGCTCCAACATCGGAGCGTTTTTGACCCCGATCGGAGCTTTGGCGGGCATCATGTGGAGTTCCATCCTCAACGAGCATCAGCTCAGGTTCGGCTACCTCGACTTCCTCAAGATCGGCATCACGGTGGCGGTGCCTACGCTATTGGTGGCGACAGCGTTGGTGTGAAACAGAAAAAAATTTTTAGGCGAGGGGGCTTTCGCTTGATTTTTTGTTTAGTTTTGCGCTTTCAAAAATCAATAACATTATGGGCGGCTTTTTTGGCATCGTATCCAAGCAACCTTGTGCAAAGGACTTGTTTTACGGCATTGATTATCATTCACATCTGGGGACCAAACGCGCGGGTATGGTAACGCATGACGGCGAGTTGTTCCATCGTTCGATCCACGACATCGAGAACACCTATTTCCGCACGAAGTTCAGCGACGAGTTGGGCAAGTTTGAGGGCAATATCGGCATTGGTGTCATCAGCGACACCGACGCACAGCCTATCGTGGTCAATTCGCATTTAGGCAAGTTTGCCATCTGTACCGTAGCCAAGATCAACAACTTGAACGAACTCGTGAGCCATTGTCTCGACCAACGCCAGCATTTTGCCGAGCTGAGTTCGGGAGCCACGAACCCCACGGAACTGGTGTCGTTGCTGATTACCCAAGGCGAGGATTTCGTCGATGGCATCCGCAATGTGTATCAAAAGGTGAAGGGTTCCTGTTCCATGATCATCATGACGGACGACGGTATCATCGCGGCCCGTGACTATTACGGACGTACGCCTATCGTTGTCGGCAAAGGGGAGGAGGGCTATGTGGTGGCTTCCGAGAGCCACAGCTACATCAACCTTGATTACGCTACCTGCTACAACGTGGCACCTGGGGAGATCGTCAAGGTGACCCTCGATGGCGTGCAACAGCTGTTGGCGCCTGGTCCCAAGAAGCAAGTCTGTTCCTTCCTGTGGATCTATTACGGTTTTCCTGCCTCCGACTATGAAGGAGTCAACGTGGAGGAGGCCCGTTACAACGAAGGTCGCGAGATGGGCAAACAGGATTATGTGGATATTGACTACGTCTCTGCCATTCCCGACTCCGGTATCGGCATGGCCCTGGGCTATTCCAACGTTAGGAAGGTGCCTTACCTCCGTGGAGTGGTGAAATACACACCCACCTGGTCGCGGAGTTTCATGCCCGTCAACCAAAGCCAGCGAGAGCATGTGGCCAAGATGAAGCTGATTCCCAACAGGGCGCTGTTGGAAGGCAAGAAGGTGGCTTTCTGCGACGACTCCATCGTACGTGGCACCCAACTCCGTGACAACGTGAAGATGCTTTATGACTACGGTGCCAAGGAAGTGCATGTGCGCATCAGTTGCCCTCCCTTGCTGTTCGGCTGTCCCTTCCTCAACTTCTCTGCCTCGAAAAACGTGCTCGAGCTGATCACCCGCCGGTGCATCGAGGAGATGGAAGGTGACGACAACCGCAACATCGAGAAATACTGCGATCCGACGAGCCAAGAGTATGCCAAACTCCTGGAGATGCTTCGGACCCATGTGGGCGTCGATTCCTTGAAATTCAACACCTTGGAAAGTGTGGTAAGCGCTATCGGGTTACCCAAATGCGAACTCTGCACGCATTGCTTTGACGGTTCCAGCTACGGCCACGAGTAAATTTTTACGGTTTTTGCTTGCCAATCCAAGAAAAGATTGTACTTTTGCATCGGGTAAGTCTTATACGACCAGCTCCTGCTGAAATCCCCCAGGACCGGAAGGTAGCAAGGGTAGGTGGTTGTAGCGGTGCGATGTAAGTAGCTTACCCTTTTTTGTTTTAAAACGGTTTTGTTTTATCTTTGCAAAAAAATCAATCGCATGGACTTATCAATCGTCATCCCGTTGCTGAACGAAAGCGAGTCGCTTCCCGAGTTGGAGGCTTGGATTCGTCGCGTGGTCGAAAAGGAGAACCTGAGCTACGAAATCGTTTTCGTCGATGATGGCTCTACCGACAACTCATGGAAAGTGATCCAGGACCTTGCCAAGAACAACCCCAACGTCCATGCATTGCGGTTCAGGAAGAACTACGGCAAGTCGCCTGCGTTGAACGAAGGCTTCAAGATCGTTCAAGGTGATGTGGTCATCACCATGGATGCCGACCTTCAGGACAGCCCTGATGAGATTCCGGAACTCTACCGCATGATCAAGGAAGACGGTTATGACCTGGTTTCAGGATGGAAGAAGGTGCGCTATGACTCCAAGGTGATGAAGAACATCCCTTCAAAGTTCTTCAACTGGACCACCCGTCGCATGTCGGGCATCAAGCTTCACGACTTCAACTGTGGGCTGAAGGCCTATCGCCAGGAGTTGGTGAAAAGCATCCAGGTGTATGGTGAGATGCACCGTTACATCCCTGTCATCGCCAAGATGAACGGCTTCTCCAATATCGGGGAGAAGGTGGTGCACCATCAAAAGAGGAAATACGGTAGCAGCAAATTCGGCATGAGCCGTTTTGTCCGTGGCTATCTTGACCTGATCACGATCAACTTCATCTCGAAATTCAGCAACCGTCCGATGCATTTCTTCGGGGTGCTAGGCTCATTGTCGTTCCTGGCTGGTTTCATCATCACCATCTATCTGATTTGCACGAAATACTTTGGACACAACTACGTGGCCTTGGCCAACCGTCCGCTGTTCTACTTAGGTATCCTCGCCATGATCGTAGGTGTGCAACTTTTCAGCACAGGCTTCCTCGCCGAGATGATCACCTCAACCCAGCGCGACAAGAGAGTCTATTCAATTTCGGAAAGGGTTTAACTGAGAACTGAAAACGGAAAACGGAAAACGGAGAACGGAGAACTATTAACTTTCCGTTTTCCGTTCTCCGTTTTTCGTTTAATAGAGTTCGTCCAGGTTGCCGTCGAAGGAGTCGCCGAATTCATCGTTGAATTCATCCTCGTCGAACTCGTCCTCAAATTCGTCGAAGGGGCTGTCGTCGGGGATGTCGGCGTTGTCCCAGTCAAACTCATCCTCGAGTTTGTCCTCGCTGAACTCATCGTCGTCATCCATGTTGTGCATGAAAGCGTCGATCTCGTCGTCACTCATCTTGTCGAAATCCATGTCCAGCAGGGCAGAATCGCTCACTGCACGGCCTAGGGACTTCAGATCACGTTTCAGGGTAGGGGAGACGTAAAACTCATCGACGTTCTCTTCGCAGTATTTGATGTATTTGGGATCTTTCTGATAGACTTCTGCAATGGTCAAACCTTCGTACTTACCGAAAGTAAAGATGTCGTCAAGATCATAGAATTTCATGGTGCCTGTATTATTTTGCCGCAAAGATAGTCTTTTTTTGTATTTTTGCTTAAAAATAACACCATGAAAAGCCACCTTTTTGAAATAAACAAAGCCATTGAGGATTCCATCGCGTCAAAGCAGCTCATTCTCAGTGACAAAGCACTTCTTGATGCCATGGACAAGGCTATTGGACTATGTGTGGATTCCTTGAGAGGCGGCGGCAAGATCTGGTTTGCCGGCAATGGTGGCAGTGCCGCCGATGCCCAGCATCTTGCTGCGGAGCTTTGTGGCCGTTTCTACCTCGACCGTAAGCCTTTGCCAGCAGAGGCGTTGCATGTCAACACCAGTTTCATGACCGCCGTAGCCAACGACTACGGCTACGACCATGTCTATTCGCGACTCCTTGAAGGTTGTGCGCGACCTGGCGATGTCCTCTTTGCCCTCAGCACCTCCGGGAACTCCAGCAATATTCTGGAAGCCGCCAAAGCCGCCAAGGCCTCGGGAGTGCATGTGATCGCCTTCACCGGGAAGTCTGGTGGGAAGCTCCGTGGATGCTGTGACTTGTTACTGAATGTGCCCAGTGGCGACACCCCGCGTATCCAGGAATGCCATATCATGATTGGCCATGTCATCTGCGAAAACATTGAGAAGGACCTTTTTGGATGAGACCCGATTGGAACCATATCATCGATGCCGACTGGACGTTGTTCCTCGACCGTGATGGGGTCATCAACCGCCGCATCATCGGTGGCTATGTCACCTGTTGGGAGGAGTTCGAGTTCCTTCCTGGGGTGTTGGAGGCGATGAAGGTCTTCGCCCAAAAGTTTAAGTATATCTTTTTGATTACCAACCAGCAAGGGGTAGGAAAGGGGTTGATGACCATGGAGCAGGTCGATGCCATTCACGACAGGATGTGCCTGGAGATTGAAGCCAGTGATGGTCGCATTGACGGCATTCTGGTGTGTCCCCAACTTGCCACTGAACCTGACAACTACCGAAAGCCCAGTCCAGAGATGGCTTACATGGCCCAAGAGCTCTGTCCCGACATCGACCTGAGCAAGTGCATCATGGTAGGTGATGGGCAGACCGACATGGACTTCGGTCACAATGCCGGCACGCGCACCGTCTTTATCGGCAACGACAATTCCGATGCCGACGATTTTTATCCCTCGTTATTTGAATTTGCCAAAGTATTGAAATCATGAATCCCATCATCATATTCTCCGTTTTTGTCATCTACACCGCCTTACTGTTTGTCATTGCCCATTTCACCGCTCGCAAGTCGAACAATGAAGCCTTTTTCAAGGGCAACCGCAAGTCGCCTTGGTTTGTGGTGGCTTACGGCATGATCGGCGCTTCCCTGTCCGGTGTGACCTTCATGTCCGTTCCTGGCGGCGTCTATACGGGACAGTTCACCTACATGGGTATCGTTTTGGGCTATGTGATCGGCTATGCGGTCATTGCTTTGGTGCTGCTACCCTTGTATTACAAATTGAACCTGACTTCCATCTATTCCTATCTTGAGATGCGTTTCGGGGTGCATTCTGAACGTACTGGTGCGGCGTTTTTCATCCTATCCCGGCTGTTAGGCTCGGCCTTGAGGATGTATCTGGTGGTCTTTGTGCTCTATGAATATGTGTTCAAGGCCTGGGGTATTCCCTTTTGGGTACCTGCGGTGGTGTTCATCATCATCATCTTGCTTTACACTTTCAGAGGCGGCATCAAGACGGTGGTGTGGACTGACACCTTGCAGACCACCTTCTTGATCTTGGCGGCGGTGCTTACGGTAGTGTATATCACCAAGAACCTTGGCATGGGCATTGGCGACATCTTGAAGGCCTCTTCGGAAGAAGGTTATACCAAGCTCTTCGTGGCCGATTGGACCCACAACAAGTTCTGGTTGAAGCAGGTGCTGAGTGGTGCCTTCATCACCATCACGATGACCGGTTTGGACCAGGACATGATGCAGAAGAACCTCACCTGCAAGAACCTCCGTGACGCTCAGAAAAACGTGATGACCTCCAGCGGGTTGTTCATCTTGGTGAACATCATCTTCCTGAGTCTTGGCGCGGCTTTGATCTACTACGCGCAGCAGACAGGCTTCACTTTGCCGGTGAATGCGAATGGGGTAGTGGTCAACGACAAGATCTTCCCCTCGGTAGCCTTCTCTTTGAGTTCGTTCACGGCTGTGGTCTTTGTGTTGGGTTTGGTGGCGGCGGGTTATTCCAGTGCTGACGGCACCTTGACGGCGTTGACAACGACGTTTTGTTACGATTTCATGCATTTCGAGAAGAGAGGTTTCAGCGAGCAGCAGGTTACCAAATACAGAAAGCTGATCCATGTCGGATTCGCCCTGCTCTACCTGTTGGTCATCATTCTCTTCAAGCCCTTTCACAACGAGTCGCTCATCGACATGGTGTTTGACATTGCGGGATTCACCTACGGGCCGTTGCTGGGCCTTTACACCTTCGGTTTGTTCGTGAAAAACAGGATCGTTATCGACAAGGCGGTACCGTTTATCGCCATCGCGTCGCCCATCATCAGCTATCTGCTGAAGCTCTATTCCAAAGAGCTGTTATGGGGTTATCAGTTCGGTTTTGAAATCTTGATTGTCAATGGTTTGTTGACGTTCATCGGACTGATGGTGGCAAGCAGGAAAGTGGAAATATGAAAACAAATAAACATATATATTATGAATAAGTATCTGATGCTAATAATTAGTTTTTGTTTCGGCATAACAGCATCTGCCCAACAAAACCAAAACTATACTTACAAGTTGGATAGCGTTCGATATGGAAACGACGGAACAGTTTTTCTCCAATACGATGACAGACTCAATTGCACAGAAATCAAATTGGTGTTAAACTATGTTTCTCCTAGTGTAGTGTCTTCTGTAAAATCATCATTTTACGACGACGAGAACCGCGTTATTAAGACCGATTATAGCTATGATCAGGGAATAGGCAGGGATATACATGAATACACCTATGACGATAATGGAATGATGACTGAAGACGTTTTTTACAGTTATTATTACTCTGACATAATTAGCATTTACAAATACACATACGAATATGACGAGAATCTTCATAAAACAACTGCCAAAGGCTATTTGTTCGATAATAACACTTGGAAAGAACAATATCGCATTAACTACGAATACGAAAATGATCTATTGATTTCATCCGCGAAATACATTGACAACAACTACACTCCATACGAGATTAATAACTTCACATATAACGATCAAGGCCTTTGCATCGAAATACTTAAAACACGAGGTTATTTCAATTACGAAATAGAAAGAACGCTTTACATTTACGATGAATTAGGGAATCGCACTTCTATAACCGTTTTTTCAAAAGAACATATTGAAGATGAAGTATGGACTGTATCATCTAAAAGTGAATTCACCTACGATGAAAACAACAATTGTATTGTTAGTGATTTTGAAAGATTTGAAATAGAATATAATTATCAATACGATCACATTCATATTCAATACAATCACACCTACGATTTGTCATATTCCATCAATGAAACAGCGGGGTTTATGGATTTCTGGCATCAAGGAATAAACTTCAATTTCACTCCCAAAAATATTGTAACGTCTTATTCTTCTATTGACCTTTTAGATGGAACGACCACCGGACCGACAACATTCCATTATTCTAATTGTACTGGAATTGAAGAAGTTGAAAAATATTCATTGCAAATCTGGCCAAATCCAGTATCTGAAACTCTTTATATGGATAGGGATGGCTTTGTAGAGATTTACACGATGGATGGCAGACTGATGCTTTCCACTAAAACATCGGGATCCATCAATGTCAGTATGTTGCAACAAGGTTGTTATCTTCTTAAATTCTTTTCAGAAAATGGAAATCAAATTATACAAAAAATAATCATATCTTAATAAATATCCCATCGGCATTCAGACATTCAAAGATATCCGAAAAGAAGATTTTGCATACGTTGACAAAACAGATCGTGTTCATCTTCTGGTATCAGATGGAAGAAGCTACTTCCTGAACCGTCCCAGAGGATTCGGGAAAACTCTTTTTAATCGGCGTGACCTTTTCCAGTGAAGAAAGAGGAATCAGGGAGTGGAAAATCACTCCGCCCCAAACCTGATCACCTGACCAGTGTTGGGATCGAAAGCCATCTTGGTGTTTCCTAGAGGAGCCAAGGTGAAGGCACCGAACTGAGCCACCGTGGTACGACAGGAAAGCACCGTTTCTTCATCAACCATCACTTTTACGTTGGCCGTCTCAGGAATACGGTAGAAAAGCTTATTGTCCTGACTGAGCGACTCCACCGCAGACTGGCTGGCCTGGTTGATGGAGCCCGTGGTGTTTAAGGATGTCATCTGCACCGTGACATTCACCCCATTCGACTCCTCAGTGATGCCCGGAACAAAACCGGTTTCCTTGGAAAACGTTCCCACCGTCATGGTCGGCACACCTTTCTTGGGCGTGACATAAATGGTCCTTACCACCGTCTTGACAATACGTTTGCCTACGAACAGACTCAAATACTCATTTTCCATGGCTTCCAAATCGGCATACATCTGACGATAGGTGTCGAGGGCGAAAGAGGTCTCCTGGAATCCGGTGATGAGCTTGATCTTCTCTTCACGGATCCTGTTGATCATATCCGCCGCAGCTCGGGCCATCTGATCCTCACTCTTGTATCCCTTGGCGCCATAATGGTATTTGAAGGTGCGATCCACAATGGGTATCTCTTGCTCCATGATCGGTTCCGACGATGGCATCTCAGCGGACTCCACATTCATGCCCACCCCTTGAAGGATGCCCTTGGGACTGAGGTAGAACTCGTCATTGGCGCCTTTCTTGTTAAACGCCACAAAGAATGTCGCTTGTGGGTCCGCCTCGGCGTAGGTGCTCATCCTGACATTCGTCAGACGATACTCTTCCGAGTCCTCACTCACCGATTCATCGGCACCAATCATGCCTACATAATCACTGTAGGGACCTTTCACCAGGTCAATCTTCTCCATGACAAAGTCGATCTTCAGTACGGTACGCGGCAGCGCATAATAGATCCCCTGTTGTTGGCCGGGCATCGCCATCTTGGCGTGGGTTGTGACATATTGAGCGTAAGCCCCGCTAGCACCCATGGCTATGAGGAGCAGTGTCAAAAAAGCTTTTTTCAGGTTTTTCATATCCTTGTTCCTTATTTGTTTTCAGAAATAACCTTCAAAAGTAATAAAAATAATGTTAGCTTTGCAAAAAAATCATCAGGCATGATCAATTATCCATTCCATCAAGAAGGTCGGTTCTTTCTGTTGGCAGGACCTTGTGTCATAGAAGACGAAACATCCCCGTTGCGCATCGCTGAAAAACTGTGCGATATCACCAGACGGCTCGACATCCCCTTCGTGTTCAAGGCTTCCTACCTCAAGGCCAACCGTTCACGCTTGGATTCATTCACGGGCATCGGCGACGAGAAGGCATTGAAGGTGCTGGAGAATGTGAAAACGACTTTTGGCGTTCCAGTGGTCACCGACATCCATGCAGTGGAAGAGGCCGCCATGGCCGCCGACGTAGCCGACATCCTACAGATCCCCGCTTTCCTGTGCCGTCAAACGGACTTGCTGGTGGCAGCGGCCAAGACTGGCAAGGTGGTCAACATCAAGAAAGGCCAATTCGTCTCAGGCGAAAGCATGGGCTTCGCCGTGGAAAAGGTACGGCAGTCGGGTAACGACAAAGTGATGCTTACCGAGCGGGGTACCATGTTTGGGTACCAAGACCTCGTGGTGGACTTCCGCAACATCCCAATCATGCAAAGCTTCGGCGTGCCTGTGGTGCTCGATGTGACCCATTCCCTCCAACAGCCTAACCAAACCTCAGGGATCACCGGAGGAAAGCCGGAGATGATCGGCTTGTTGGCCAAAGCGGGCGTCGCCGTGGGTGTCGATGGCATCTTCATGGAAACCCATCCCGATCCCGCACACGCCAAGTCGGACGGCGCCAATATGCTGCCCCTAGATCAAGCAGAGGAGATGCTGAGGGGGTTAATGCGGAATGCGGAATGCGGAATGCGGAATTAACTACCGGAGGCTAATTCCGAATTACGAATTCCGCATTCCCTTCACCATTTCCTTAATGGCCATAAAGCCTTCTTTTACAGGGAACATCGGGAAGGTGTGGAACATGCCTTCATATTCACTCGCATGGATGGGTTGTCCGAGCGCTTGCATCTTTTCCACCAGCATCTCTGCATCCACCTTCAGGATTTCGTTGCTGCCGTAGATCAGCAGGGTGTTCTTGGGAAAGGTGGTGAGGTCGCCATACACCGGACTGACCCAGGGATGGGTCGCCGGAAGTTCGCCACGCCAGCCGCCCATGATGGTCTCAACACGATCCCTTTTGATCATGATGTCCAAATGCTGCAAGGCTTTCATCTGGTCCCTGCGTGTGAAGGCATTGTCCACACAAGGGGAGAGCAATACGAGATCCGAAACAGGCTGCCAGCCACGATGTGCTATCTCCTGACATAACCCCATGGCCACATTGCCACCGAAGGAGTCGCCCATCAGGATGATCCGTTGGAATCCTTGTCGCATCACCCACCGTTCATAGAAATCGAGCAGCACGGTCATGTTGTCAACGCAATGATACTCAGGGTATTTCGGATATATCGGCATCACCAGGCGGTAATGGGTGCGCAAGGCGATGTCGTGCGTGAACCGCCAATGGAAAAACACGGGTTGGTAGATGCACGCACCCCCATGGAGATACAGGATGAGCGTGTCGTCCTCGTGATAGGGTTCTGTGGAGAACACCTGCATCTGGTAGCCGTTGGAGGCTTCAAACGATGTTTCAGAAAAACTGCCGCGAAACAGTTTGGGCACACGTACCGGCTTTTTGTTCATGTGGCGGCAATGTTCCAACTCCTGCTGCACTTCTTCCGGCGTAGCGTCACGCAAACTGGCAAACATCACGGCCAGGTAACGGTCGGTAAAACGTTTTCCTGCACTAACAAATCCTTCTTGCATCTCAAACTTTTCTTTGGAATATCTTTAGATCAAACAATGGGGCTGCAGCGATGATGTGGTCAAACAAATCGCTTTGGATCTCTTCGTACTTGACCCATTCCTTGTCAAGACTGAAGGCATAGATCTGTAAGGGGATGCCGAACTCGTTGGGCTGGAGTTGGCGTACCATCATGGTCAGGTTGTGGTTCAGCTTGGGATTGGCATTGATGTAAGCCGTGATATAAGCGCGAAACACGCCAAGATTGGTCTGCTGACGACCATTGATGATGAGGTCCGTATCGATCTTGTTGGCCTTGTTGTATTCCGCAATGTCAGCTTCCTTTTGGTCCATATAGGCGCTGATGCGTTCGATCTTCTTGAAACGTTCGATCATCTCCGGCGTGCAGAACTTCACGCTGCTGGTGTCGATAGTGATGCTTCGCATGATTCTCCTGCCGCCGCTCTCCGACATGCCTCGCCAGTTGACGAATTGGTTGGTGACCATCGAGGCGGTCGGGATGGTGGTGATGGTGTTGTCGAAATTTCGGACCTTTACAGTAGTAAGGTTGATCTCCGTCACGGTTCCATCGGCCTTGTCCATGACAATCCAATCGCCGATACGGAGCATATCGTTCAACGTCAGCTGTATGCTGCCGACAAAACCGAGGATGGTGTTTTGAAAGATCAACAGGATGACTGCCGATAGGGTTCCCAAACCAATGATCACCGTACTGACTTTCTTTCCCAGGAGGTGTGAGACAATCAATAGCACACAGAAGATGATCAGGATGATCTTGATGGTCTGCACCAACCCCGTGATGGGTTTTCGCTTCGAGGTTTGGTGCATGTTATACATGTCGTTGCCGGCATTCACCACCGAGAACAACACCATGGTGATGATGACGATGACGGCCACGATGCACAGATTGAGAATGAAGTGCTGCATGTTGGGAAAGCCGGGCAGGGTGGCTCCCAGGCTCTTCATGGCCAGCGCAGGAGGAATCAGAAGGCTGAGACGCATCAAAACCTTGTTGTTCACAATCTGGTCATCATATTTGGTTTCTGTCCTGAGAATCACCCGATACACCGTTTTCTTGATGATGAACCTGGCAAGATACATCAGCAGGAAGCCAACGGCCAACACCGAGAGGAATGCGATGGCTTGGGAAAACAAGGCGGCATAATAGTCGCTGAGATGCATTTCCTTGAACATTTCATCCAAAGATGTGATATACTTTTCTAACATGGCTATGTGTGGGGTTTATACGATAATCTTTAGTGACAACGGGTTGATTTTGATATGCAGATCCTTGTCCATCATGACGGATTCGCCGTCGATATTGACTACATCGGCTTCGGGACGGATGATGGTGGCCTCGGCTACTTGCAGGATCTCCACTTTTGGGGCTTTGTCCATGTTCTTACTCAGGAAATAGCCTCCTACGATGGGCAGTTCCAAGGCACTGGGCTTGCGGACGATGCAAAGGTCCACCTTGCCATCCCACAATGAGGCATTGGGAGCGATGGGCACGTCATAACCCATCTGGTTGGAATTGGCAAAGGAAATGAAGAAGGCGTCGGTAGTGAAGGTGCGGTCGGGGAGGACCAGCGTGTATTCCTTCTCCCCAAGGCGCAGGTAATTCGCCACGATGTAACGGAAATAGGTGTTGAAGCCTCGGTGCGGGTCCTTGGCATAGTCGTCGGCCACTTGGGCGTCGTAGCCTGTTCCCGAGATGCTGATGAAGGGGACGTCGTTGACGGTCACCGTGTCGATCAGGCAGGTGGCGTATCTGTTGATAAGATCCAAGGCTTTGTCCGGTCTTAGCGGAATGTTCAGGCAGCGTGACAGCCCATTGCCAGAGCCACTGGGGATGACCGCCATGGCGAGGTCGGTGCCAATCAGCTGGGTTCCCACTTCGTTGATGGAGCCGTCGCCACCTGCGACGGCAACGACATCATACCGCTCTTCGACCGCCTCCTTGGCCAACACCTTGGCGTGGCCGGCATACGTCGAAAAATGGATGTCCACCTCGAACCTCGACTTGTCAAGCACGCGGTCAATCAATGCCGGCAGTTGGTCTTTGTGGCTCTTCCCCGAAATCGGATTGATAATAAAGCGTATCTTTTTCTTGTTCATGCAAGGCTGCCTTGTCAATATACAATTGATTGAAAATCATCCTGTTGTTGTATTCCTGAATCCTTTCTTTCAACATCTTCGCCAGGTCGTTGCACTGGATATGGCTCACCAGGTTGTTGTCAAGCATTTTGTCGTTCCGGATATTGAACACCCCGAAGGTCGTATTGCCGTCGGATTGTACCAGATAGTGCCCGTCGCTGTATTGATAGGTCTGGTTGATATAGGTAACAAAAGCAGGGTTGTCAAGGGTATCGAACAGGTTTCTTCCGAAGGAGAACACCGTATCGTTCACCCCCAGAGAAGAGAGGATGGAGAGGTTCAGGTCGATTTGCTGGGCAAGCTCGTCACACCTTGAAGCTGGAATCCTGGAAGGCATGTAGAAGGCGATGGGGATGGCGTACATGCCCCAGATGTTGCTGTACTCCGGCAGGTAATGCTCCGTGTTGGCATGGTCGGCGGTGATGACGAACAGGGTGCTGTCGAACCAAGGCTGTTGGGCCGCTTCACGGAAGAAGTCGCGCAAGGCACAGTCCGTGTAATACACCGTCTTCTCGAAACCGCTCCACAGGTAAGCCTCCTTGGGCAGTTCAAATCCCTTGGGAAGGGTGTAGGGGTGGTGCGAAGAAAGGGTATAAATGACGGTGGCGAAAGGTGTACTTGCCGTATCGAGTGTTTGCAGGCAATACTGCAAGAAGGGACCGTCGAAGATGCCCCATTTTCCATCAAAGTCCTTGTCGTTGTCATATTCCGTGCGACCATAATAGTGGTCAAATCCGGCATTCTTGGCATAAAGATCGAAGTTCATGGTGCCGTTGTTCCCGCCGTGGAACATCGAGGTTTGGTATCCACGGGGTTTCAGCGCGGTGCCAATGCCTTCAATGGTATTGCTGAAGTAAGGCGAGGTGGTGAAGTCGATTTCCATCAAGGATGGGATGCCTGAGAGCAAGGAAGGCAGGGCCTCGATGGATCGCCGGCCATTGGCACGTCCGTCGAAGGTCAAACTGTTCATCAGCAGGGAGTCGAGGAAGGGTGTCAGGTGGTACCGGCGTTGCGGATTGTAATAGGTGATCATCTCCTGGCCGTAGCTCTCCAGCACCAAGAACACCAAGTTGGGCTGGTAGTCAAGGGTATCTGTGACAAAACGATGGTTTTGCAGGGAATAATGAATAGGGGAGAACTCCACTTCCTCGGGTTCGTAGTAGTGGATCTCCTTCAAGGCTTGGCCCGTGGAGCTTTTCACGATGGTGAATGGCGTGTTCAGCACGATGGGCACATTTTGGGAATCGGCATATTTCAAGGCCGCCATCATGTTGAGGGGTTTGGTCTGCAGTCCCCCGCGGCAAGCCAATGGGGTAAATATACTGAAGATCATCAGCGATAGCCATTGGGTAAAAAACCAGCGGTTGGGCAGCGCGCCTTCAGGGCGTCTCAAGGAGGTCCGTTTGGCGACGACTACCAGCACCATGGCGAACAGGATGACCAGCACCAACATATACCAGTAATCCACGAGGATCTGACCTACGATGGGACCGATGTTCTCGTCCGAGTTGCCGAAAAACTGGAAAAACTCCGATGTCATGCGTTTTCCGATGAAACGGAAATAGATTACGTCTATCATGTTGAAGATGACGATGGCACTGTTGGCGATGACATAGTACCAGTCCACAATCTTACGTAGCAGGTTGTTGTAAATCAACTTGAGCGGGAGACAGTAGAAGAGGATGACGGGGAGGTTGGCGTAGGCGATGACCACCAGATCGAAACGCATGCCCACGAAATATAGCCTAAAGGCCTCGCGCAGTCCCAGATGAGGGAAAAACTCCAAGTTGAACAGATAGATCAGCCAGCGGCTGATGGAAAAGAGCAGAAGTACCGCCAACAGTCTAAAGACCAGCTGGATCACCGGAATCCTTAGCCAGGCGGAGCGGTCCTTTTTTTTATGATAGTAACTCATGATTTAATCCCTATTCAGTTCGTTGCAAAGATAGATATTTATTATATTTGCAACGTTAAATAATTCACAAATGAGAAGAATCGCCTTGATACCAGCCTTGTTGCTGATTGCCTTTGCTGCAAAAGCCCAAGAAAGTTTCCCACAGTACCCGTCGCCGATGGACATCCCCATCTATCTTAGCGCCACTTTTGCCGAGTTGCGCAACAACAGTTTCCATGCGGGTGTCGATATCAAGACCCAAGGGGTGGAAGGGAAGAAGGTGTATGCGGTGGCCGATGGCTATGTCAGCCGCATCGGCGTGTCGCCCTTCGGCTACGGCAACGTGGTCTATATCACCCATAACGACGGCTACACCTCCGTATATGCCCATCTCCAGAAATTCAACAAGACCATTGGCGACTATGTGACGAACTACCAATACCGCAACAAGACCTTCTCGGCGAGCATCTATCTTGACAGGACGACCATCCCCATCAAGGCGGGCGACTTCATCGGCTATTCCGGCAACACCGGCAGCTCCGGAGGTCCGCACCTGCACTATGAGATCCGCCACACCAAGAGTGAGAAGCCGGTGAATCCCTTGTATTTCGGCTTGAAAGTCGCCGACGACGTCAGACCCAACATCAAGGGCATTGCTGTATATCCCACCGATGAGGAATCGACCGTGGAAAGAAAAAACCAGCCTTCGTATTTCACTGTGGAAGGGAAGAAGTCAGGCTATACCTTGAAGGACAAACCATACGTCTATGCCAACGGCAGCATCGCCTTCGGCATCAACACCGACGACCAAGTGGGCACCTCGCCCAACAGGAATGGCCCCTATACCTACGAGTTGTATCTCGACGATGTGCTGAGCTTCAAGTTCGAATGCGACAGCTTCTCCTATAGCGAGCCCAAATATATCAACAGCCTCATCGACTACAAGCGCTATAAGGAAAAAGAGAACCGTTTCGTGCGCACCGAGGTGGATCCTTTCAACAAGCTCTCCATGTATGTGAAGAAAAACGGCGTGGTTCAAGTGAACGAGGGCGATACGGTGGAGGTGAAGTTCAAGATTACAGACTATGCCGGCAACCTTTCCACAGCCAGCTTCAAACTCGTCGGCACTGCCCCAGTCGCCGTGGAACAGCCCTCTCGCTCACGTAGCCAGTATTTCGTCAAGGCCGATGGTTCCCTCAACAACCAGATCAATCTTGGCGATTTTCAGGTCTCCATGGAGAAAGGCACCCTCTTCAGGGACACTTGGATGAACACGGGGAGCTCCGACGTCAAAGGCTGCTGCTCACGCCGCTACCGCTTCGGCGAGTTTACCCAAGCCGTGTTCAAGTTGGTCAAGATCCGCATCAAACCCGAGGCAAAATGGGCCGGAAACCATAAGCTGTTTATCGCATATTTCGACAAAGATGGCAAAGTGTCCTCGCTCGGCGGCAAGATGTGCGATGACGGATTCGTGGAGACTACCACCCGTTCATTGGGAGAATATGCCTTGAAGATCGATTCCATCGCTCCTGTAGTTAAAATTCTAAATTTCAAAGAGAACGATACAATTACTTCAAGTAATACTTTAAAGATTAAGATCACCGATGACATGACGGGAATCGACAGCTATAACCTCTATGCTGACGATGCCTGGTTGCTGGGGAAATATGATGCCAAGTACGACTTGCTTTACTATGAGGTGGATTCCCATCTGAAAAACGGCAAGAGCTGCATCAAGATCGTCGTTAAGGATGCCGTGGGTAACAAGACCACCAAGAAAGTCAACATCTATAAAAAATAAAGGAAATATTTTCCACTATTCGACACAGCAAGGGGATTCTCCGTACCTTTGTTGAAAAAAGTGGAATATAACGATATCCTCACCAACGACATTGACCATGACGCCAAGTCTGTCTATGACTTGCTGAAACACAGGCTTTCGAGAAGGCTGAAACGCATCTATGAACTCCATGGGTTCGGCATCAGCGAGGAATACGAGGACACCATCGACGATTTCTTCCTTTATCTTTATGACAGTTCACCGGAGGGGGTCGATAAACCGTTTGCCATCTTAGACACCATCCGTAACAAGGACGCCCTTTGTTCCTGGATGCTAAGCACCTACCGCAACTTCCTGCTAAACAAAGCCAAACAGGAAAATAGGAGAAGGGCGCTGCTCGAACGGGTACGTGTGCTGCACCATGACGACGAACCAAGGTTGACCGAGGAAAACATGATCCACATCCTTGCCGACGCCATTGCCTACGCCGACCAGCAGTTCCCCTTGCGCAACCTGTTCGTGTTCTATCGGATGCTCCTCTCGTACCTTGACCATCATCGGGCTATCCCGCAAGAAAAGATGGCCTCTGCCTTGGACATGAACCCAGTCACCTACCGTGTCTGCAACAAAAGGTTGAAAGACCGGCTGCGGGAGCTCATCCTTTGGATTGAGGCTGGTTATCCGCTGGCGTTGGACGAAACCCATCTCAAGATGCGCGACCGCATGGTAGAAGGCTTCAACCAGTTCTACCAATTGTTATTGGAATACTATAACAACACCTTGGAGCGACTGCCCTCGGCGAAGCGGGTGCAATCGTTACGCGATGAATACGGTTGCGCAAAGGGGATGGACATGCATGAGACGTTGCAATACGGGACGTGGCGAATCGGTGAGGTCACTTCGTTGTTCCAAGCCCTTCGTAATCCACAGCTTCCAGAAACAGACCATGGGCGGGCACCGACTCACCGGCTGCGCAACGGTCCCTTCGCTCGATGATGTCACGAAACGCTTCCAGACTCATCTTGCCTTTCCCTACCTCAAGCAAAGTACCGACGATGGCGCGCACCATGTTTCTCAAGAAACGGTCGGCCTTGATGCGGAAGACCAGCAGCCCGTCCTGTTCAAACCAAACCGCTTCCATCACCTTGCAGTTGTTGGTCTTCACCTGGGTGTGCAGCTTGCTGAAACTGGTGAAATCGCTGTGGTTCAACAACTCGTTGGCAGCAGTCTGCATCTTGTTCACATCCAAGTTCCCATAAAGGTAATAAGCGTCGCCAAGATGAAAGGGATTCTTTTGCTGGGCGATATAATAATGGTAGGTGCGTGACACGGCATCAAATCTCGCGTGAGCTTCCGGATCCACCTCCCAGATGCGATAGATGACAATGTCGGATGGCAGGAATAGGTTCAGGCGATAGGTCAGTTCATCGGGATCTCCAATCACGCCATCGTAATCGAAATGGGCGTAGTAGTTGCGTGCGTGGACTCCAGTGTCGGTCCGACCGCAGCCCGTGATGCCCACGGCACAGCCCAGCTTCAGCCCAAGGCAACGTTCCAGCTCGCCCTGTACGCTGGGCGACTGGGGCTGGATCTGCCAACCGCAATAGTTGGTTCCGTTATAGGCCAGGTGGATAAAATATCTTTTCATGTCACAAAAATACAAAATAGACTATCTTTGCCAACAAAAATGGCTTCATGAGAACGAGTTTTTTATCCAATGACACCATCTGTGCCATCGCCACCGCTCCGGGAATGGGCGCCATCGCTGTCGTCAGGATGTCGGGGCCACAGTCCCACGAGATCCTTTGCAAGCTTTTTTTCCAGCACGGCAAGCCATTCCCAAAAGAGAAGATTCAAGGCTATCGGACCTTCTTCGGTCACCTGGTGATTCCGTCCGAAGGCTCACCCGAGACCCTCGACGAGGTGCTGGTCACCTTTTTCACCGCGCCGCATTCCTTCACTGGAGAAGATGCGGTGGAGATCAGCGTGCATGGCTCTGTCTATGTCCAACAGCGGCTTTTGGAACTTCTCATCGAAGCAGGCGCGCGGATGGCTATGCCGGGCGAGTTCACCCGCAGGGCATTCGTCAACCGGAAGTTCGACCTGGCTCAAGCCGAAGCCGTGGCCGACATCATCGCCTCACAAAACGAAGCAGCCCACAGGGTAGCCATGAACCAACTCAAAGGGGGATTCTCAAAACAATTGCAGGTCTTGCGTTCCCAACTGTTGGAGATCACCTCGCTCATTGAGTTGGAGCTGGACTTCTCAGAAGAAGACGTCGAGTTCGCCGACCGGAGCCAACTGAAACAGCTATTGGATGAAACGCAACATCATATCCAGGAACTCACGGCCTCCTTCCGTCTCGGCAATGCCATCAAGAACGGCATTCCCGTCGCCATCGTGGGCGAGACCAACACGGGGAAATCCACGCTGCTGAACACCATGCTGGGGGAGGACCGTGCCATCGTCTCCGACATCGCCGGCACCACCCGTGACACCATCGAAGAGGTGATGAACCTGGATGGCACGTTGTTCAGGTTCATCGACACCGCAGGCATCCGCGACACCGAGGAGACCATCGAGAAGATCGGCATCGAGCGCACCTTCCGCAAGATCAACGAAGCGGACATCGTCCTTGGCCTCCTGGACGCTACCAAGAGTCCCAACGCCATCGAGAAAGCCGCACAATACATCCTCGAGCATATCAACCCTGAACAACAACACCTTATCCTGCTGTTGAACAAATCGGACCTTTGCCGCCCCACGCTCGACTTGGGAGTACAGGCTCCTCATGTCTATCTCCAGACCTTGTCGGCCAAGACGGGTGAGGGCTTGGGCCAGTTGAAGGAAACCCTTGCGAAGATACAGCAAGGGATGAACCTCAGCCATGATGCGGTGTTGGTGACCAACGTCAGGCATTTCGAAGCCCTGAAGCATGCCTACGACAGTCTTGAAACAGTGCGTAAGGGATTGGAAGAGGGCCTCCCCACTGACTTGGTTGCCCAAGACCTGAGAGAGGCCCTCTATCATCTGGGCACCATCACCGGTGAGATTACCACCGATGAGGTGCTCGGATCCATCTTCAGCCGATTCTGCATCGGCAAATGATTATCTCACCACGATCTTGGTGACTGTTCTGCCGTTGTTGTTTTGCAATTCAACGATGTACATGCCATTGGAAAGGCCATGGACGAACTTCTCATTGCTTTCACCGGCGACGACTTTGTTCAGCACAGGCTGGCCAAGGACGTTATAGACCGTCATCAGCAGTGACTCAGTGGAGGCGTTCTCCACGGCGATCTCGCTGCCGTAGTTCCACACCTTGGCGTTCAAGGCTTGACCTTCCACAATGCCGACGTTGGTCTCGACGACACCCGTCAGATTCACTTCTGCGTAAGCTCCGCCGCCTTCGTGTTCGACGGTTCCGCTGTAAGAGCCGACGCTCAAGCCACCTTCGAGGCGGACATACACCGTGACAGGCTGATTGATGAGCTGTCCATCAGCATAGGAGATGCCCAATTCGGTATCCCAATTGGTGCCGTCCAACGAAATCTCAAAATGATTCGGTGCCAAAGCCATGATGACGCCGGAACCCTGCAAGTTGGAGGCGTAAAGGGCATAGCTCTGAGCCTGTGAAGGACCTTGGTTGACGATGTAGCTCATGTTGACAGCGGTAGGTGTGGCGGTGAGCACTGGGTTGGAAACCGCACCACCAGCCAGGATCAAGATGTCGTCAATCTCCCATGCAGCTGCGCCATCGGTACCAGGAGTGCTGGTATATTTGAAGCCGATATAGCAGTTGTTGCCGCTGAAGCTGCTCAGGTCGATTTCGCCCGATTCCGTCCAGGTATAGTTACCGGGAGAAGCGGTAAACGACAGGGGTTGCCATGTGGCGGCGGAGGGATTTTGTCCGTCATAGTTGTTGGAGAAGAACAGCTCCAGAGCAGGGCCATTGTATTTCATGGCATTTCTGAAGGTTAGGATCACATCCTGACCGAAGTGCTGAGTCATGTCGAAAACAGGGGAGATGCACCATTGTTCATTGGCGGCTTCATCGCCATAGCCATTGGCGTTAGCATAATGGTTGTTGTTGTAGTTACCGATGATCCAAGGCTTGTTGCCCGCAACGGTGACGAAGGTCCATCCATTCATGTCACCTTCCCAGTCTTGGCTGACGATGGCTTCCATGCCGGTGACGATCACATAGCTGGCGCTGACCATTTCACTGTCGTTGAAACCGTCACGCATGGCGATGGCCTTGATGGTCATGTTACCGGCGACATGGATCGGGGTGGTATAGACCATGGAGTTGGCGGTAGGCATATCGCCATTGATGGTGTAGCGGATGGTGGCTCCAGGAGTCTCGCAGCTGATGGCCACGTCGATTTCATTGTAATAGGTGCCGGAGGGCTTGTCGATGACCGGTGTAGCAACGGTCTGGTTCGTCTCGCCGCCAAACACGAAGAGGTCGAGGAAGAAGTTGTAGTTAGCGCTGTTGCTGTTGGAGATGGCGTAGGCGCCGAACTTGTGAACGTCGTTCAAAGCCACGCCACGGACGTTGACACCGGCATTGGTGAGTCTGAAGCCCGTGTAGTTCGGCACCATGGCGCCTTCGCCAGCGGTCTCATTGCTCAAGGTCCATCCCGTGTTGTCGTTACCCGAGAAGTTGGTGCTGGAGCTATAGCCCAAGGAGGCACCGGCAGCATTGGTGAGGGTCACCACGCCGTTGGCCACGGAGACATTCCACAGGAATTCGCTGGAGTTGACCACGATATCGGAAGGAAGGATCTCCTTGTTGTCGATGGTTTGCGACTGGAAGAGGACGCCATCGGGCTTGCCGGACACCTGTGCAGGCATAGCGTAGTAGCCATTGGCCACCTCGGCGTCGTAACGGGCGGCGATGATCACCTGGCAACCGTCAGTGAGTTCACCCATGGTGTAGATCTTGTTCCAGCTGTCGCTTTGGTCACCGACGGAGCCACTCAACGAGACTGAGACGGGATCAAGCTCAGAGGCGATGTCGATGACGCCCTGATAGCTGTTCACGGCGAGACCGGCTTTCAGGCGGACCATCACGGTTTGGTTGATGGCGCCATCGTTAGGCGTCAGGGTAATGGTGGCTTCAGGAGTGAAGGTGGTAGCGTCAGCCCTGGACATCTCGAAGGCGTTGCCGCTCATGGTCAGCGTCACATTGTTGGTCAGGTTGATGGCTGTAATCGTGAAGCTCTGTGCGGCAGATGGGCCGTTGCCAGCGACATAGCCAAAGCCGGTAAGGTTCTGAGGTGCCACACTGATGGCAGGATACACAGGATGTGAGAACTGGATGTCGTCGGCACTATTGACGCGCAGCTGGGCGGCGTTGTAGCAGCCGACGACAGCGATGACGGTGATATTGTCGCCTTCGATCATACCGTCCACAACAGGCATCTTGTAGATGTTGATGGTATTGTCACCCTGTGAGATGGGGGTGTTGTTGGCGTTGTTGATCTCGCCCACGACGGCGTCAACGACTTTGACGCGGGTGGACTGGAGGAGGTCACCTTGTTCATGGTCGGCGAGGATTTCAGCAATGGTCTTGGTCACCAAAGGCAAGGTGTTGCCGCTGGAGACGATGCTGAATTCGCCTGCATTGCCGCCGTTGATGCCGGTCAGCTCCACAAGGCCGTTGAACACCGTCTTCTTGCCGTAAGCCGTCACCATGTCGCCCAAGGCAAGGGCCTCAGGAACCGTCTGGGTGTTGAGATACAGCGCAATGCCTGCCGTTGCGTCTTGGATATAGATCGTACGTCCGTCGAGCATGGTAACCACACCTTGCACCAAAGCGTATTCATTATCTGCCAAAGCCCTGGCTTCTGCGATGGTCATCGGGTTGACGATGGTGTATTCTGCAGTGGCGACATAGCTGTCAGCCAAACCCGATTTCATACCGATGGCCTTGATGGTCATGTTGGAGTTTACCGTGATCGGTTGCGTATATACCGTACTGCTGGCTGTGGGGGTCGTGCCATTGGTGGTATAGCGGATGGTGGCCCCGGCAGTGGCGCAGGAGATGGTCACCGACTGGGCTGAGGTATAGGCACCGGCAGCTGGACTGAAAGTAGGCGTGGCTACCATATCCTGAGGCGTGGATACCGTGACATCAGCGGCGCTGTGGATACGGAGTTGCGGTGCGTTGAAATAACCCACAACAGCGAACACGGTGATGTTATCACCCTCTTGGAGGCCATCGACCGCAGGCATCTTATAGACGTTGATGGTGTTGTCACCTTGGGAGATCGGTGTGTTGCCGGAATAGTTGATGGCACCTACAAGTGCATTTTCAACCTTGACACGGGTGGATTGCAGCATGTTTCCAGCTGCGGCATCTGCCAGGATCTCTTCAATGGTCTTCACGGCCACTGGCAGCGGGTTGCCACTCGAAAGGATGCTGAATTCCTCAGCATTGTTGCCATTGATACCGGTAAGCTCAACGAGACCGTTATATTCCGTCTTCTTACCGTATGCCATGACCATGTCGCCCAACGCCAAGGTCTCAGGAACCGAGTTGCTATTCAGGAACAAGTCAATACCTGCTGTGGCATCCTGAATATAAACGTTACGTCCGTCAATCAGGGTGACCACACCTTGAACAAGGGCATACTCGTTATTCGCAAGGGCTCTAGCCTCGGCGATGGTGATAGGGGTCATGAAAGTATAGGTAGCAGATGCGATGGCGCTGTTGCTCATGCCGGATTTCATGGCGACCGCCTTGATGGTCGTGGTCGAGCTGACAGCAATCGGTGAGGAGTACAGTGTGCTGGAAGCCGTCGGGTTGGTGCCATCGGTGGTGTAACGGATGGAGGCTCCCGATGTGGCGCAGCTGATGGTCACGTTCACTGGATCGGAATAAGTACCGCCTGCAGGGTCGAAGATAGGTGTGGCAACTGGCGGATCGACCGGGCCGGTACCGCCTTTCTTAAAAAGTTGCACAGGCTCTTGATTTGCGTACGATGAAGGCTTGTAATAACGGAAACGCATCTGGTTCGACGCATTGTTGAAGCGCATGATTGATGTGTTGGAATTCATCAACACGCACTCTCCGTTATGCTCCAGCGTATTCAGCGAAGGAGAAGAGGAGAACTTAATCGTGTTAGTACTGGCTTGTCCGTAAATGTAATCGCCGTCATGCTCACCTCCATTGATTTGAACAGAATATCCTCCATCCATCGGTGCAATGACTATCGTAACTACATCTGTTGCGGTAATCGATCCGTTGTCAATGGTAAGCGCAGTATAACTGTCCACTGCATCAACACCAGTCCATGCGTATGCGACACCTTCTTCAGGTTCGTAAACGAGCAGGTACTCTCCAGACCAATCTGCGAGAGAGGCATTCACTCTTTCATAAACGTTTTGTCCAATCACCCTACCAGGGATCATGAATGCCAGCAGTGCGACGACTGCGGTCAGAATTGTAAGTTTGTGTTTCATTGTAAGGATTTTAATTGATTGTTATTTTATTGTTTTGCTACTATTTTCCTTCCTATGGATACTAAAGGCCAAAAATAGGCATTTGCCTTTTTATAAAGCGGTATTCTGAGGAGCGAATTATCAACAGTCATTGTTGATTGACTTGTTAATAAGCTGTTCGTCAAATGTTCAAAAAATGTTCGTAGCCTGTTGGCAATAATTAACAACCTGTTTACTAAAAGCTTGAGAATATCAAGATTATTGCTTATCTTTGCCGATAACTAATCACGAAGAAATTGAGAATCTATCTGGTCGGATATATGGGAGCAGGGAAGTCCACTACAGCCAAAAGGCTGGCGCGACGGCTCGGTATGGAGTCGTACGACACCGACAAGCTCTTTGAGGAACGCTTCCATATCTCGGCGAACGACTTCTTCAAGAAATACGACGAGGCGCTGTACCGCAAGCTGGAAGCTCAGATCCTTCGCGAGACTGTCAAATACGAACATGCCGTCATCGCCACAGGAGGCGGCACGCCCTGCTTCAACGATAATATGGATTGGATGAACCAAAACGGAGTTACGGTCTTCTTGAGGATCAGTCCTCAAACCGCCATCCACCGACTCTCACAGTCCAAGGTGAAACGACCTAAGGTGGTGGACAAAAGCCCAGAGGAACTAGTGGAATTCGTGCAACAGAACTATGCCGAAAGGATGCCGTTCTACGAGAAGGCACAGCTTACTTTTAAGGGCGAGGACTGTGACCTAGACGCGCTTACCGCTTTAATTCCAACAATGTGATGTTCTCCACATGCTGGGTGTGGGGGAACATGTCCACGGGCTGCACCGCCTTGAGGTCATAAGCGGTGGACAGCAGCTGGAGGTCACGGGCTTGCGTGGCGGGATTGCAGCTGACATAGACGATCTTCTCTGCGCGGATCTTCAGCAACTGCTCTACGACCTTCTCCGCCATGCCGGCGCGAGGTGGGTCGGTGACGATGAAGTTCGGACGACCTTGGGCTTTGATGAAGTCGTCGGTAAAGATCTTGGCCATGTCTCCTGCGAAGAATGTGCAGTTCTCGATACCATTCAACGCCATGTTGACCTTGGCATCGGCGATGGCTTCCTCCACATACTCAATGCCCACCACGCGTTTCACGAAACGTGAGAAATACTGGGCGATGGTGCCTGTGCCGGTGTAGAGGTCGTACATCACCTCGTCCCCCTTCACCTCAGCCAAGTCGAAAGCAGCATGATACAGCCGTTCCGCTTGATATACATTGGTTTGGAAGAACGACACAGGACCGATGCGGAACTGCAAGTCGGGAAATCCCGGTCGGGGAGAAGCCATAGTCTCGATGAGCCAAGGATCGCCTTTGAGGCACTCAAAAGGCAAGTCGTTGATGACATCGTTCAGCTTGTTGTTGATGATCAACAGGAGGGATACGATCTGTGGGAAACGCTGTTCCAATGCGGGGATGAGCTCGTTGCGGATGACCCTGCTCTCTTCGCTGATGACGAGGATCACCATGAACTCTCCCTTGGAATTGCAGCGGATGACGAGGTTGCGCATCAAGCCTTCGTGCTGACGGACGCTGTAGTAAGACAGCTTGTGGTCCATCGTGAACTTTCTGACAAACAGACGGATGTCGTTGGATGGATCCGCTTGAAGATGGCAATGCGCCACATCCACCACACGGTCGAACAACTGAGGCAGATGGAACCCCAACCCCTTGCATTCTTCTTCGCCGTAGGTACCTGCCGGGGCACCGTCGGTGAGCCATTTGCGATTGGAGAAGGCATACTCCAGCTTGTTGCGGTAGTAATACTGCTTCTCGCAACCCAGGATAGGCCTGATCTCCGGATAGTCGAGTTTGCCGATACGGTCGAAATTGTCCTTGACCTGCTTTTGCTTATAGTAGATCTGCCATTGGTAGTCCATCTGCTGCCATTTGCAGCCGCCGCAGAGACCGAAATGCTGGCAAACGGGATTTACCCGTTTGTCGGACGGCTGCTTGACACGGAGGATGCGGCCTTCCAAATAGTTCTTTTTCTTCTTGAAGACTTCGAGGTCCACCACGTCGCCTGGCACGCCAAAGGGGACAAAGACCACACGGCCTTCAGGTTTGGCTACCGACATGCCTTCGCTGCCGGCATCGACGATAAGCACGTCGTTCAGATATTCCGGTTCTTTTTTCTTTTTCATGTTAATGACCTATATGCTTTCCCAATGTTATCGGTGATGTCGGAAGCGATCATGGCCTCCTGACCCAATGTTTCTGAAGCTAAATCTCCTGCCAGCCCATGGAGATAGACCCCCAACACTGCTGCTTCTTCAGGGGTGTACCGTTGCGCCAACAACGATAAGATCATTCCTGTGAGCACATCGCCACTGCCAGCAGTCGCCATGCCTGGGTTGCCTGTACTGTTGAAAAACACGACCCCGTTAGGCATCGCCGTCGCAGTGTTGGCGCCTTTCAATACGATGATGATATTGTGTTTCCGCGCCATCTCTCGCAACAGTTCCAGCCGCTCAAACGAGTCGGAAGTCTTGCCGAAGAGCCGTTCAAACTCTTTGGGATGGGGCGTGAGGATGGTCTTGGGTTGCAGGAAGGAGAGCCAAGTCTTGTTCTCTGCCAGGATGTTGAGGGCATCGGCATCCATCACCATGGGTACCCTGGCATCCTGAATCAAACGCCGCACCATGCGTCTGGCATCGTCCTCCTTACCTAGACCTGGACCCACCCCAATGGCGTTGAACGCCTCCAACTTGTCATCCGTATGGATCATCGCCTCGGGAAGGGAGGCTTGCAGGGGAGTCCAAGCCGCCGGAGGCAATTGCACCGAAAGCAAGCCGACACCTGTGCGAAGGCAGGCTTTCGCCCCAAGGATGGCTGCACCCGTCTTGCCTTCCGATCCGGCAACAAGCAAGGCATGACCGTAGGTTCCTTTGTGGGAATACTTTGTCCGATGATGAATGATTTGTTTAATCATTTCACTATCAACCAAGAAGTTATTAGTTTCTACTTCAAGTAAAAATTTAGGATGTAATGCAATATCCAAAACTTCAAGATGACCCACGTAAGGATCGTTTTCAGGCATCAGAAAGGCCAGTTTCGGCAACTGGAAGGTGAGGGTGTAATCGGGTTGGAAGATGGTTGCATCGGAACAGAAACTGTCGGCGAACAACCCCGAGGCGATGTCAATGGACACCCGGAAAGCCTCTTGTCGGTTCAAATGATCGATAAGAGCGGCAGCGAGGCCGGTGAGAGGGCGGTTGAGTCCCGACCCGAACAAGGCATCGACGATGATTTCCGATTCCGCAAAAGAGGGGAAGTCTGCCTCAGAGTTGACGTCCACGACTTTCAAGGAGGTCTCTTCCTCAAGACGGTGAAGGTTGACTTCCGCATCATGGCTCATCTTCTCTGAACAATGCACCAAATATACCTGGAGGTTGATCTGTTGACGCGAGAGTAACCTGGCGACCGCCAGTCCGTCGCCACCGTTGTTGCCCATCCCGCAAAACACCTTGACCGTGTTGTGCTTGTACAAGCACCTCAACAGCCATTGCGCCACTTCGATGGCGGCACGTTCCATCAGGTCAATGGAGCTGACGGGCTCGTGCTGAATCGTATATTGATCGGCCTGGCGTATTTTTTCTGTGCTAAGGATTTTCATCTTGTCAATATTTTCTGCAAAGATAAAAAACCCTACCTTTGCCTCGTAAAAATAATCGAAATGAAACGAGTAATTATCGCCGCTTTGCTGTTTTTTACGGCTATCGGAGCCCAAGCCCAGCATCTCAGGGCTTTTACGGAATACGACTACAACCGAACGGAACGTTCCAGAGGCAACTTCGCCGTTGCCCATGACTTCCAGATGGCTGACAACGTCCATCTCGATTGGGGATTCCAAATCGGCACCCAGAACCGTTACGCTTTGAACCTGGCTTATCAGATCGATCTGTTGAAGGCTAGAAAAGGCACGCTTTATCTTGAAAACCGTTACCTCTACCGCCTTTTCCCCAGCTATCATCTACAGGAATTCAACGCTTTGCTCGACTTGGGTTGGAGAAACACCCACTGGAACTTCCAATTCGGTCTCTGCAACCGCTATATTGCCGAGATTCCCTTGAGGAAAAACGGGGGAGAAGGTGTCGTCTTTGAACCGATGAACATTGCGTTCAACATCGAATGGGATCTTTTCAGCCAAGACCATCCTTGGAACATCGGCTGCGGTCTCTCCAACTACCGCGAGTTCATCATCGAAAGGGTCACCTTGTTTTATTACACCATCCACGGCTATTACGACCTGGGCGACGATTGGCGCCTGACTGCTGAAGCTGGAATGCATCCCGCCGGCGTACTGAACCTCTCTTCGCAACGCAACGGTTTCTTCATCAATTTGGGTTTCATCTATAACTATTGATCGCCATGAGAAAGCTTACCTATATCTTCATCATCGCTGTCGTGCTCTTTGCTTCCTGCGACCGTCTCGACATCCCCGGCATGTTCATCAACCGTAGCGACACTGAGGAACGCGTGGCCGACTGGCTCGCTTGGGACAACGACAACCCTCCCTTCGTCATCAACAATGTGCCTGACAACTATACCTTCTATTCCTGTTCCGACTCCCATGTCAACGACGACAACTCACGGTTGGCAGCCTACATCACCGCTGAGCGCAACGATTCCGAAGCGGTGTTCTCCATCCTCGCCGGCGACCTCGCCAACGAACGTGGGGAGAGACCTTTTATCCTGACCGATTCAGCCTTGAAATACAATCCCTTGATCCATGCGGAGAACGACCCGTGTTTCCCCATCATCGGCAACCATGATGTGTATTTTGACTGTGCCCAATACTACAAGCAGCATTTCCACACCTCCACCTACACCGTCACCGTAAACACTGTCTCAGGTGCCAAGGACCTGTTCATCTTCCTCGACTCGGGGAATGGCACCCATGGCCACAAGCAGCTAGAATGGTTGGAGGAGCAACTCAGCCATCGTGACGAATACCGCTACTGTTTCGTCATCAGCCACAACTGGCTGTTCCGTACCACCTACAACTACACCACCACACCGGCGGCCAACTTGCCTGAGGACGAACAATATGCCTTCATGGACCTGATGAGCAACCATGCCGTCGATATGGTGATCATGGGCCATTTCCATTATCGCGACACCAAGACCTTCGGCGGCGTGAAATATGTGATGACCGACAACCTTAACGAAGAAAAGGAAAGACCATCCTATTTGGTGGTTCGATGTGCCGATAGGATTACCTACCAGTACCGTGACTTGGATTTAGAAAACCTGTAATTTCGGATGAACATGGAAGAAAGGGTCAAACTCACCAAGGAAAACACGCATATCATCGACTCCTACCTGATCAAGGGGAAGTCGGAGATCCGTGCTTTTCTGGAAGAGCTCCGAAAGCAATGTGACCCTGACATGGCGGTAGCGGTACGCAGCCTGAAGTCGTTGGTGGCGGAATGGCGCAGCCACAACCTGTTCTACTTCTTGCACGTCTTCCGCAGCCGCACCAAGGATGTGGACATGGAGCGCCATCAGTCCTGGTGGCGCGAAGTGTTCTGCCGGGTGGTGAGTTTCTTCTATTTCTGGTGATCTGCTTTACTCCACCGTGACCGATTTGGCCAGGTTGCGCGGTTGATCGACATTGCAGCCACGCATGACGGCGATGTGGTAGGCGAGGATCTGCAGCGGGACGGTAGCCAGCAGGGGCGAGTAGAGGCATTCGGTCTCAGGAATCTCGATGACATAGTCGGCCATCTTGCGTGCCAGCACATCTTTCTCGCTGATGATGGCGATGATCTTACCGTCGCGGGCTTTCACCTCTTGGATGTTGCTGAGCACCTTCTCGTAAGTGCTGTGGTTGGTGGCGATGAACACCACAGGCATGTCCTTGTCGATCAAGGCGATCGGACCATGTTTCATCTCAGCAGCGGGATAACCCTCAGCATGGATGTAGGAGATCTCCTTGAGTTTCAGCGCACCTTCCAAGGCCACGGGGTAGTTCTGCAGACGGCCCAGATAGAGCATGTTGCGTACGTCTTTGTATTTCTCGGCGATTTCCTTCACATGACCGCTGTGGTCGAGGGTCCACTGGATCTTCTCGGGGATGCGGTCGAGTTCATCGATGAACACTTTGCGTTCCTCATCTTTCATGGAACCCTTCAGTTCGGCCAGACGCAGTGCAAGCATGACCATCACCGTCACTTGTGAAGTGAAGGCTTTGGTAGAGGCCACGCCGATCTCGGGACCGGCATGGGTGTAGATGCCCGCGTCGGTAGCCCGTGAGATGGAAGAGCCGATGACGTTACAGATGCCCAGCACCACTGCCCCTTTCTCCTTGGCCAGCTGGATGGCGGCCAGGGTATCCGCAGTCTCACCGGACTGAGAAACGGCGATTACCACATCGTGTGGGGTGATGACGGGGTTGCGGTAACGGAACTCGGAAGCGTATTCCACCTTGACGGGAATCTTGGCCAGGTTCTCAATCAGATAGCTGCCCACCAAACTGGCATGCCATGAGGTGCCACAGGCGACAAAGACGATGTTATCGGCATAGAGCAGCTGCTTTTCATATTGAAGGATGCCGCCCAGACTAACGGTGTTGGTCTCAGGATGCAGACGGCCGCGCATGGTGTCGCGCACGATGGTGGGCTGTTCGTAGATCTCCTTCATCATGAAGTGGTCGAAGCCCGCCTTCTCGATGCTGTCGAGGTTCATCTTCAGTTCCTGGACGTAGGGGATGGCATCCACATCCTGGATGGTCTTGATGTGCAACTCTTCGCCCAACTTGATGCGGACCACCTGTTCATCTTCGAGATAGACCACCTTTTGGGTGCGACCTACGATGGGGGTGGCGTCAGAGGCAATGAAATACTCTCCATCGCCGATGCCGATGACCATAGGACTACCTTTACGGGCGGCAATCAACTCTTCGGGATGGCCTTTCTCCACGATGGCGATGGCGTAGGCACCCACCACATGATTCAGGGCAATGCGGACGGCCTCGAAGAGATCGACATGCTCGCTCTGCTGCACATCCTCGATGAGGTTGGTGAGCACTTCCGTGTCCGTGGAAGACTTGAAGGTGAAACCGCGCTTTTCCAGTTCCTTACGAAGGCTCAGGTAGTTCTCGATGATACCGTTATGGATCAAGGCAATGTTGCCTGAATTCGACAGGTGAGGGTGGGCGTTCACCTCGTTTGGCTCGCCGTGGGTGGCCCAACGGGTATGGGCGATGCCGATATGTCCACTGACATCCTTGTCGGCGGCCTTGGCTTCCAGTTCGGAGACTTTGCCCTTCGCCTTATAAACATTCAGTTCGTCGGATTCGTTCAAAAGCGCAACCCCGGCGCTGTCATAGCCGCGGTATTCAAGTCGTTTGAGTCCTTCAATGAGAATCGGGTAGGCATCTTGCGCCCCGATGTAAGCTACGATTCCACACATAGTTCTTCATTTAAAAACTACAAATTTAGAACTTTTTCAAAAAAACAATCTGTTTTTTCTTATTTTTTAGTTTTCTGAACGCTTCATCAGAAACAAGTTCCCGTCGGTTTCCACAACCTCAAAGGCATCTTTGTTACGCCAGAGCGCATCTCCGTCAGGATGCTTTTTTTCGAGATAAGAAGCGGGAATCAACACATACTCAGCCTCCGTGTTTTTGTTCCACTCAAAATCCTCAATCTTTTCCCGCAAGGCCAAATGGGACACAAACATGGATGCCGCGCAGACATATCCATCTTTGGGAATCTGCTTGATGAGATGATGGGCATAACGGACGTCAAAGTCCTCCTGACGATAGTGTTCTTTTAAATAGACACAGAGCCGTTCGCGATGTATCGGCACCTTGGGTGAGGTAATCGTATAAAACGTGGTCATCAGCACTGACACGAACAACAATGCAGAGATACCATACCGCCATCCGCGTTTTTTCAACCGCAGGATCACTAGAAAAGCAGCGATTACCAACACGGGGACAAACTCCACTGAATATTGGTTCGAAATTCCCCAGAACAAAAAATGCGACGACAACATCTTTTGCGCAAACAAGGGAATCAGCATCAACAGATAATTGGGCTTCAGAAAAGCAAGCAACAACCCCGAAGCCAGCACACAACAATAGGTCTCGACCTTAATGCCATCATAACTATGAAAGACTGTGGTATTCGTGAACAGGATCCGCATGGTTTTCCCAGGATGGGTCAACAACTTCTTCGCGATATCCAGATAATTATCACCAAGCCACGCATATTGTGTAAAACCGCCGCCTGATCCTCCCAGCTTTGGCATCACAACGAGGTTGATCACCAAGAAATAAACCAATGAGAATACAGAACCCAAAAGCAAGAACACAATGGTCTTCTTGTCTTTTCGATAATCCCAAAGTAGCGCAATCAGGATGAAGAACAGCCATAACGACATGTTTTCCTTGCCGATGACAAAAAGAACGACAAACAGCGTTGCCAGGCCAAAGCGTCGAAGCTTGATATAATACAACAGCCAAGGGAGCATCATGGTGGCCAACACATTGGAGTGATAATCGAAGGACAAGGCATGGATGATCCCAAACGAGACAAAAAAGACGGCGCATGCGAATATGGGAATCCATTCGTCGTCGGTATAGAGTCCTATCAATTTATAAACGCCCCATCCACCCAAAAGAATGCTTGCAATTTGAATCACCAGCAGGGTATAAGAGCCAAACACATACACCAAGGGGGAGAGCAGCAGCAGATATAAATCGAAATGGTCGCACAGCACCTTCACATAGTCCATATCGAACATGAAGAAGCTGCTGGAACGGAGATGGGCGTAATTATACATGATATGGGTATAAAAGCCCAAATCGAGTGCCCAGGTCCTGAAAAGATAATGGTTGACCAAGGAAATCAAGACATATAAAACACCAGCGGCGATAAAAATCGCCGCCAGTGTAATCCGTCTTGACCTTCCCTGAATCATTCTGCAGGATATGTCAATCCCATATTATAGAGGATGAAGGAGTAGATATCCGCCTGCTCTTCAAGCACCTTGGCCACTGGCTTACCACCGCCGTGACCTGCCTTGGAGTCGATACGGATGATCTTGGGCTCAGAACCCGTCTGGGCTGCCTGCAAGGTAGCCGCATATTTGAAGCTATGCGCCGGAACCACACGGTCGTCATGGTCGGCCGTAGTCACCATGATGGCGGGATAATGGACATTCTCGCCACTTTGGATGGTGTGCAATGGCGAATAAGCATACAGGGCCTTGAACATGGCTTCATCATCCTCGCTGGTGCCGTAATCTGATGCCCAGTTCCAGCCGATGGTGAAGAGATGGTAGCGGAGCATGTCCATCACGCCCACCTGAGGCACAGCCACACGGAAGAGGTCAGGACGTTGGTTTACCACGGCGCCAACGAGCAGACCACCATTGGAACCGCCATTCAAGGCAAGATAATCCGATGAGGTGTAGCCTTCCTTAATCAAGTATTCGGCACAGGCAATGCAGTCGTCGAACACGTTCTGCTTCTGCAACTTGGTGCCGGCCAGATGCCAGTCCTCACCATATTCGTTGCCACCGCGGAGGTTCATCTGGGCATAGATGCCGCCATTTTCCATGAAAGGAATGCGAGAAGTGCTGAAGCCAGGATTCAGGGTGATGTTAAAGCCACCATAGCCATAGAGGAAGGTGGGGTTCTTGCCGTCCTTCACCATGCTCTTTTTATAGGTCAGGAACATCGGGACCTTGGTGCCGTCCTTGCTGGTGACGAAGACCTGCTCGGTAGTGAAATCCTCCGGGTTGAAGTCCACCTTGGGTGCGCGGAACACCGTAGATTCGTTCTTCTCGATGTCATACTTGAACACGGTCATCGGATAGACGAAAGAAGTGAAACCGTAATACACCTCGGGCTCGTCGTAACGGCTGCTGAAGCCGACTTCACCGAAGGTCGGTAGGGCGATCTCGTGAAGCAGGTTGCCATCGAGATCATAGACATAGCTGTGGTTGGCGGCATCCTTGTCATAGGTAAGGATCATCTTGCCGGCGGCCATCTGGGCCGAAACCAACACATTGTCTGTTTCAGGAATCAGGTCCTTCCAGTTTTTCATCTGGGGAGCCTTGGCCGACACCTTGACGACACGACCCTTGGGAGCATCGTAGTTGGTGTAGATATAAAGCTGGTCGTTGATGACCTCAATAGGCATATACTGGTAATCCATGTTGTCGGCAATCTGCACGAACTTGCCTTTCTTATCCTGCATATCTCTGATCCACAACGTACTGCCAGCCCCTTGGCCGCTTTCGAAGAGGAACATGTAGTGTTCATCCTCGGTGAGATCCACCTGATGGAAGTATCTTGGCTGGGCAGGGTTGGAATAGAACAGCTGGTCTTGATCCTGTGAGGTGCCCAGTTTGTGGTAATAGATCTTGTGGTTCTCATTCACGTTGCTGAATTCCTTTCCAGCGACGGGTTTGTCGTAAGCCGCATAGAAGAAGCCGTCCTTATACCAGGAAGCGCCCGTGAACTTAGCCCATTCGATATGGTCGGGGAGGAGTTCCTTGGTGGCGATGTCCATGACATAGATCTCCACCCAGTCGGAGCCGCTGCGCTGGATCAGGTAGGCGTAGTATTTGCCATCGTTCGACTGTGAGCCACCGCCAAAGGACACGGTGCCATCGTCGGAGAGTTTGTTGGGATCCAACAACACTTCCGGCTCCTTGTCGGGATATTGGATATAAATCACACTCTGGTTCTGAAGACCATCGTTCTTGCTGTAGATGTAGCGACCGAAACGTTTTCCGGGAACGCTGTAACGTTCATAGTTCATCAACGCTGTCAAACGCTCTTTGAGCGCTGCACGGAAGGGGATATGGCTCAGGTAGTCGTCAGTCACTTTCCGTTCCGCTTCGACCCAAGCGTTGGTCTCGGCTGAAGTGTCGTTCTCCAACCAACGGTACGGATCGGCCACCTTGGTGCCAAAGTAGTCGTCAACAACGGTTTCATCCCTAAACGCTTCAGGATATTGTGCCACCTGATAACGTGGCTGGGGCTTCTCTTGGCAAGCCGCCAAAGCAATCACGCTTCCCATGATCAATAATGCTTTTTTCATTTCTATATGATTTGGTTTATTATGTTTTGTTTTGTTTCTATTTACTCCTCACTCCTAACTCCTCACTTCCAACTTATCAATATAGGTGTCGTCTTCAATTCTTAGATTCTCAATGATGAACCTTTGGCGTTCGGGGGTGTTGTTTCCCATATAGTACTTCAGAAGTTCCTTGATGCCTTGATCGTTTTGGAGGATTACCGGTTCCAATCGCATGTTAGGACCGATGAAAGCCTTGAATTCGTCGGGTGAGATCTCGCCGAGACCTTTAAATCGAGTGATCTCCGCTTGTTTTCCGCATTTCAAGATGGAATCCACCCGTTCTTCCTCGGAATAGCAGTAATAGGTCTCCTTCTTGTTCCTGACACGGAACAGCGGGGTCTGGAGGATATACACATGTCCGTTGCGCACCACGTCGGGATAGAACTGCAAGAAGAAGGTGAGCATCAACAGACGGATGTGCATGCCATCGACATCGGCATCGGTAGCGATGACGATGTTGTTGTAGCGCAGGTTCTCGATATCCTCATCGATATTCAGGGCAGCTTGTAAGAGGTTGAACTCATCGTTTTCATAGCATACCTTTTTGGACAATCCCAGACAGTTCAACGGCTTACCACGGAGACTGAATACGGCTTGCGTCTGCACGTCGCGGCTCTTGGTGATGCTTCCCGAAGCGGAGTCGCCCTCAGTGATGAAAATGGTGCTCTCCAATCGTTTTTCGTGGTTGGTGTTCAAGTGGATGCGGCAGTCACGGAGCTTGCGGTTGTTGAGGCTGACTTTCTTGGCGCTCTCACGGGCCGCTTTCTTGATGCCGGCGATCTCCTTGCGTTCCTTCTCGTTGGCCTGGATCTTCTGTTGCAACACAGTGACGGTCTCGGGATTCTTGTGCAAATAATTGTCCAGATGCCGTTTCAGGATGTCGAACACGTAAGTCTTCAGGAAAGGGCTGTCGTTGGTGCCGTCGGGGTTGTTGGGCGCCAGGTGGGTAGAACCCAGCTTGGTCTTGGTCTGGGCCTCGAACACCGGCTCCTGGATCCTCACGCAGAGGGCGCAGATCAGGCCTTGACGGATGTCGGCGGGCTCGTACTCCTTCTGGAAAAACTCACGCACCACACGGGCGTAGCCTTCGCGGAAGGCCGACTGGTGAGTGCCGCCCTCAGTGGTATGCTGGCCGTTGACAAAAGAATAGAAATAGTCGCTCGACTGGCCGTTGACATGGGTGAACGCCGCTTCGAAATCGCCGTCCTTGATATGGATGATGGGGTAGAGGCCTTCGCCTTCCATGTTGTTGTTCAACAAGTCCAGCAAACCGTTCTTGGAATAATAGCGCTTGTCATTATACACCAGGGTCAAGCCTCGGTTCAGATAGGCGTAGTTCCACACCCTTTTCTCCACGTAGTCATCCACATAGTGGTAGTTGCCGAACTTGGCGCTGTCAGGAATGAATTCCACCAAGGTGCCGGTTTCATCGACCCCCTCAAACGGGATGATGCCCGTATCGGAGGTCTGCTTGCCTTGGGAGAACTCCACGATGCGGGTCTTGCCGTCGCGGATGGACTGGACCTTAAAGTAAGAGGAAAGGGCGTTGACCGCCTTGGTACCCACACCGTTCAAGCCCACCGACTTCTGGAACACCTTGCTGTCGTATTTGGCACCCGTGTTCAGCTGTGACACGGCTTCCACGAGCTTGCCCAGCGGGATGCCACGTCCATAGTCTCGGATGGAGACTTTCTTCAAGGCGTGGTCGATACGAAGTTCAATTTTCTTGCCGAAACCAGAAGTAAACTCATCGATGGAGTTGTCCATCACCTCCTTGATCAGCACATAGATGCCGTCGTCCTGTGAGGCGCCATCGCCAAGTTTGCCGATGTACATGCCGGGACGAAGCCGGATGTGCTCCATGTCTTCCAGGTGGATGATGTCGTCATCCCCGTATTTCTTTCCGACCTTCGGCTGCTCCTCCGGCTGGTTGAAAATGTCTTGATTGTCTTCGAGTTGGTATGTGTCGTTATCCATTAGTTGCTATTTTTTTGCAAAAATAGCGAAAATTTCCTCTTTAAACCAAATCCAATCGTCTTTGGTTAACAATAATTCTTTGGCCTTGACACCAGTCAGTTTTCGGAAGGCAAACCATTGGTATAGCATGATGGCGGTATAGGTGCAGGAGAAGGAAATCGCCGCTCCCACGATGCCCATGGAAGGGATCATGAGGATGGTGCAGGGGATGGTGACCGCCAGACCGGTCAAAGAAGCATACAGGTTGTATTTCGGAACGCCCGTGCCCGAGAAATAATGGGCGAAGATCATCTGGGCGGAAAGGAACAACAGCCCAGGCGACATCAGTAGGATGATCTGTTTCACTTGGCCGAACTCATCGGAGAAAAGCCATTCAAAGAAACGGACGGGGAGACAGTTGAGGACCAACAAGGCTGTCAATGTCAACAACACGGTGATTTTCAGGAATTTGATGGTGAGATTCACAATCTTCTCCTGGTCGGTGAGATTGCTCAGACGAGAGAATTGCACCATGGAGATGCTCAAGCCGAAGACCTTAACGCCTTCACCCACCTGGGTTCCAGCGCCATAGACACCCACCGACTCCTCGGTGCAGTGCTGACGCAGCAGATAGATGCTCATACGACGGTTCAGGGTGCTCACCAAGGTGGAAAGCTGGATCACATAGCCGTAACGCAGCATCTCCTTGGCAGTGACAAACAAAGGATCATGGCCCTCATGCTTCACCATGGGTATCATCAGGAAGAAGCCCACGAGGAAAGCCACCGAATACCCACACAGCAGGGAATAGACAAACGCATGGGCATCGCGCAGATGGAACACGAAGATGAACAAAGCCATCGAGGTCACCTGGACAAAGATCTGCAAAAGGAAGATCCAGTTGAAGGTCCCCACTTTTTCTTTTCCGAGGAACACGTTCAAGTTGAAGTTATGGAAGCTATAGACGAGGGTCAACAGCAAGGTAAGCACCTCGTAACCTCGTGGCACGACCCGGTCGGAAACCTCGGGGAATCGGGAAAGCACCAAAAACAGCAGGACATACACGACCATGACCATGAGAATCCACGAGTAGGAGAGCAGCATCAAGGTCGATAGCTTCTTTCTGGGCGTGAAATAGACCAGGCCGCTGCCTGCCAGAAACTCCACGCCGATCAGCAGGAAGGTCACGTCCGTCAACACCGTGAAGCCGATGCCCCATTCTGCAGGACCCAACACCTTGGTTCCCATCATCATCGTGATAAACCCGATCAACAGGTTCATCACCCTCGTGATACCCGTGCCCAATATCTTCTTAAACATGTTTCTTTTCTCTTCTTCTTTTTACCTTGTTGCCCAGTTGGTGAAACATCCCGGAGAACGTGAAGGTCCACCGTTTCCCATCAAACACCGTCATCGACCCATTGCCATTCAACGTATGCAAGCCTTGCTTGAAATGAGAGTCTATAAACGGATGTATCTTAGCAATTTGAATCTCTTTAAATCTTCGCTCTGATAGCTGTTGCACCCGGTTCAAGCAAACGGCCGTGCCATAGTAACGCACGCACTCTTGAGCGGGACGGATCAGGTCGCCATCCTGTTCAAAAAACGCACCTGCCATGCGGGCACCCGCACAATCCACCTTCACGGGATTGTCATAGTATGGCGTATAGGGTCCCTTCATATTGTGTGCCGTATAGCGATAAAGCTTCACGCTGGGGAAGTCTTTCTGCGTGAGAAACAGGTTCCAGCAACCATCGTAATAAACCAACGTCGGGTCAACGGCTTGGACATGCTCCAGAAGCACACATTCCGGCACCAACTTCAAAGCATCTTCGTCGAAACGGTACAAGCCCAAACGTCCCGATTCGCTACTTTCCGGCAGGCAATAGACCGTTCCTTCATGCGCAAACACAAAAGGATAGGACAGGTGGAACGGTTCCTCCAAGACCACGCTGCGGCGACGGAAACGCTTCGACTTCCGCACCATTTCAATACGGCCTTTCCCCGTTCTATAGTCATAGCTCTCAAAAAACAGATAGGTGTCTTTCTCCGTTGTAATCACAAAAGGATCAGCGAAGTAAGACCTTCTAAGAGGCCGCTTGAACCAAGTGATTTGTTCGGAATAGTCTTGGGGGTCCTTGATGAAGTCTTTCAATGGCGTCTCCACATAACCTACGTTCCAATCCTCCTGACGAAAAACATCATGCCAATGGAATCGGATGCGTCTGGAGAAGCATAACCACCAATATCTTAACATCTTAAGGTTGTATGGTGCGCGGTATAACGGGGCTGTTGATTCCGACAGTTTTTCCTCCAGTTCACCCGTATGTTGAATCCTACGGCATACCTGAAGCGGCATATCCGAACTGTCCATCAACAGTTGGTCGAGATGGGCACGGTAGGAGTGGAGGATGGTCGGATACCAACGTTTATCGAGGACTAGGCCTTTGTCCAACTTCTCTGTCAAACGTTGGAGAATCACACCGTTACGAGGGTTGTCCTGCAGCCATTCCCAGAAACCAGGAGGACCGCCGCGGTATTCCATTTCGTCATCGTGATGGTAGGACCAGATGCCATACCTTGCCGTCTCCAAAATCGGTCCACGAAGGATATTGAAACCGAATCTTAGTATAAAGTCAAGTTTTTGATTTTTAATAGTTTCAATATCTTTATCTAAGAAAAAGGTTGAAGTCTTTTGGTACACCGGTTTACAATCAATTGATAGGATTTCATCGAGGTTGAGGCCTAGCTCTTTAAGGGCGGGACCCAGCGCGGTCGGAGTCTTGCTGGCGGGTTTGAACCAGTAGTGGTTCCAGACGCGGAAAAATAGCCTCCTCACAGGATAGCCCTTCAGCCTTTGGAACAAGTTCTTTTTACCTTCGGTCTCGGCATTGCGGATGATCAAGGAACAGATCATGCCTCCGCGGAGGAGTTGCTTGACCGTCTCCACCTTCCAGGCGTCCATCGAGAGGTCGTCCACCATGATTCCGAATCGCAAAGGCTCGTATTGTTGTCCCATAATCTTCACAACGAAATAACCGCTTCAAAATTACAATTCTTTTGGGGATTATTCGTTAATTGTTTACACCTTCGGAGAATTTTTCCTATTTTTGGCCGATATTAATGGTATGAAGCTTTCCGTCGTCATCGTCAACTACAACGTCGAGTATTTCCTGGAGCAATGCCTTGCTTCGGTGCGTAGAGCACTGCAAGGCATTGAAGGAGAGGTGTTTGTAGTTGACAACAACTCGGTTGATGGATCGCTGAAGATGCTGGCACAGAAGTTCCCCGAGGTTAAGGTCATCGCCAACAAGGAAAACGTTGGCTTCAGCCGTGCCAACAACCAGGCCATCCGCATTTCGACAGGCGAGTATGTGCTCTTGCTCAATCCCGACACGGTGGTGGAGGACGATACTTTTTCCAAGTGCCTCAACTTCATGGACGCCCATCCCGACGCGGGAGGTCTTGGCGTGAAGATGGTGGACGGCAAGGGCAATTTCCTTCCTGAATCCAAACGAGGACTGCCTACTCCGGCAGCTGCCTTCTACAAGATGTTCGGTCTCGCGAAGCTCTTCCCTCATTCGAAGCGGTTTGCGAGGTACTATATGGGGCATCTCTCCAATGACGAGACCAACGAATGCGAGATCCTCGCGGGCGCTTTCATGCTCATGCGGCGCGAAGCCTTGGACAAGGTTGGGTTGCTTGATGAGACCTTCTTCATGTATGGTGAGGACATCGACCTGTCGTACCGCATCACCCAAGGCGGCTACAAGAACTATTATTTCCCTGAGACCCGCATCATCCATTACAAAGGGGAAAGCACCAAGAAGACCAGTGTCAACTACGTCCTCGTGTTTTACAAGGCCATGGAGATCTTCGCCAAGAAACATTTCGGACAGAAACGCGCTTTTTGGTTCTCTTTCTTCATCAACATCGCCATCTACTTCAAGGCATTCCTTGCCTTGGTCAGCCAGTTCTTCCATAAGATCGCCATCCCCTTCCTCGACGCGGTGTTGGGGTACGGAGGATTGGCTGCCATCAGCTATATCTGGGGTAGGATGACCGTTTACGAAGGCACAGGAAGCTATCCGACCCTGCTCTTTGCGGCGGTATTGCCCGTTTACATCCTTATTTGGCTGATCAGCACCTATTTCTCTGGAGGTTACGACAAACCCTATAGCATTGGAAAAGGCATCTTTGGCGTGGCCATAGGCAGCGTGCTGATCTTGATCCTCTATGCCTTGTTGCCCGAGACCCTTCGTTTCTCCAGGGCGCTGATCCTCTTCGGAACCTTATGGCTAGCCTTGGAGATGGCCATGACCCGACTGATTGGTGTATGGATGGGGAAGGAGTCGTTCCTTTCCAAGCGCAACGCCAAGAAGCGTTTCCTGCTGATCGGAAGTCCCGAGGAGGCCCGTCGCGTGGAGTCGTTGATCCAGAGCACCTCGATCAAACCCGACTTCATCGGCCTGGTGAGTTCCGAAACGAAAGGGGAGGCCCCGGAGGGATTCATCGGCAGGATCAACCAAGTGCCCGACATCATCAACATCTACAAGATCACGGAGATTATCTTTTGTTCCAAGGACGTTTCCCATCAGGTCATCATCGACAAGATGGTGGAATGGCACGCCTCGAACGTGGATTACAAGATCGCCCCTGAGGACAGCCTCTCCATCATCGGCAGTAACAGCATCAACACGAGGGGAGACCTCTATACCGTTGACATCAAGGCTATCGACACCGTGGCCAACCGCCGTAACAAGCGCCTGCTCGATTTCATCCTGTCTGGATTCAGCCTTCTCTTCTGGCTGCCCTTGGCCTTAGTGGTGAAGAAACCGGTACGTTTCCTCAAGGATGCCATCCTGGTGTTGATCGCTCGCCGGACTTGGGTAGGCTACTGCAACGCTTCAGAGGAAACCATGAAACTTCCTAAGATCCGTCGTGGGGTGTACAGCCCGGCTACCCCCATAGAAAAACTCGGCACCGAGAACGATACCGAGTTTTATAATCAGTTGAATCTCCTTTACGCCCGCGATTACACCGTCTGGAAGGACGCGGAAATCTTTTTCAAGTCCATACTTTGATGAATTCAGAATTCCGCATTACTTCACAGCGTGTCTATAGCCCTTGACCTTGTCCCAGTCACCTCTAGTGAAGTCGGGGATGGCCACTGGCATGCCACCGTTGGCGATGGAAGCTGAGGTCAATTCACCAAGGCAGGACCATTCAGCGGCGTCATAGACATCCTGGTCGAGCGGCAGACCGTTATGCAGGCAGTAGATCAGACGGTAGTCCATGATGAAGTCCATGCCACCATGGCCACCCACTTCCTTGGCTTTCTCTTCAATCTCCACGGCAATCGGGTGGAGGTAGTCCTTGAGGATCTTGTCGCGCACCTCGGCAGGCACGAAGCCGTGAACATTGAGGTGTTGGCCCTCAGCCAGGAAACCTTGTGGCAGCTTGTCTTCCATCAAAGTGAAGCCTTGGATTGGATACTTGTTGGCAAAGCCCTCGGTACCAGTAAGTTGATATAAGCGATTGTAGGGACGGTAGGTATAGACGTTATGTTCGATGAGCAGGGTCTTTTCCTTCTCCGTAGCGATCATCGTGGTGGTCATGTCGCCGTTGGCAAACTCATCCACATTCATCATTTCTTTGGCGATCTTCTTGCCGTTGTACGAGGGAGTCGTCATCGAAACCAAGGTCTTCATGCGGTCGCCGCGGTGGATGTTAAAGGCTTGGCAGAGGGGTCCCAGGCCGTGGGTGGGATAGACATCGCCGGCGTGGTTTTGGTTGAATTTCAGACGCCAGTTGTCGTAATACTCATGCCAGAAAGGTTCCAGGTTGTGGATATAGGCACCTTCGCCATGGATCAGTTCACCGAACATGCCTTGTTGGGCCATGTTCAAGGCGGTCAGTTCGAAGAAGTCGTAGCAGCAGTTCTCGAGCATCATGCAATGGCGTTGCGTCTGTTCGGCCACGTCAACGAGTTGCCAGCATTCGGCGACGGAGGTGGCGGCAGGCACTTCCACGGCCACGTGTTTGCCGTGTTGCATGGCATAGACCGCCATCGGCACATGGTTAACCCAGTCGGTGCAGATATACACCAAGTCGATGTCATCGCGATCGCAGAGCTGTTTCCAACCTTCCGTACCCGTATAGGCCTCGGCACGGGCGATGCCGCGCGACTCCAGGACATCCTTTTGGACGCTTTCCACGCGATCTGCCTCAATGTCGCACAAGGCAACTATGGTCGTGCCCTCGATATAGGTAAAGCGGTCCACGGCGTCATAGCCGCGCATTCCCAAGCCAATAAATCCAACGCGGACATTCTCGATGGGATCGACCGTGAATTGGAGAACACTCTTTTGACCTTCGACACGTTGCGGTTCATCAAAGACGATGACATTGTCCTTGATGACGTAGTTGCCATGACGGTTCTCTTGTGGTTTGGGCGCACATGCCGACAACAGACATGAAGCCACTAGCAGAATAGCGAAAAGTTTCGTTTTCATGATGATAGTTTTGAGTGATTGACAGGCAAATATAAGAATTTTTGTTCTCTAATTCTTGATTTTTGTTATTTTTGTGATGACAAATAAAAACTTGATACCATGAATGCTCTCAACGCCATCACTGCGCATTTTGTGAATCCAGAACTTATTGACGCCATTTTGCCCTTAGGCAACGGCCTGATCAACGACACCTATAAAATCATGATGAAAGGGGAGGAGAAGCCCAAGTATGTCCTTCAGCACATCAACGACAAGGTGTTTACCAACGTGGAAATGCTACAACGCAACATCGAGCGGGTCACAGACCATATCCGTCGCAAATACGAGGCTGCGGGGTTGAGTGACATTAACAGACGTGTGCTTCATTTTTTGAAGGCAGACACTGGGAAGACCTATATCAAGGAAGGAGAGGAGTATTGGCGAGTGATGGACTTCATCACCGACAGTGTCACCCAGGATGCGGTAACTCCGCAATCCGCTTACGATGCGGGACGTTCCTTCGGCGACTTTGAGTCGTTGCTTGCCGATTTGAAGGAACCGATAGGGGAGATCATCCCGAATTTCCACAACATCGAGTTCCGGTTGAAGCAGTTGGACGAGGCGATTTCCGCCGATCCTTTAGGGCGCATGAAAGACGTAGAGGTGCAGGATTATGTGAAGAAAATCAAGGAATTGGCCTACGAAATGAGTCTTGGCGAGCGGCTGTACCGCGAAGGAAAACTCCCAAAACGCATATGCCACTGCGACACCAAGGTGAACAACATGCTCTTTGATAAAGAAGGTAATGTATTGTGTATCATTGACTTGGATACAATCATGCCCAGTTTTGTCTTTTCCGATTTTGGGGATTTCCTGCGTTCAGCTGCCAACACTGGTGCCGAGGATGATCCCGATTTAGGCAATATCCATTTCAACATGGACATTTACCATGCTTTCCTGGATGGTTATTTAGAGGGGACTAAGACTTTCTTGTTGCCGATTGAACGAGAAAATTTGCCATACGCTGCCAAGTTATTCCCATACATGCAGGCCGTACGGTTCTTTGCAGACTATATCAATGGCGACACCTATTATAAGATCCAGTATCCGGAGCACAACATGGTGCGCACGAGGGCCCAGTGGAGGCTGTTTGAAAGTGTTAAACGGAAAACGGAAAACGGAGAATTACAATAACTTTCCGTTTTCCGTTCTCCGTTTTCCGTTTAGAACGGCAGGTCGTCGCCGTTATTCGATTCCGTGCCGAAGTAATCTTCCGGTCCGCCTGCGGGTGCTGCGGGAGGTGTTTGGTGAACGGGTTGGGCGGTGGGTTGTGGTGCGGCGGCAGGAGCTGTGGCTGCGACAGGTTCGAAGCGCCAGACACGCACGTCGGTGTACCATTTTCCGTTGAATTCCCTTGAAGAGATATCGATTTGCGCCTTGATCATCTGTCCGGGCACCATTCGTTGGACTTCGTCGATTTGGTTCGTCCAGCAGGTCAGGCAGACCGTCTTGGGATATTGATCGTCCGTTTCGATAATCAGATCTTGTTTACGCCAGGGACCTTTGGCGCTTGTTCCTTCGGTAAGACCTCCAAGTCTTACCACTTTTCCTGTGATTTCCATAGTGTGGGTATTTTGTTAGAATTTGAATGATTAAATGTTGAAATAGCTATTTTCAAAAATCTATTGCAAAGATAAGTCAGGGATCTGCAAACTGTTACATTTTGTAGAAGAATTTTCTAGCAATTTTTCTTTTTCGCTGATTCTGTTTTGGTTACCCTTTTCAAATATAATCAATATTATGTTAAATAGAAGTTAGAAGACAGAAGCAAGAAGACAGAATTAAAAGACCCCGAGGTGTCCCCCGGGGTCTTTATTTTACTTTAGTTTCAATTCCGAATTACGAATTACGAATTTACTCAGCATCCAGTGCTTTGGCCTCGTCCATCATCTTCAGCTGGACGTACATGGTCTTCAGCACGTGTTTCAGGTCGTCAGACGGCTGTGCACGGTAAGCTTCCTCTGCGTAAGGCAAACCAGTGCGCATGATGTCTTCAGCCTCTTTCACCAAGTTGTTGTAACGCTCGATCTCTTTCTTCGAGAAACCGGTGATCTCGTTGGCCTCAGCCTTTTTCTTGTTCGAAAGGTTGATGTACAAAGCAGCCAGGTTGTAGTCGGCATCATAATACTCAGGATTCACACGCAGCGCCTCGGTATAGTAACCGATAGCCTTGTCGGCGTCGAAAATCTCATGGCTGTCATCACCGAAGATGGTGCCCAAGATGAACAGAATCGAAGCGTTGTTCGGATCCAACTCATGAAGCTTGTCGAGGTCGGCAATGGCGTCTTCACCCCTGCCTTGCTTCAGATAGAGATTCACCTTTTCGATGATCATGGAAGCATCACCGGGATATTTTTCCAGACCTTCGTTGATCATGGCCAAGGTGTGCTCTTCATCCTCTTTGCCAAGGTAGCAGGCAGCCATGTTCTTGTAAAGGTCAACTTGGTTGTAACCCAAAGCCTTCAACTCTTCGTAGTTGGCCAAAGCCTCGTCAAACATATCAGCCTTCTGATAAGCCAGCGCTGCATTGACGAGTGAAGAAGTGTCGGGGTTAGCACCGTTCATGGAAATCTCGTATGACTTTCTGAATTTCTCAGCAGCAGTCGGGAAAACCTGGTTGTTGAAGTTATCCACACCTTCCTGGAAGTAATTCACAGCGATGGCGGCGATTCTAGGATAGATCTCCTGAGCGTTGGCGGGGTCCTTTGCGAAAGCTGGATCTGCCTTCACGCAGTTTTCGAGGGATTGATAAGCCTTCTCCAAAGCATCGGGATACTTGGCTGAAAATTCAGGATTCTGGTGGATGTTGAAGTAGATGGTGCCACGATACAGCCAAGCCTGGGCTTGATCTTTGGGTTTCATACCCAAGAAACCGTCGTGGTTCACACATTTCTCGATGGAGGTCACGGCCTTGTCATAGTAACCGTTCTTGTTGTACATGAAAGCATCCGTGCGGTCTTTCTTCTGGGCCATCATCACGTTAGCAGTGAGTAAGACAGCCAGCAAAATCATTAACTTTTTCATCTTGATTTCAGTTTGATATTATTAACTCTTTAAAATATTCCGTTTTCAGTTTTCAGTTTTAACTCGTTTCACTTCGTTGAGGGCTACGCCGTTCCGTTAACCATCAAATCCCATTCCATTTTTATTCTTCGGGATTCTCCTCTACCGTCTCCCCTTCCACGGGTTCCACAGGCTCTACAGGAATAGGATTGCCGTCTTCGTCGTACTGGATCTCTTCATCCTCGTCTTCGCGTTTCACCTTGGTGACGGAGGCGATTTCGTCGTTGCCCCTCAAGTCGATGAGTTTCACGCCTTGGGTGGCGCGACCCATGACCCTCAAGGTGTCAGCACCGATTCTGATGAGGATACCCGACTTATTAATAATAATAAGGTCGTCCTCGTCAGTCACATCCTTAATGGCGATCAGGTCGCCGGTCTTCTCGGTGATGTTCAAGGTCTTGACGCCCTTGCCGCCACGGTTGGTGATTCGGTAGTCGTCAATGCCACTACGTTTTCCGAAGCCCTTTTCAGAGACCACAAGCACCGTCTGTTCAGGACTGTGGATGCAGATCATGCCGATGACTTCGTCAGCCTCAGAGGCCAGGGTGATACCCTTCACACCGGAAGCGTTACGACCCATCGGGCGGACAGTCTTCTCGTTGAAACGCACCGCCTTGCCCGAACGGAGGGCCATCAGCACCTCGTCCTCGCCGCTGGTCATGTTTGCCGTCAACAGTTCATCGCCTTCGCGGATGTTGATGGCGTTGATGCCTGCCTTGCGCGGACGGGAGTAAGCCTCCAAGGTAGTCTTCTTGATGATACCCTTCTTGGTGCAGAGAATCACATAGTGGTTGTTGATGAACTCCTCATCCTTGAGGTCCTTGACGTTGAGGCCCGTAATCACTTTGTTGTCCTTATCGACATTCAGCAGGTTTTGGATGGCCCTACCCTTGCTGTTCTTACCTTCTTCGGGAATCTCGAAGGCCCGCAGCCAGTAGCATTTACCTTGTTCTGTGAAGAACAGCAGGTAGTTGTGGTTGGTGCAGGTGAAGATATGCTCGATGAAGTCAGTGTCGCGGGTGGAAGATCCTTTGGAGCCCTTACCTCCCCTACTCTGTCGGCGGTATTCACGCAGCGGGGTGCGCTTCACGTAGCCGAGATGCGAGATGGTAACCACGACGGTGTCGTCGGCAATCATATCCTCGATACGGAACTCACCGGCAGCAGGAACGATTTGGGTACGGCGTTCGTCACCGTATTTCTCCTTGATGTTGAGCAGTTCGTCCTTGATGATCTGGAACTGCAAATCCACATTGTTGAGGACGTCGTTATAATGGCGGATCTTCTCTTCAAGGTCCTGCAACTCATCCATGATCTTCTTGATTTCAAGTCCGGCCAACTGACCCAGACGGTAAGCCACGATGGCGGAAGCCTGAGGATCGTCAAATCCGAACCGCTCCATGATGGCCTGTTTGGCCTCGGAGGAACCACCTTTGCAGGCGCGGATGGTAGCGATGATCTCGTCCACGATGTCGATGGCGCGGGCAAGACCTTCCAAGATATGGGCACGTTCTTCGGCTTTCTTGAGGTCGAAGCGGGTACGGCGGAGCACCACTTGGTGGCGGTGATCGACGAAATGCTTGATCAGGTCTTTCAGGTTCAAGGTATAAGGACGACCATTGACCAGTGCCACGTTGTTGACATTGAAGGAGCTTTGCAAGGCGGTCATCTGGAAGAGCTTGTTAAGCACCACCTCTGCGTTGGCGTCACGTTTCAGTTCGTAAACGATGCGGATACCTTTGCGGTCCGACTCATCGCGGATGTCGGAGATGCCATCCAGTTTCTTCTCGTTGACCAGGTCGGCGGTTTTCTTGATCATGTCCGCCTTGTTGACCTGATAAGGGATGGAGGTGGCGATGATACGTTCGTGGCCGTTGTGTTCCTCGATGGTGGTCTCACCTCTGACGACGATGCGTCCCCTACCCGTCTCAAAGGCCTCGCGGACGCCTTCATAGCCGTAGATGATGCCTGCTGTGGGGAAATCCGGGGCTTTGATATATTCCATCAACTCCGGGACTGAGATCTCGTTGTTGTCGATATAAGCGATGATGCCGTCCACGCATTCGCTGAGGTTGTGCGGTGCCATGTTGGTGGCCATACCGACAGCGATACCGTTGGAGCCGTTCACCAGCAAGGCTGGGATCTGGGTGGGCAGCACGGTAGGTTCCTGCAAGGAGTCGTCGAAGTTGTTCTGGAAATCGACAGTATCCTTCTCCAAGTCGTCCAGCATCTCCTCGCCTATTCTCTTGAGGCGGGCTTCGGTGTAACGCATGGCTGCTGGGCTGTCGCCGTCCACGGAACCGAAGTTGCCTTGGCCATCCACCAAAGGATAGCGCAGCGACCAGGACTGGGCCATACGCACCATGGCGTCATATACTGAGGAATCGCCGTGCGGGTGGTACTTACCGAGCACTTCACCGACAATTCTCGCCGATTTCTTATATCCACTATGGGAAGTCACGCCCATGCCCAACATGCCGTACAACACACGGCGGTGGACAGGCTTCAATCCGTCCCTAACATCCGGCAAGGCACGCGAGATGATCACCGACATCGAATAGTCGATGTAGGCCGACTTCATCTGGTTCTCAAGGTTTACCTTGATGATTTTTTCACCGGGCAGGGTCTCTTCATTCAGGTTGTTATCTTCTTCCATTTGTAAATCCTAGATTCTTATTTCCAAAATCAAAATTCGTTTTAAGGGCCTTTTTAAAAGCAGGTGCAAATTTACAAAAAATACCTTTAGGTATGACGAAAAAATGAATTTTCATGAAAAATTGTCATTTTAGCCCCAAAAACAAGCAAGGAGCGATTTTTGTTATTACCTTTGCAATCTAAAATAAGCAAGTTTTTAGCTTTTATCTTATATCTTTTAACTTTTATCTATCTGCTATGGATGCCAAATTTTCACCCAGGGTACGCGACATCATGTCATTGAGTCATGGCGAAGCTGTCAGACTGGGCAATCCCTACATCGGATTGGAGCATTTTTTCCTCGGCATGTTGAAAGATGGCGGCAGTTGCGCCATCCAGATCCTGGTCAACCTGAACCTCAACATTGAGATCTTCCGCCAAAAGCTCGAAGCCTCCATCAAGGTTGCCAGCCCCACCAAGCCTATCGCCGAGAACCTTCCACTGACCAAACAAGCGGAACGGGTGCTGAAGTTCACCTATATCATCGCCAAGGAATTCCAAAGCGAAATGGTAAGGTCGGAGCACCTCATGCTCGCCATCTTGCACGAAAGGAACAATATCATCTCTCAAAACCTTGAATTCGAGGGGATTACCTACGACAATTTCAAGGATGAGCTGATCAAATACAACACCGCCATGGGGAAAGACCTCCCCAAAGAGATGCCATCGGCAGAGACCCCGCAGGACATCTTCAGCGACGACGACGACATCGAAGACGAAGTCAAGCCCCAACCCGAACGTCCCAAGAAGACCAGCAACATCAAGAGCAAGACTCCAGTCCTCGACAACTTCGGTCGCGATCTGACCAAAGCCGCAGAGGAAAACCGGCTGGATCCCATTGTGGGTCGCGACAAGGAGCTGGAGCGCATCGCCCAGATCCTGAGTCGCAGAAAGAAAAACAACCCCATCCTCATTGGTGAGCCCGGCGTAGGCAAATCCGCCATTGCGGAGGGACTGGCCATCCGTATCATTCAGCACAAGGTCTCCCGCACCCTGTTCAACAAACGCATCGTGATGCTTGACATCGGCAGCGTTGTGGCAGGCACCAAATACCGCGGACAATTCGAGGAGCGCATCAAGGCCATCCTCAACGAGTTGGAGAAGAACCCGGACATCATCCTGTTCATCGACGAGATCCATACGCTTGTCGGGGCCGGCAACGCCAACGGGTCGCTTGACGCCTCCAACATGTTCAAGCCTGCCTTGGCCAGAGGCGAGTTGCAGTGCATCGGCTCCACCACCCTCGACGAATACCGGCAATACATCGAAAAGGACGGCGCTTTGGAACGTCGTTTCCAGAAGGTCCTCGTCGATCCCACCACGCCGGAAGAGACCGTGGAGATCCTCAACAACATCAAGACGAAATACGAGGAGCACCACTCTGTGACCTATACTCCCGAAGCCATCGACGCCTGCGTCAAGCTCACCAACCGCTACATGTCGGACCGTTACCTTCCCGACAAGGCCATCGACGCCCTCGACGAAGCCGGTGCGCGGGTGCACATCCGCAACATCAACGTGCCGGACGAGATCACCACACTTGAGAAAGAAATCGAAGCCGTACGGAAAGAGAAAAAACAGGCCATCACCGAGCAGCGTTTCGAAGATGCCGGCAAGCATCGCGACAACGAGGTGAAACTCACCGAGAAGCTGGAGAAAGCCAAGAAAGAATGGGACCGCGACACCCTCTCGAACCGGATGCCAGTAACCGAACAGGACGTCGCCGAAGTCATCGCCATGATGACGGGCGTTCCGGTGCAACGTATCGCCCAGAACGAAGGTCTTCGCCTGATGAAGATGGAGAAAGAGCTGGCGGGTACGGTCATCGGACAAGACGACGCCATCAGCAAGGTCACCAAAGCCATCCGACGCAACAGGGCGGGACTCAAGGACCCCAACAAGCCCATCGGCTCGTTCATCTTCCTCGGCCCTACCGGCGTGGGAAAGACCTATCTTGCCAAGGTGCTGGCCAAATACCTCTTTGACTCCGAAGAGGCGCTCGTGCGCATCGACATGAGCGAATACATGGAGAAGTTTGCCGTGTCGCGTCTCGTGGGCGCCCCTCCAGGCTACGTGGGTTACGAAGAAGGAGGACAGCTGACGGAGAAAGTACGCCGCAAGCCCTACTCCATCGTCCTCCTCGACGAGATCGAGAAAGCCCATCCCGACGTGTTCAACATCCTGCTGCAGGTGCTCGACGACGGGCAACTCACCGACAGTCTGGGCCGCAAGGTGGATTTCAAGAACACCATCATCATCATGACTTCCAACATCGGAAGCCGCCAACTCAAGGACTTCGGGCAAGGCGTGGGCTTTGGCACCCAAGCCAAACGCGACAACGCCAACGAATACTCGCACAGCGTCATCGAAAACGCCCTGAAACGCACCTTCGCACCGGAGTTCCTCAACCGCGTGGATGACGTGGTGATGTTCAACTCCTTGAAGCGCGAAGATATCCACAAGATCATCGACATCGAACTGCGCAACATCTTCAAACGCGTGGAAGAGATGGGCTATACCTTGGAGCTCACCACCCAAGCCAAGGACTTCATCGCAGACAAGGGCTGGGACGACCAGTTCGGCGCCCGTCCGCTGAAACGCGCCATCCAGAAATACGTGGAAGACGCATTGGCAGAAGCGCTGATTGCCACTCCCATGGGTCCAGGCAGCAAGATCAACATCGACCTTGACGAAGAAGCCCAAGAGGTCAAAGTCAACCTTATCCCTTCTGAGACTAAAGAACTAGAACCCGCTGATCCTCAATCCGTTTAATGGAATACGATTTCAAACCACATATCGACAATCCGTTGTTCAGGCTCATCTCCCAGTCCTGCAAGGAACTGGGTGTGCGAGGCTATGTGATCGGTGGTTATGTTCGGGACATCCTGCTACGCAGGAAGTCGAACGACATCGACATCGTGACCATCGGCAGCGGCATTGCCTTGGCCAAGAAGGTCGCCTCTCACCTGCCAGGCCACAAGGAAGCCAAATACTACGGTGCCTTTGGCACGGCCATGATACGCTACAAAGGCGTTGAGATCGAGTTCGTCGGTGCCAGGAGGGAGTCGTACGACCGAAACAGCAGAAAGCCCTTTGTGGAAGACGGCACCTTGGAAGACGACCAGAACCGTCGCGACTTCACCATCAACGCCATGGCCATCAGCCTCAACGAAGACGACTTCGGGGCCTTCCTCGACCCCTTCAACGGTATGGAAGACCTCGAGGAGCTGACCATCCGCACGCCGTTGGATCCTGACATCACCTACTCCGACGATCCGCTTCGCATGATGCGCGCCATACGTTTTGCCACCCAGTTACATTTCTACATCGAGCCGGAGTCGTTCTATGCCATCACCCGCAACGCGGAACGCATCAAGATCGTCTCCATGGAGCGTATCACGGAGGAGTTGAACAAGATCATGCTTTCGCGGCAGCCTTCCACCGGATTCATCCTACTCGACGAATGCGGCCTGCTGAAATACATCCTTCCGCAACTCGCACAGCTGAAAGGTGTGGAAGTCATCCACGGCAGAAGCCATAAGGACAACTTCTACCATACCATGCAGGTGCTCGACCAGGTGGCAGAGAAGAGCGACAACCTCTGGTTGCGCTGGGCTGCCTTGCTGCATGACATCGCCAAGCCCCAAACCAAGCGATGGGAGGACGGCATCGGCTGGACCTTCCACGGCCATGAGTTCAAGGGGTCCAAGATGGTTCCCAAGATTTTCGCCCAGCTGAAGCTTCCACTGAACGAGAAGATGAAATACGTGGAGAAGCTCGTGCTGCTCCATCTCCGCCCTATCGTCCTGGCCGAAGATATCGTCACCGACTCTGCGGTCCGCCGGCTGCTGTTTGACGCAGGCGACGACATCGATGACTTGATGTTGCTCTGCCATGCCGACATCACCTCAAAGAACGAGGAAAAGATCAAGAAATACCACCACAACTTCGAAATCGTGGAGGAAAAGCTGAAAGAGATCGAGGCCAAGGACCACCTTCGCAACTGGCAGCCGCCCATCGACGGCAAGGCCATCATGGAAGCCTTTGGCATCCCCGAGAGCCGCGAGGTGGGCGTCATCAAGAACGCCATCCGCGAAGCCGTACTCGACGGCATCATCGGTAACAACTTCGAGGAAGCCTACGCTTTCATGAAAAAGATTGGTGAAGAACAAGGTCTGACGTTGGTAAAAGAAATCGAAGCCCCTGTTGTGGCCAACAACAGCGGACCAGTACCCAATAAAATTCGGAATTAAGAATGCGGAACGGCGAAGCCCTCAACGAAGTGAAACGAGTTAATGCGGAATTAGGGAATAATTCCGAATTCCCCAAGACCCTCCTTGTCATCGCCGGTCCTACAGCTTCCGGGAAAACCGCCTATTCCATTGCGTTGGCCAAGGAGCTCGGTACGGTGATCATCAACGCCGACAGTCGCCAGTTTTACAAGGAGATGCGCATTGGAACCGCCGTTCCTTCACCTAAAGAATTACATGAAGTAAAACATTATTTCATTCAAAATATCAGTATTTTAGACAACTATGATGTTGCTCAATACGAGCAGGATGTACTCCAATTGTTGAAGAAGCTTTTCCTCAAGCACGACCAGGTGATTCTCACGGGCGGTTCCGGTTTGTTCATCGATGCGGTTTGTAAGGGCATTGACCCCATGCCCGACATTGTCGTTGAGGTTCGGCAGCGGGTCAACGACCTGTTCAGGGATGGCGGTTTGGTAGCATTGCAGCAGGAAGTCCAGCGCTTGGATCCCGAGTATTGGGCGGTGGTTGATCAGAAGAATCCCCGTCGCTTGCAGCGCGCCTTGGAGGTCTGCTACCAGACAGGCAACACGTTCACCTCCTATCGTTCCCGTAACGTAGCCCAGCGGGATTTCAACATCGAGAAATACGCCCTGTTGTGGGATCGCACGACGTTGAACAACAGGATCAACCGTCGTGTGGAGCAGATGTTGGCCGACGGCTTGGTGGACGAAGCGAGGAGACTGCTTCCCTATCGCCATCTTAACGCTTTGAACACGGTGGGTTACAAGGAGTTGTTCGATTACTTTGATGGAAAATGCACCTTAAGCGAGGCGGTGGAACAGATCAAGTTGAACACGAGGCATTATGCCAAGCGACAGATGACGTGGTTGAGGAAGGATCCCTGGTATCAGTGGGTAGAGATGCCGTTTGCCTATACTAGTAAACTCATTTAAAAGCGTTTACCAGTCTAACGACCTCCCCAATCTGGTCATCTCTCAACACTTGGCTTATGGGCAGACTCAATTCTTGTTTTGCTAACTTTTCCGTAATAGGAAAATGAGATCCTTCCCATACTCCGGAGTAACATTCCTGCAAATGCGGAGGGATTGGATAGTGGATTAAGGTTTGGACACCGTTTTCTGAAAGATAGCTTTGAAGTTCGTCACGCTTCTCACAAAAGACGGGAAACAAATGATATACATTGTTTTCATTTGGCAACCGTTTAGGCAATGTGACAAGAGGGTTTTGAATATTGTCATAATAATAAGCTGCCACCTGTTGACGCAAAAGATTGTCCTCTTCCAAATGACGCAACTTAACATCCAATACCACTGCTTGGATTTCATCTAAACGGCTGTTACGACCTTGATACTTAAAATAATATTTCTTTTGGCTACCATAATTAGCCAAAGTACGGATACAATCAGCAAGTTCCTTGTCGTTGGTAGTCACTGCGCCACCGTCTCCGATCGCACCAAGATTTTTGCCTGGATAGAATGAATGACCCGCTGCATCACCCAAAGAACCTGTATGTTTCCCGTTGTACTTACACCCATGGGCCTGTGCATTATCCTCGATTAGTTTGAGTTTATGTTTCTCACAAAGTTGGACGATGTGTTCTGTCATGGCATTTCGTCCATAAAGGTGAACTATGCAGATTGCTTTTGTTCGAGGAGTGATAACTTCTTCTATCCGTGAATCATCTAATTCAAGGGTAGCAAAATCAGGCTCTACTAGTACTGGCTTCAATCCATTCTCTGTAATGGCTAGGATCGTAGCAATATAAGTATTGGCTGGTACAATGACTTCGTCTCCAGGAATCATTGTTCCCTGCTCAATATAAGCACGGAAAATCCATATCAAAGCATCTAATCCATTAGCACAGCCGATACAAAACTTAGTACCGACAAAATTTGCGTAGTGCTGTTCAAAAGCCTCGTTTTCTTTACCCTGCAGATACCAACCGCTATCAATGACCCTTCGGACGGCATCGTGTATTTCTTCCGCATATTTAGCTGAAATATCTTTGAGTGATAAGAAAGGGACATTCATAGTTTCCTCCGCATTAATTGAATCCAACGAAATAGTTTAAATGTTAGTTTTATACGAGCCATGCGAGTTGCCAAAGACTTGGAATTGTCTTTTTTTGAAAAAGCATTCGCATTAGCATAATCATTATTGCGATAAGCTGCAAGCATCGCATTGTGATATCCAATGTGATCAAAAAAAGGTCCGTCTTGGAATGTTCCCCATTCCGGAAATAGTGAATATAGAAACTCGGTCATTTCCTTGTCTTGTTGCGCACGATGGATAACTTTATCATAATCTAAAGAGCGGGTAATAGACTCTTGACCAATGCGATAAGTAGCTGTCGAAATAGGAATGTAGAGAATATCTCCATAGGCAGACAAAACCAACAATGTTGGCCAATCCTCGCGAGGGAAACGGCGGCGTGCAAACTCATTGGCGGGAACATGCTCCTCAAAGGTGGAACGGCATATACATGTTGTTACAGCTGAAATATAATCCCTCCCTTCCAATATTAATCGTTGAATTCTACCCTCTGGTGGTATAATTCCTTTTGATTGTTTGACCGATTGTTTTAAGGTGTTTGTTTTTTCATAATACTCATCTATATCGGTATGGCATAAGCAGCAATTCGGATGTTGTTCCATAAAATCCACTTGTAACTGTATTTTTTTGCGATTATGCCAATAATCATCTCCTGCACAAGACATTATATACTTGCCTCTTCCCGCCTGAACACAACGAATCCAGTTGGCCGTGACTCCTAGATTCTCAATGGCTGGTAGTAGGGTGATAAAATCATATTTTCTTGCGTATTCCATACAAATGGCACGTGTACCATCTGTCCCACCGTCTTCTCCTATTATCACTTCGTATGGATAGGATGTTTCTTGCGCCACAATACTATCGAGAGTTTGGCGAATCCATTTTTCTTGGTTGTAAGTAGCGACAACCACAGTAACCATAATGCTATTTGACGACATTAGATAATCTTATTTCTGATATTCCAACCAATCATCAAATCCAATTACCTCCCACGGCATATTGCGTTTGAATCGATAAGGCCAAGGATAATGAGCCTTTCCAGTTTCGCGATCCATTATTTCTCGCACATCTTTTCTAATTATCGCTGGAACACCTGCAACCAACTGATAATCAGGAATATCTTTGGTGACAACACTGCAAGCTGCCACCAGACAATGTTTTCCAACTTTCACTCCTGGTAGCAAAACACTTCCTGTGGCAATTTGAGAAAAATCCTCCACCTTTGGACCGACACAAATCTCCGAAGGAGGTGTTGGGTCATTGGTAAATACTACGTATGGGTAAATAAAAACGAAACTACCTACTTTTGAGTTTTGTCCAATGTGGACATTGCTATGCAAACGACAATAGTCACCAAACTCTGAATAACCTTGAATGTCGTCAAGCGTACCCAAGCTGCAATGATTTCCGAACTTTGTGTTCTCACGAACTGTTACTCTATGGCCTGTCTGGAAGGAATCTCCTATCGTATTTCCTGCATAGATAATCGTATGACTCCTGATAAGAGAATTACTGCCTATTATTGTCTTGGGGTTCACATAAGACTCAACATCAGAATAATACATGCTCAACGGTTCCCCTATCAAACAGTCATTGCTGATAATTGTATTGTCGCCAATGACCACATTATCGTAAATGACAGTACGATCGCCAATCCTAACATTCTTTCCAATAATCGCAGATGGACTAATCTGCACATTTTCATTGTTGAATTTAGAAAGTTCCATGCTCTTTAATCATTATTTTTGAACTTTAAAAACTCATTATAATCACGGATATAATCCTCTTTCTCGTATTTTGCACTCGCCAACACCATACAAACCGCACCACCAGAGAAATCGTCCAAGGTTCTCCACAATCCTGGTGCTATCAACAGTCCCTTCCAGGGCTTGTCAAGTACAAACTTTTTCTTGTTTGTACCGTCATCAATCATGACATGAACCGAACCGCTGGTTGCAATCATCAACTGTTGTAACATCTTGTGAGCGTGTTCTCCTCTTGCAACTTCAGGAACCATATAAAGATAATAGACGCGCTTTATTTCAAAGGGCACATCCACATCTCCTTCAATTACTGACAAATAGCCTCGATTATCGAAATATTTTCTAATGTTAATAATTCTACAATCATCAACAGTTGTATGCTTTTTCAATGTCGAAAAACATTATTTTCCGTCAAATACCCAAACCCGGAATGTAACATTATTGTTTTTTTGCTACTAACGAAAAGGAAGCGGGGTATCTTTTGTCTGTTCGTTTGTAGCTTAAGGCCCTGAGAAACCCGTGTAATACAACAAACAGATGAGATACCCACGCTTATGCATGAGCATCTACCACTGCCCTGTTTTTGTATTACACTTTTAGAATTTCTCAGGTTCTAAGCTACCAAAACAAAGCTCGGCAAACGCTTTCTTTTCAATATGTATTCTCTACCCACAAGGCCATTTTATGGCCATCTGGATAATGACATTGCAAAAATAACAAAATAATCGGGAAAGAAACCAACGATTTCCAAAAATTCTTTAGGCAATTGTTTCAGTCAAACAAATCAGCATGGGTTCCTGTAGCCATCATGGTGAAAACCAACTCGTTGTCCTCCACCTTCCACACCAATAACCAATCGGATTTTAAATGACACTCCCAGTGGTTAGCGTATTTGCCTGACAGTTTGTGAGGGCGATACTTTGACGGCAAAGTCCCTTTTTCAGATAACACATACATTGCTTCATAAAGCAAAGACATTTCATATCCTCGCTTTTCACAAAGCCTCACGTTCTTTTCAAATTGGTGGGAGGTCTTTATTTTGAACATGATATCCCCATCTTTTCAAAGAATTCATCAACACTTGAATAGGAATGAACCTTCCCCTCCTTCACTTCTTGAATTGCTTTGTCGAGATTGTTGAGCTTCTTTCGAGTCCTCTTTTTTTTGACAACGCTCACATCTTTCGAGTTGCGAAGTAACTTTTCAAGTTCAATCGCAAACTCACTTTTGGGATCATATCTGAGCGTAATTGTCTTCATTCCAAAACTTATAGTATGTGCAAATGTAAGCAATTTTTCCGTGGTATTCATGACAAAACTCTTTTTTGTTTAATCTTTCCACGGCAAAAATAACAATAATATTTTATTTTAAGCAATTAATGAATATATTTTTATTAAACATATTAATAAAAACTGTCATCTCAACCCACCCAATGGCGAGATCAACACCTTGGCCAGCTGAAGTCCATGCGAAGCAAGACATTCCCTCAGAATACCTTGGAAATGAAAAGCCACGGAACCCACGAAGCCGATGGGCAACACATGACAATCCCGATAACGCATCACAAAGACCTCGATGAACTCGTCCAGGCAGTCTTTCACCAACTGACGGACGAAAGGATGATCCTGGTGTTCACCAGCGAAACGGGTGAAGCCAGCAAGATACTTCGAGGCTTCAGGCTGGTGATACACCTTGTCGATAAACGCCTTTAGGTCAAGTTCATATTTTGCCTCAAATAAAGCCTGCAAATCCTGGGGCATCCAACCGTAATAGTAAGCTCTAACAAGCTTTCTTCCAATATAACAGCCACTCCCCTCATCACCTACCAGGTAACCTAAGGAAACGCCCTTGTCAACGATTACACCGCCATCGTAGAGGCATGAATTCGCCCCCGTGCCCAAGATACAGGCAATGCCTCTGCCCGCACCAAACAAAGCGACCGCCGCCCCCATCATGTCGTGCGACACAAAGATTTCAGCTTCTGGGAAACGCTTCTTCAACAGCCCAAGGACCAAAACGCAATTGGCTTCGGTACCACATCCCGTGCCGTAATAGGCAATGTCATCAGGGGTATCCAAATCCACTGGAAGTTCTTTGAAAAGGATCCACTCCAGTTTCTCACTTGGCGCATAGTTCGGATTATAGCCCGAGGTAACGAAGCGATGCGTCAACCGCTCCCCTTCCATCATGACCCATTCCATCTTGGTGGATCCAGCGTCGATGAACATTTTTCTCTTCATGACACAAAAATACGCTTTTTCAAGTCAATTGCGGGCATGGAAAACAAAAATAAATATATTTGCAGACCGTATTATTCAACCACAAACAATTGTAGCGATGAGAAAATGGCGTATTGAAGACTCCGAAGACCTTTATAACGTGAAAGGCTGGGGCGGTAACTATTTTTCAATCAATGAAAAAGGCCACATGGTGGTGACACCCAAGGAAGGTTGCGTTTCCGTCGATCTTCCGGAGCTCGTTGACGAATTGTCGCTGAGAGACGTGGCAGCGCCCATGCTGATCCGTTTCCCGGACATCCTTGACGACCGTATCAACCGAATCGACTCCTGCTTCAAGGAGGCTGCCAAGGAATATGAGTTCCACGGACAGAACTTCGTGGTGATGCCCATCAAGGTGAACCAAATGCGCCCCGTGGTCGAAGAGATTGTCAGCCACGGCAAGAAATGCAACATCGGCCTGGAAGCGGGTTCCAAACCTGAACTCCACGCCATCATCGCCTTGGGTACCGACTCCGACTCCTTGATCATCTGCAATGGTTACAAAGACGAGGAATTCATCGAACTCGCCTTGCTGGCACAGAAGATGGGACGTAAGATCATCATCGTCATCGAGAAACTCAACGAATTGAAGACCACAGCCAAGATCGCCAAACGGCTCAAGGTCACCCCCAACTTGGGTGTGCGCATCAAGCTAGCCAGTTCCGGTGCCGGCAAATGGGAAGAATCGGGCGGTGATGGCAGCAAGTTCGGTCTCACCTCTTCCGAATTGCTGGAAGCCCTCGACTACATGGAGGAACACGACATGAAAGACTGCCTGAAACTGGTGCATTACCACATCGGCAGCCAGGTGAGCAAAATCAAGAAGATCAACGTGGCCTTACGTGAGGCGGCACAGTTCTATGTGCAGCTTTACAAGATGGGCTACCATATCGAATACGTCGATATGGGCGGTGGTCTCGGTGTGGACTATGACGGCACCAGCTCCAGCAGCGCCAGCTCGGTCAACTACAGCATTCAAGAATACGCCAACAACGCGGTTTATACCATCGTGGACGCCTGCGACAAGAACGAACTGCCCCATCCCAATGTGATCTGCGAGTCGGGCCGCGCTTTGACCGCACATCATTCGGTACTCATCTTCGAGGTGCTGGAAAAAACCTCGCTGCCAGAATGGGACGACAACGAAGAACCGGAAGAAAACGACCACGAACTCATCAAAGAGCTCTACGACTCCTGGGACGAGCTGAACAAGAGCTCTTCCCTGGAAATCTGGCACGACGCCCAGGAAATCCGCGAAGAGGCCCTCAACCTCTTTAGCCTCGGCCTGCTCGACCTCAAGTCACGCGCCAAGATTGAGCGACTGTTCTGGAGCATCGCCCGCGAAGTAAACCATATCGCCAACAGCTTGAAACGTGTCCCCGAGGACTTCACATCATTACCTAAGCTTCTGGCAGACAAATATTTCTGTAACTTCTCCCTGTTCCAGTCCCTCCCCGACCTTTGGGCCATCGACCAACTCTTCCCCATCATACCGATTCAGCGTTTGGACGAGAACCCGACCCATCTTGCCACCTTGCAAGACATCACCTGCGACAGTGACGGCAAGATCACCAACTTCGTTGCCAAGTCAACCCAACATACCATCCCGCTGCATAGCTTCACCGACAAGGAACATTACTATATCGGCGTGTTCCTCGTGGGCGCCTACCAAGAGATTTTGGGCGACCTCCACAACCTGTTCGGCGACACCAATGCGGTACATGTCTCCGTGGATGAAAAGGGATATTACATTGATCAGGTCATCGACGGTGAGACGGTAGCAGACGTGCTGGAATATGTCCAATACAGTCCCAAGAAACTGGTGCGCACCGTGGAGACCTGGGTCACCAAGTGCGTGAAGGAAGGAAAGATTTCCGTTGAAGAAGGTAAAGAGTTCCTCTCCAACTACCGTTCCGGCTTGTACGGATACACCTATTTGGAAAATTAAGAATTCGGAATGCGGAATGCGGAATTAGCCCCCGGAGGAAATAATTCCGCATTCCGAATTCCGAATTCCGCATTAATCTAGTTCTCTCTATTGGAGTCAAAGCTTCCCTTGATCGGGGCGATCTCTTGATCAACAGCTTCGGCTTTCGCTTGAGTTTCGATGCCGCAAGCTTTCAGGATCCTGGCTTTCACCTCGTTGTTTTGCATCCAACCAGTGAATTGTTCTGCGCCAGGGCCGTAAGCATAGATCATGACAGGAAGGCAAGTATGGCTATAGGTGGAATAATGGAACGACACGTTGGAATAGTGTCCTTGGGGGTCTATCATCGTCAGTCCACCCGTCTCATGGTCGGCGGTGACCACCACCAGGGTGTTTCCATCAGCTTTGGCAAAGTCCAAGGCGACTTGCACAGCCTTGCTGAAATCCACGGTCTCATCCACCATGTTCACCGAGTCGTGGGCGTGGCAGGCGAAGTCGATTTGTGAACCTTCCACCATCAGGAAGAAGCCGTCCTTGTCCTGCGACAAGGTTTTTAAGGCAGTGCTCACGCCCTCAGGCAGGAAGTCGCCACGTTCTGGAGCGATAGGCATGTGTCCATCCGCTGCCAGCACAGCGTATTTCATGCAGGTGGTATCGATGTCGGCCAAGGTGTCATACACTTTCCAACCGAGTTCGTTTTCCATGCGTTCCAGGAGGTTGAGGCTGTCTTTCCGTTGGTTGAAATGTTTGCGACCGCCAGCGATCATCACGTTGAGTTTATCCGATTCGGCCATTTGCACAGCGATGTCTTCATACATCTTGCGTGCCGGCACCTTCGCATAGAAGTCGGCGGGAGTGGCATGTCCCGCATAGCAGGTCACCACAATGCCGGTGCTCTTCCCATGGTCGGCAAGAACGTCCAGGACGGTCTCCATGGCCAGCGTATCCACATCCATGCCTACCATGCCGTTCTTGGTCTTCTTGTCGCAAGCCAAGGCCGTGCCGCCTGCAGCTGAATCCGTGATGTCGTTGCTGGCCGAACGAGTATCCACCACCCCGATATAGGGGAATTGCTGGAAGGCCAGATCCTCTCCGGTGGCCAGCATGGTGGCAAACACCTGCGGCAACGCCATGCCGTCACCGATCATATAGATCACGTTGACTGCTTTCGGAGTTTCTTGTTTTGTCTCTTTTTTTGAACAGGCCGGTAAACTTAGCAATAAGGAGAGTGAGAAAAGTGATAAGCATAGAATGCGCCTTTTCATGATAATATTGATTTAAAATGTTTTACGTTTGATTACTTTAAGTGATGCTTCAACAATATCCGGAGTATCCAGATGATAAGCTTTTAGCAGTTCATCGGGGGTTCCACTTTGACCGAAGACATCATTGACGGCGACCATCTCCATGGGCACTGGATTGTTGAGTGCCAACACTTGGGCGATACTGTCGCCGAGACCGCCGTTGCGTTGGTGTTCCTCTGCCGTAACCACGCAGCGGGTCTTGGCTACCGACTTCAGTACGGCTTCCACATCAAGCGGCTTGATGGTGTGGATGTTGATCACTTCGGCTTCGACGCCTTGCGTCTTGAGGATCTCCGCCGCTTCGAGGGCTTTCCATACGAGATGACCACAGGCGAAGATGGTGACATCCTTGCCTTCTTGCAGTAGCTGGGCCTTCCCGATCACGAATTTCTCATCGGCAGGTGTGAAGTTCGGCACTTTGGGACGACCAAAACGCAGATAGACTGGGCCGTCATACTCGGCGGCGGCGATGGTAGCGTTTTTGGTCTGGTTGTAGTCGCAAGGCACGATGACCGTCATATTGGGCAGCATCTTCATCAGGCCGATATCTTCGAGGATTTGGTGCGTGGCACCGTCTTCGCCCAAGGTGACGCCTGCGTGGGATGCAGCGATCTTGACATTTTTGTTGGAATAGGCTACACATTGGCGGATCTGGTCATAGACGCGACCCGTAGCAAAGGCTGCGAAGGTCCCGGTAAACGGGATGAAGCCGCTCAGGGCCATGCCAGCAGCCATATTGGTCATGTTGGCCTCAGCGATGCCGGTTTGGAAAAACCGTTCCGAAAATTCCTTGGCAAAGTCGCCCATCTTGAGGGAGCCAGTGAGGTCGGCGCAGAAGGCGACGACTTTAGGGTTGCGACGGCCAGCCTCAAGCAATCCAGCGCCGAATCCCGATCTTGTATCTTTCTTTTCAAATGTATCCATAGTGTATTGTTTATTTTCCGTTTTCCGTTCTCCGTTTTCCGTTCTCCGTTCAATAGTCTCCAAGGGTTTCTTCCAGTTGTGACAGCGCATTGGCGGCCTGTTCGTCGTTAGGCGGTGTGCCGTGCCATTTGTGGGTTCCCATCATGAAGTCCACGCCCATGCCCATCTCCGTGTGGGCCAGCAGCAGTTGGGGTTGTCCCTGCCCTGCTTCCTTGCGGGCTTGGTTAAGGGCATCGACCACCTGTTGCATGTCGTTGCCATTGAGTTCGATCACCTTCCAACCGAAGGCTTCGTACTTGGCACGCATGTCGCCGAGGTTCATCACTTCGTCGGTGGGTCCGTCGATTTGTTTCTTGTTATAGTCGAGGATACCGACAAGGTTGTCGATATGCTTGGCGCCGGCATACATGGCGGCTTCCCAGATCTGGCCTTCATCTTGCTCGCCATCGCCCATGAGGACGAAGACGAGATGGTTGTCCTGATTGAGGCGTTTGGCTTGTGCGGCACCCACCGCTACGGAGAGTCCCTGCCCCAAGGAGCCGGAGGCGATACGCACTCCAGGAAGGCCTTCCGCAGTGGTCGGATGGCCCTGGAGACGGGTACCGAGGCGACGGAAAGAAGCCAGTTCACTGACGGGGAAATAGCCCCTCCGGGCCAGGATACTGTAGAACATCGGGCTGATATGTCCATTGGATAGGAAGAACATATCTTCGCCCAATCCATCCATTCTGAAGTTGGCAGGATCGATTTGCATTTGGTCAAAATACAATGCAGTGACCAAGTCGGTGGCGCCCAAGGATCCACCTGGGTGTCCTGACTGGCAGCCATGGACCATACGGATGATGTCACGGCGCACCTGCGTAGCCACGCGTTTCAATTCAAGGGTATTCATGATGTAATTTATTGATTATCTGCTAGTTATTTAAAACAAAGATTCTTTTCGTTCTCTTTTGCAAATATATAAAAAAAGGAGCGGAATTTTCCGCTCCTTTTTTGGATAATCTTGTCAAATGCTTAGATGCGTTTGAACTCAAGAACTTCTTTCATCACGCCGAAATCTTCGTCTTCTTCTTCAAAGGACAAGACGAGTTTCTTGCTGGTGAGTTCATCAATGTTGATGCTTTCCTCTTCAAAATCACCTCCGTGAATGGTCAACACGTTTCCGTTAACCGAATAAGTGACTCTCTCGTCCAGTTCTTCTTCCTCAACCATGGAACCAGTAATGACAAGCGATCCATCTTCCTTGAATTCCCAAACCATATCAGCGAAGAGCACATTCATCAATGCCTGATACTGGCTGATATACTCCTGAACCTCAGGAATATCAGATGCAACTTCAATGCTAGCACTAGCGTATTGCCACTTGCCGACGATTGAATCCTTCTTGGAACATGATGAGAGGGCAGCCATGGAGGCAACCACCAAGAACATTGCTAAAACTTTGAATGCTTTTTTCATGATAGTATTTTTTAAATTAAACTTGGATGAATTGTTCTATTTATACTGCAAATATAAATAAAAAACCAATAACCCAACGATTTTTGAATTTTTTTTCACACATCACCGTTGCGGGAATGGTTTTTCAAACACTTTAGGGAATGGTGTTTCAAACTCATGTTCCTTTCCCGTGACCGGGTGGATGAAACACAGGCGGTAGGCATGCAGGCAGAGGCGTCCCAAAGAATTGTCGGTACTGCCGTATTTCTCGTCGCCAACGATAGGATGCCCCAGGTCCTGGGCATGGACACGGATTTGGTTCTTGCGGCCGGTCTCCAGATGGAAGTCCACCAAAGAGTATCTGTTGTTGCTCACCAACACCTGGTAATGTGTGATGGCGTATTTGCCCCCATTGTCGGTGGGGCTGGAATAGGTGACGAACATCTTGTTGTCTTTGAGCCACGACTCCACCGTGCCCTCTCTGGGCTCAAGCCGTCCTTCCACCACGGCCACATAACGGCGGTCATAGACTTTTTCCTTCCAGTTTTCCTCGAAACTCATGGCGATCTTCTTGTCCTTGGCGAAAAGCATCAACCCTGAGGTGTCTCTATCGAGGCGATGGATGGTGTGTGCCCTGCAACGCTGTTGAGAGGCGGTGAAATACTGGTTGAGGATGCTTTGCGCAGTATCTTGTTCCTTGGTGGGACTGTTGGTGAGCAAGCCTTCCTTTTTGTCGATGACCACCAGGTATTTGTCTTCATAGACGACTTTCAGCCATTTGCTATAGAAGCGTTCTTTGGCGGTAGGCTTTCCGATTTCAACAGTCATGCCAGGCTGCAGGTCGAAGTCAAACTTGGAAGTGCGTTCCCCATCGACCATGACGCTACCATTGGATAGGTATTGTTTCACCTTGGTACGGCTGATGCCATCCATCTTTTTCATGATGAACTCCATGAGTTTAGCGGGCTCATCTACCTTGAATGTCAACGGATTGCTTCTGGAGTGTTTTTTATGTTCTGGTTTCATTATTTGTAATATGATCTACTTAATCGTTCTTATCGAAGGAAGCGCACGGCAAGAAGAGTCAGGTCGTCGCTCTGTTCTGCATCTCCAACGAAAGACTGGACGGCGTCTCTCATATTCTCGATTAACGCTTGGGCATCTTTTGCGGGAGCACGGAGGGTCGCCTTCATGTTGTCCCATCCAAATTGAGCATGGTCATGGTCTTCCGCCTCTGTAAGTCCATCCGTATATAGGAAAATGGTCGTGCCTGAGGCGATGGTCTCCTGTTGTACCTTAAAATCCCATTGAGGCGTTACTCCCAGGGGGACATTGGAGGCTACGTTCAGGAATCGCTGTTTGCCGTTTTCCAACAGCATCGGGGCGTTATGTCCCGCATTGCAATAGGTCAGCATGCCAGTTGTGAGATCAAGCACTCCAAGGAAGAAGGTGGCGAACATCATCGACTCGTTTCTTGCTGCCAAAGAGGCATTGATGAAGGAGACTATTTTTTCCGGACTGTTCTCATAGGCGGCCAGTATTCGAAACTCTGCATCAGCCATGGCCATCCACAAGGCTCCGGGGACACCTTTTCCGGAAACGTCGCCGATACAGAAGAACAGACGATTGCCCTGGAGGAAGAAGTCGTACATATCCCCTCCCACCGCCTTGGCGGGCGTCACCTGACCGTAAATGTCGATGTCCTTTCGTTCAGGATAGGGCGGGAAGGTCTTCGGCAGCATCTCCATTTGGATCTTACGGGCGATATTCAGTTCGCCTTCCAGCATGGCCTGTTGTGTGGTCGCCGCCGTCAGCTTATCAATATAGGAGGACAGGGATTGCTGCATGTTCTCGAACGAATCCCGCAACAGTTTAACCTCGTCATTATTCTTGATTACGGGAAGGGGGGTGTTGAAATTCCCTTGGGCAATCTCTTCAGCGGAGGAAGCAAGATACCTGAGTGGTCGTGCCGTACGACGGGTCAGGAAGAACGAGGCCAGGAAGGTCACCAGCAATCCGATGCCCATCAGAAGCAGAATGGTGGTGGCAATGGTCTTGCCCGGTCGGTAAAGGGCCGATGTAGGAACGACGATGGCCATGGACCAGCCTGCGCGCGACATAGGACTGTAATAGACGGAAGACTTGACGCCGTCCATATAAGTGATCTTGTGAGACTTCTTGCCTTCCAGCATCTCCTCTCCTATTTGCCGGTAAACATCGGACATTTCGGAGCCGACGTAATCGAAGTAATTGCCCGTCAAGGAACGCGCCTTGTCCGGGTGGGCGATATACACGCCATCCCTTCCGAGGATGAAGCTATAGATCTTTTCGTCTTCCCTCATCTTGCCATAGAGTTCCTCTTGGTTCACTTGTTCATCCAGTAAGATCAGCTGGTCGTAAAGCCAAGCCAGTGGGAAGTCGGCACCAAACACGCCGGCAACACGGCCATCGCGATCCACGACGGGTGCGGAATAGGTACACAGGATGGCCTTCGCGCCGGCTTCATCATAGTAGGGATCCGACCAATAACTTCCTCCAACTTCCATGGTTTCACAGAACCATTTGGCGTTGAGGTAGTCGTGAGTGGCGGAGCCTATTTGCAGTCGTTCGATCTGTCCATCGTTGTTTTTCGTAACGTATGGCTCAAACCAATGGCCTTGCTCCGGGAAATAGTTTGGGATGAATCCCACGCCGTATCCAATCAGATGAGGGTTCAGGCGCAACTCTTTTTCCAAGGCGTCGAACACTTCTTCAGGGGAGCCCAAGTGATCTTGGATTTCCGCGAGGTTGTTTACGGCGGTAACCTCCACTTGGTTAAGCATGCCTTCCACTTTGTCGTTGGTATTGTTGAGGATATCCTGATAGTGGACGCTAGTGAGGACGGTCATGCCAGACCTTGCGAACAGGAAGATCAGGATGGCTATCAAGGACATCATCAGCAGCATTGACAGGACGATCCTTCGGGTGATACGACCGGAGAAAGAATGGCTTTTATTGGATTTCATGTTACAAAAATACGCTTTTTGGAGGAATAAAAAACCCTAACTCAACTTTTTAAGAGTTAGGGTTTCTATTGTATCGTGCCCCGAACAGGAGTCGAACCTGCACTCCTCTCGAAATACGCACCTGAACGTACGCGTCTACCAATTCCGCCATCGGGGCCAAGGAGTCTTTTTGATGGTGCCCAGGACAAGAGTCGA
>JAGCPJ010000028.1 GCA_017965765.1 Bacteroidales bacterium
GAGCGGGTAAGCGATCCAGTTGACCCCGTTCTTGATCGTCGCAGGATGGTCCGCCGGGTTGGTCCGCACACCCTCCAAATTGATGGTGCAGGCGTTGGCCACCTTGATCTCGTACATCTGCGACAGGTCGAGGGTCTTCAACGCCCCGACCCAGACCGCTCCGTTGTAGGAGGTTTGGCCGTTGCCTTTCGACTTCATCACTGGTGCGGCACCCGGGTTGGCGGCCACGACGGCGGACTTCAGGTCGTCCATGGTGATCTCCACGTTGAGGGACACCCAATTCCAGCCCGCAGAAAGCGCAAGCGTCTGGGTAACGGTGGAAGGTTCCTGCGTGAAGCCAAAATACACTTGATTCTTCACACCCAAGAACGAATAGGAATAGTTTGACGATTGGGCCGGATTAAAGTTCATATCGTCGCTATAATACCTGATGGCCTGGGTGCCTGAAGTACTAAAAACGCGACATGCCATGTATGGGGCTGTTGCATAGTCCCCCGTGTTATCGTCCACCACCACAACGAGGTTAGCGCTGCCGTCGTAGTCAAACGGCGTGTCGAAAGTGATGATCGTCCATTGATTGGAAGCCATCTCCACCGAACCGCTGAACACCTTGTCTTCCGCGACAACGTTTACCGCTTCAGAGGAAGTGTTGAACTGCGTCTTATCTGTCGGCTTCAGGTAGATGTCGTAGGTACGGATCCTCGACATCGAAGTTTGATTATAGAAGGCGATGCTATTGATGCTACCGGCCCTACCAATCTCATCGGCAGTATAGATTTGCTCTGAAATCGAATAGCGGTAGTACGAATGGCTCGGGAGCGAGACATCAGACGCAGTGCCTCCGTTGCCAATATAGACCCATGGTGTGGGCATTTCGTCGCAATCCACGTCAAATCCATACAAGAAACCTCCTTCAAAGGTAGCTCCGGAGCCTAAAAAGATCACATTGCCATTTTCATAGCTCACCTTGAAGGAACAATCGCCTGTATTGTCTCCCAAGATCCAGCCCAACTCGACATGGCTGCCGTTTTCCACGGGCAAGGAGAAGGAAACGTCACTCTTGGAGGTTGGGACGGTCATCTTTTGCATCAAGCCATTCTCCAAGTTCAGTACCAGATAGTTGTTGGTCCAGCCATCACCTTGCCTGTCGTGAAGGTCGAAGGTAAGGCTGCAATAGTCTCCTTCAGGCAGGAATACCGCTGTCACATCTTTGTTGTCTTCCACGACGAAAGAGCAGATCGCGTTTGTGGAGACGACCGTGCCGGTATTGTCAATCCAATCCATGAAGATGTATCCAGGATTGGGGGTCGCAATCAGATGGCATACATCGCCATAGCCATATTGGCCGGCCCCGCTTACAGAACCCGCTGAGGCATTGGCAGAGACTGCATTGATGTTGAACACCGTACGGTTGAGGATGAGTTGGTTTTTCATAGCGAGGTAATTGCCACTGCCGGAAGGATTCAAAGGATCATTATTGAAAGAATCGGAATAGCCACAGATGCTTTGGGTCGTTGAAACAGGGAAGGTACGGCAACTCATGTGAGGCGGATTTGAATAACTTCCCGTGTTGTCATCCATGACGATGACCAAGTTGGAACTGCCATTATACGCAAAAGGCGTGTCAAACACAATGGTGGTCCATTGGCCTTTCCTCAGGGTTACCATACCGCTGAACACCTTGTTTGAAGCGTTCATACTGATCCAATCCGAACCGTTGCTGAATACCGTTTTGGCAGTATGCGCCAGATAGATGTCGTAATTCCGTGTCCTTTCTTCCCCTGCATTGAAGAAAGAGATGCTGCTGATGGTTTTGGCAGGTCCAAGTTCCTCGGGAGTATAGATCTGTTGCGACAGGGAATATTTATAGAACGGATAACTTGGGAGGATGTCACTGGTGGCATTTCCTTCTCCGATGATATCACCCACGCCCTGCTTTCGCATAAACACGGCTTCCAACTCAACGTCTTCAGTCAATTCGAATGAGTAGCTCGCTTCAAGACTGACCACCTCGCCGTCTTTGCTCCAATGCAGGAATTGATAGTAGGGGGCCACATTGGCATTTGGCACCGCCGTAACGGTTTGTGTGGTACATCCCGGATAGGTCCCTCCTCCCGTCACCGAACCTCCTTCGGGTGGAATGGCCGTAACAGTTATCCTATAAGGAAAGCTCTGGATATTGGTGAATTGACTCCAACCCGAGGCTGACTGATAATCCTCAAGAGATCCACAAGGCACGAAAACAGGGATCGATACCGGGAAACCCATAAACGAATTAAATGAGATCGACGGAGGTGTTTCGGGAAGGGCGGTGATGGAGGAATAGCAAGTACTGGAATTAACGGCAGAGAAAGCTGTGGAACCTATTGAAACGACAGAACGACCGATTGTCAGCGGTCCAGTGAGACCGCGGCAATCGGAGAATGCATCAGCCCCTATGGTAGTCACGCCATCCGGGATGGTCAGCGCACCTGTGAAGCCGGAGTTTCTCCCAAAGGCCCCATTGCCGATAGTTATCAAAGAATTAGGAAGTATCAATGAGCCAGTAAAACCGGAATACCAGAACACATAGGCAGGAATCCTGGACACGTCCTCTCCAATGACGAGTGTCCCCACACAGCCCTCGAAAGGTTTGGCATCAGAAGAAACATCCGAACAATTGACGGCTTCGTAATTCACTTGCGCGAAGCCACTACAGTTATAGAAGGCCCTTTGGCCAATGGAGGTCACAGAAGAGGGAATGGTCAGCGTCCCCGTGAAGCCGGTGCATCCATAGAGCAAGTTTGCAGGAATTCTTTGCACGGTATTGCCGATCGTGATCGTACCCGTAAAGTCTTCAAAAACCCTCGAGGTATAAGTCAGATCTTGACAGTTGACGGCATTGTACTTAAGCGTTGTGATGCCGCTGCAGCCCATAAACGCCGAGCCACCTAAAGCAGATACGGAACTTCCAATGGTCAAGGCACCCGAAAAACCGCTGCAATAATAAAATGCCTCATAGCCTATTGAAACCACAGAATTGGGGATAGTCAAGGCACCCGTGAAGCCACTGCAGTTATAAAAAGCTCCCTCGCCTATGGTAGTCACGGAATTGCCAAGGGTAAGTTTTCCGGTGAATCCGTTACATGAGCCGAAAGCATAATCACCGATGGAAGTCACGGAATTGGGGATGGTCAGCGCTCCACTGAAGCCGCTACAATCTCGAAATGCGCTTTTGCCTATTGATGTCACGGAATTGCCAATCGTGAGATTCGAGAACTGAAAACAATTCTGGAAAGCATTTTCGCCTATCGTAACCACCGAATTAGGAATGACCAACGATCCTACCAACCCAGCACAGTTCAAGAAAGCCTTGTCGCCGATGGTAGTCAGGGAATTTCCAAGGGTCAATGAAGTGAGTGAGACACAGAACAGGAATGCGTTCTCCCCTATGGTAGTCACAGCACTGGGGATGGTCAGTGGGCCACTCAACGCTTCACACCAATAGAAAGCATAGTCCCCTATGGCTTTCACCGAATAGGTAACGCCATTATGGGTGACACTGCCAGGCAGGGTGATGTTCCCTGTAGGTTTGGTGAATCCGTCCCATGTATGATTGCCTGGGCAGGTCAGTTCCACAAAACGATGCGTGGCATCCGTGATGTTGTAATAGAGCGTCTGTCCCGTGGCGCACGTTGCCGAGAAGTCGTAAGCGAATGCCTTTCCTGTGCCCAGGAAGAGGGCGAAAAGGAGGGCAAAAAAACTAACTGGAAAACAAAAATGTCTTTGCATAATTGCAATGATTAAAGTTTAGGGGGTAAAGTTACAAAAGAAAACTTAAAAACCAAATAAAAAAATGCTACTTTTGCGACAAAAGAACGACAGTCATGAACGACTACCCCACTCGCCCTGCCATCATGGGCATCCTCAACGTCACCCCCGACTCGTTCTCCGACGGGGGCAAATACAACACTGTCGATACAGCGCTGCAACACTGTGAGGAGATGTTGGCGCAAGGTGCCGACATCATTGACATCGGGGGCTGCTCCACCCGACCCAACAATGCGATTGCCACCGAAAAGGAGGAAATGGAAAGGGTCATCCCTGTGTTACGTGCCATCCGTCTTCGTTTTCCAGAGGCCACCCTTTCGATCGACACCTTCCGGAAACCTGTTGCCGAGGCCTGCATGATTGAGGGCGCCGACATCATCAACGACATCTCGGGCGGCCTGTTTGACCCCGACATGCTGCCTTACATCGGCAAGAACCATATCCCCTACGTGCTGATGCACTGCGTAGGCACCCCGGAAACCATGCACCAGTATCAACTGGGCGGGGACATCCACCAAACCGTGCTGGATTTTTTCAAGCAGCAATGCGCCATCCTGGAAGCCTACGGCGACCAGCAGATCATCCTCGACCCCGGCATCGGCTTCGGGAAAAGCCTTGAAGCCAACTACGCCCTGCTACGCGACCTGGACCGCTACCGTTACCATGAGTACCCTATCCTGATCGGCATCTCACGGAAATCCATGATCCGAAAGCTACTCGGACCCGAGGCAGACCTGGAGAACTGCACCACCATCCTCAACACCATCGCCATGCTCAACGGCGCGGACTTTTTAAGGGTGCACAACGTGAAAAACGTCATGGAATTGAAAAAAACCTTTATTTTTGCACAACCATCGGAATAAGCCATGCTGGATCTATTCATACAGATAAGGATTGTTGACATCATCGACATCGTGCTTGTCGCCGCCCTGCTCTACACCCTCTATCGGCTGTTGAAGGGAACAGGCGCCATCAGCATCTTTATCGGCATCGTGGCCATCTTCCTGCTTTGGCAGCTGGTCAACGCCTTACAGATGGAACTGCTCTCCTCCATCCTAGGTGCCTTCGTGAACGTCGGATTCATCGCACTCATCGTCATCTTCCAACCTGAGATCCGCAGGTTCCTTTTTACCATCGGCACTCAGACAAAGAATGGCAACATCAAGACGTTCAAGATATTACGTAAAAAAAGAAAAGGAGTCTCTTTGGATACCGCTGCCCTCTGCAGCGCCTGCCAATCCATGTCAAACATCAAACAAGGGGCACTCATCGTCCTTACCAGGGATAACACGCTGACCGACATTGTCCTGTCTGGCGTCAGTATCAATGCAGAGATCAGCAAGCCGCTAATTGAGAACATTTTCTTCAAGAACAGTCCCTTACACGACGGTGCCATGATCATCACTGACAACCGCATTGTTGCCGCCCGCTGCATCCTTCCCGTCACCAACAACAGCGAGATCCCCGGACACTATGGACTGCGTCACCGTGCTGCCGTAGGTGTATCGGAAAACAATGATTGCATCGTTCTGGTGGTCTCAGAAGAGACGGGCAGCATCAGTTTGGTCAAGGCGGGGAATATCACCACGTTAGATCCGGAGACCATGGAAGAGAAGTTGGTCGAGGAGATGAAGAGATAACGGAAAACTGGGGAGGATATGTCATTGCGAGCGAGGCACGAGCGTGGCAATCCATTATCAATTAGTATAGATTACCTCCCGTTCGGTCGGTAAGCCTTTGGATTGCCGCGTCGCTACGCTAAGCTTCGCTCCTCGCAACCCGAAGGCTCACCGACCACTAGGGAGGTAATGACAACTATCGGATCCTTTTTGGTCACCCTTATTTCAGTTCAATAAAGCCTTCCTCGGGTTCCATGAAGAAGAAGCCTTCCTCTGAGGGGTCCCAACGTAATTTAAAACGTGGGTTTTTCTGATCTTTGCCCATCTCAGATTCAATATAGCGATTCATCATGAAGTTGTAGGTAAAGCCGGCATAACGTTTGCCAAGGAACACCGCATAGTCATAGATGTCCTTCATTTTCAACGGGGTGATGTCATAATGATACTCCGTCTTGTCCGCATCCACCTTGGTCAGATACGAATCGAAATCCTCCATCAAATTATATTCATCGAACTGCGTGGGAAGCCATTGTCCGTCATTGCAGTCGAACCATGAAGCGACATTGACCGTATTGAGGGAAACGGTGTATTCATAATCGTCGAAGAAGTTGAAGAGACGATCCACATAATCCGTATAGAGCCCTTGGATCTCCACTTTCGACAACACCACCAGCCAATTCAGGGAATCCACAGGTACATTATCTTGGTCTTCAGGGATATACACATCCACACCATACATTTTCAGTTCCTTTGCGTATGCGGCATACATGATATCCAAAAAGGCATTCTGATCCAACGAATCCAGTATGTTGGGATAGTTGCCCTCAGCATCAGGAATCAAGGTCACCAGAGCTTCCTCGGGGAAATAGACCGCTGCCCTAGGCTTTGCAGAACCCACGAACTTGGAGGCCAACTTGAATTCGGTGGCGCAACTTGAAAGAAGCACAGCCAACACGAGACCGATGATGCAATTTCTGATTTTCATAACTCAAAACAATTCCATTTGAATTCCAGGGGTTCCATTGGTGGTATTTTCGTTTTCCTGGGTCCCATTCTGTTCCTCTTCCGGATTCGGTTCAGTCATCGTTTCGGAGTCCTCCGGTTCGTCAGGCATTTCGGGATCGGAAGGCGTCTCCGGGACTTCAGGTTCGTATGGTTCCAGCCATTCGAAGCGTTCGATTTCGCGATTGGAGAGGCGTTTGCCCTTGGCCTTGTAGCTCTTGATGCCAATGAATTCCTCCACGTTGATCTCGTCATCCGGGAAGCTGTTGCCGGCGTCGCTGACTTGGTAGCTCAGCAGCAGACGCGGCATGACGTCGGTACAATACGACAGGTATTTCGCGGCTTCGTGCTCGCCGATGAAGGAGCAGCGCGTGTTCAGCTTGATGTCTTTTTCGATGCAGAAACGTTTGAGATACATCTTCTGCGTCTCGCCTTCGATATAGACCACGGAAAAGATCTCGTCGGGATCGAACTTGCGGATCTCCACCATGTCGTCGTCGAAATGGGTGGAAAGGTCGTAGCCTGTGACTTTGAAGTCGCCATTGCTGAACAGTTGCAGGATCCGGTCGTCCCCTTCGAAAGCGCCGATATACTGGCCGCGTTTCTCAGCATTCAGGCGCCGCACGGTGTCGTCATACCACAGGTCACGAGCCGTCAAGGTAGAGACCCCGTCGTCATGCTTGTACACCGTCTTGATGGCATATTTCGTCAGCATGTTGCCTCTGGCGGCCCTACCCTTCACGGCCAGTTGGGCGAAGTCATAGTCGAAGGACGACTTCTTCAGTTTGGGTGCGGGACGGAGTTGTACTTTGATGACCTCCGCCTCGCCGTTGGGGTTGGCGGTGAAATAGACCACCTTGGAGTCCGCCTTGCCTTGGGTGAGGTCGTATTCCTTGTCACGGGTCACTCCTGTCACCGCGAAGCGTTTCACATAGAAGCATCCACCTGGTTTTCCATCCCGATAGACGGCGTTGTAGGTGGTACGGTCGTCGTTCTTGCGGAAGACCGCCACGTGGATCACGTTGGCGCCCACGAACAGCTTCGACTGGATCTTCGTCACCATATAGGTGCCGTTCTCGTGGAACACGATGATATCGTCCATGTCGGAGCAATCGGAAACGAAGGTATATGCTTCTTTGTTTTTCTCACGTTTGAGGCCTTCCGAGGTACACACGAAACCTTCGGCGGTATTCACATAGAGCTTTTCGTTGTTGGCTGCCACGGCCACGGCAGAGATATTGTCGAAGTTGCGGATCTCCGTCTTGCGGTCGCGACCCTCACCATATTTCTCCTTGATATGCGTGAAGTAGGCGATGGTATAATCGACGATATGGTCAAGGTTATAGCGGGCTTCTTCCATCTTCGCCTCAATATCGGCCAGTTGTTCATCCGCTTTCTTGATGTCGAATTTGGAGATCTTGCGCACCGGCTTGTCGCAGAGTTTCAGCACATCGTCACGGGTGATTTCGCGTTTCAGCCGTTTACGGTAAGGATCGAAGCGCCGTTCGATGCCTGTCACCTGGTCGTCCCAGCTGGCATAGTCTTTCTTTTCCAGTTCCTTGTAGATGCCTTTTTCGAAGAACAGTTTCTCCAACGACACCCAATGCCAATCCGATTCGAGTTCGTCCAGCAGGATGCGAAGTTCCAGGCTGAGGAGTTCCATGGTGCGGTCGGCGCAGCGTTTCAGGATCTCGCTCACGCCGAGGAAAACCGGTCTGTCATTGATGATCACACAGGCATTGGGAGAGATGGACACCTCACATTGCGTGAAGGCGTACAAGGCATCGATGGTCTGGTCGGGAGACACGCCGGGATTGAGGTTGATGACGATCTCGCAGTTCTCCGCGGTGTTATCGTCGATCTTCTTGATCTTGATCTTGCCCTTTTCGTTTTCCTTGACGATGCTCTCAATGACGCTTCCCGTGGTGGTACCGTAAGGGATCTCGGTGATGACGAGGGTCTTTTTGTCGAGTTGGCTGATACGGGCACGCACCTTGACACGTCCGCCACGAAGGCCGTCATTGTAGTTGGTGACGTCCATCAACCCGCCAGTGGGGAAATCCGGATAGAGCACGAAAGGCTCATCACGAAGATAGGCGATGGAGGCGTCGATCAACTCGTTGAAGTTATGCGGAAGGAACTTGGACGCCAGACCTACGGCGATACCTTCCGTTCCTTGTGCCAGCAAGAGGGGGAACTTCACGGGAAGTGAGATCGGCTCTTGGTTGCGGCCATCGTAGGAAGGTGTCCAGTCGGTAGTCTTTTTGTTGAAGACCACCTCTTTGGCGAATTTTGAGAGTCTGGCTTCGATGTAACGGGGCGCTGCGGCATCGTCACCTGTCAGGATGTTACCGAAGTTACCTTGGGTTTCGATGAGCAGGTCCTTTTGGGCCATCTGCACCAGGGCGTCACCGATGGAGGCATCGCCATGGGGATGGTATTTCATGGTATTGCCGACGATATTGGCCACTTTGTTGAAACGGCCGTCGTCAAGCTCGTTCATGGAATGGAGAATACGGCGTTGCACGGGCTTCAGACCATCTTCGATGGCTGGCACGGCACGCTCCAGGATGACATACGAGGCATAGTCGAGAAACCAGTTCTCGAACATGCCTTTGATGGGGATCACATGATGTTCTTCATTTTCCATAATACCGCATTACAACTTGCAAAGGTACGTTTTTTTTCTGGTATGCCAAAGGAAAAAAAGCAAACTCATTTCCAAAAACGCAAGACGAGGATTTCGCCCAAGGCGGCGAATAGGGCCAGCAGTACGAACCAGCGCCAAAGCGACGATTTTCGTGCCATGGCCTGAACCAGGTCGCGATTGGCGAACTCGTCGGCAGCCAGCACAGCCACAACGTCGATTCCCGCCGAAGCGAACACCTGCTGCAGTTCAGCCTGTCCCACCATCGTCAGGTCGGATTCCTTCCTGCTGTCGTTCCAAGCCATCAGATGGACGACATCGTCGTTGACCATCAAGTCGTAAAAGCCAGCTCGCGGAAGGAGATCCTTGAAATAGACATAAAGCCTGTTATTTCTGAGCTCATGGACGGGGATGGCCTCAAAGTCGGTCCCTTCCGCACGCACTTTTAGGTCTTCACCGCCACTAAAATCACTGAAAAGCAGCGACTTATCCTCACCGAGAGTATAGGCAATCTGTCCGACGCCCCCACCGAGGAAGGCCATCTTCAGCATCATGGGGACGAAGAGTGAATGAGAGGACAGCGTGCTCCAGGACTCCTCCAGGGTCGTGGCAAAATCAAAGGCGCTGCCCTTCCCCACCGTCCGCATGGACAGCAGCGGATCGCCGTTATCCAGGTGCATCAGCACGGTAGCGTTGGCCTCGGGAGTCAGGCGAACGTGTCGCATGACTTTGGGCAGGTCGGGATGTTGTGGCAGGTCAAGGATGATGTCGTTGAAGAATTCGTGTTGCAGAGCAAGGTCGCTGACCGACATCGTATTGGTGTCAACGGCTTTGCCGTCATCATGGAAGAAAACGACGCTGGTGCCTTCGGCGGCATTCTCGAGCAAGGTTTGGCGCATGGTCTCATTCAACGACGAGGCATGTCCCACCACCACCAACTGGGCTTTTGACAAGGCTCCCAAGTCGATCCTGGCAGGATCCATCTTTGTATAGTTGAACAGGGGATCTTCGTTGAAGACCATGGACAGCGGGGTGTTGTCCTTTTCAGCGTTCACCTCCACCACTTCCAAGCTGGGACGGAGTTCCAGCACGAAATGATAGACATCGTCGAACACGATGGGGTAATCGGAGAGGGTGACGCTGCACCTTGTGAAGCCAGGTTGTTGCAACACGAACTGCATGGAAAGCTGGGCGCTGTTGTTCTCTTCGACATCGACTGTGGCGGAGGCCACTACTTTGCCTTCCATGCTTAAGTTGACAGGCAAGCCCTTGACGGCTTTCCCTCCCCGATTGCTGACGAGCACCTGCACTTCGTTGGCCAATCCCGCCTGCACCACGGGTGAGGCCAGCCACACCGAGTCGATGGAGAGGTTCGCCTGTTGTTCGGACTGCGTGGGGACCACCACAACTTGAAGTGCAGTGTCGGCTGGTAGTCCTGACAGGTCCAGCATGTTTTTTTGGAAGTCGGAATAGGCGAACAGTGTGGCTTGGTTGAAGCCTTGACGTTTGGCAAGCATGGAGAAACGATCGATGACTTCGTTCATTTTCACGGGAAGTCCGTCCACCTCCATCCTATCGATCTGGTCCATCATTTCCTCTTGGTTCATCGGGTATTCGTTCTGCACTTCAAAGCTGTTGGTCATCAGGAGGAAGCGCGTGGACGGGGCGAACTTGCCGACAAGCTGTCTGGCAGACTCACGGGCATCTTCAAGCAGTGTGGTCTTCGATGACTGGGCTTTCATGCTCATGGAGTTGTCGATATAGACCCCCACCAGTCCCTCTTCGGTGTTGATTTTGGCAGCGGTTTCGGGCTTATAGGGGAAAGCGAAGGCCAGCACCAGTCCAACGATGAAGAGGCAGCGCAGGAGGAGTGTCACCAGGTATTTCAGCTTTTTGGTCTTGGCATTCTCCTGTTGGATGGTCTTCAGCACGGCGGTATTGCTGAAATACACCGTCTTATGTCTTCTGAAGTTGAAGAGGTGGACGGCGATGGGGATCAGCAATGCCGCGAGGGCCCAGAGTATGGAGGGATAGAGGAAGGACATAATTTTGAATTAGGAATTCGGAACGGCGTAGCCCTCAACGAAGTGAAACGAGTTAATGCGGAATGCGGAATTATGGCCTCCGGAAGCTAATTCCGAATTTATCTCTTTCCCATCAAGCACAACCTGTTGCAGGTTATCGCCTTGGTAGGTGAGTTTCAGGGAGAAGAAGGGTGATTGTTTGTCGATGAGTTTAAGGAAGATCCTGTCGCCTTCCCAGAGGGTCAGTTCAAGGAGTTGTTTTTTGTCGATCCATTCAAGGTCGCCTTCGTCGCACACGATTTGGTTGCCGGTCCATTCGGTGCAGACGAAGAGGTGCATGTGTTCTGCTTCCCAGATGTCGGAGATGAAGGTGACGATGCCGCAGTAGCGCCATTGGGTGACGGTAAAGCCTGTTTCTTCGCGCACTTCGCGCAGCATGCAGTCCTCGGGGCTTTCACCTTCTTCGAATTTTCCGCCGACGCCGAGCCATTTGTCATGGTTCAGGTCGTTTTCCTTTTTGGTGCGGTGGAGCATCAGGTATTGGTCGCCGCGTTCCAGGTAGCAGAGGGTGGTGGATTTCAAGATTTCAAGATTTAAAGATTTAAAGATTTAAAGATTTAAAGATTCTATGATTCAAATAGCAAAGGCGACCTTTCGGCCGCCTTTGCGAAAAACCTTTGAACTTTGGTTTAGATGATACCTTGAGCGAGCATAGCTTTGGCAACGCGCATGAAGCCGGCGATGTTGGCACCCTTGACGTAGTCAATGGTGTTGCCCTTCTTACCGTATTCGACGCACATGTCATAGATGTCGTTCATGATCTTGTGCAACTTGACATCGACCTCTTCGGCAGTCCAGTTGATGTGGCCTGCGTTCTGGCAGATTTCAAGGCCAGAGGTGGCGACGCCACCGGCGTTGACGGCCTTACCAGGAGCAAACGGCAGTTTGGCTTTCTGGAAAGCTGCGATAGCGCCAGGCTGGCAGCCCATGTTCGACACTTCAGCAACGAATTTGACGCCATTCTTGATCAGCATGTTGGCATCTTCTTCGCTCAGCTCGTTTTGGAAAGCGCAAGGCATAGCGATGTCGCACTTCACGCTCCAAGCCTTCTTGCCAGCAGTGAACTTGGCAGCTTTCGGGAACTTGGTAGCCATGTCCTCAACCTTGTTACGGTTGGAGGCACGCATTTCAAGCATGTAGTCGATCATCTCCTTGGTGATACCGTCCTTGATTTCGCAGACGCCATCAGGACCAGAGATAGCCACAACCTTGGCACCCATTTCAACAGCCTTGGTAGCAGCGCCCCAAGCCACATTGCCGAAGCCAGAGAGGGCAATCTTCTTACCCTTCATGGTTTCTTTCTTTTCCTTCACCATGCGCTCAACATAGTACATGGCGCCGAAACCTGTAGCTTCAGGACGGATGAGTGAGCCACCCCAGCCATAGCTCTTACCAGTCAGAGCGCCAGTGCTGTGTTCACGGGCGAGCTTCTTGTAAGCGCCATAGAGGTAACCAATCTCACGGCCACCGACGCCGACATCACCAGCAGGGCTGTCTTGGTCAGGACCGATGTTTCTCCAAAGCTCATACATGAAAGCCTGGCAGAAACGCATGATTTCAGCATCTGACTTGCCTGTCGGGTCGAAGTCAGCGCCACCCTTACCACCGCCAAGAGGCAGGTTGGTCAGGGAGTTCTTGAAGATCTGTTCGAAGCCCAAGAACTTCAGCATGGAGACATTGACGGCCGGGTGGAAGCGGAGACCACCTTTGTAAGCGCCAAGAGCGGCATTGAACTGCACACGGTAACCCAAGTTGGTGCAGACTTCACCCTTATCGTTGACCCAGGTCACACGGAAAGTGAAAATACGATCGGGCTCCACAAGGCGCTCGACAATCTTCGCTTTCTCGAATTCGGGATGCTCGTTGTACACTTTCTCAATGGAAACCAGGACCTCTTCTACGGCCTGCAAATACTCTTTTTCACCAGGATGTTTGGCTTCAAGAGCCTTCATGATTTCTTTTACTTTCATTGTGATTTGATTAAAAGGTTTTATGGAACAATTAAATTGTTTTCAATTTTCGGTGCAAAGTTAGCATTAAATCTTCTAGAAAAACAAATAATAAATAAAATAATTTTCTCGCTGATCACTCATCCCTCACCCACTCGCCATACTCATACACGGCCACTCTCGTCACCGTACCGTCGGGATTGTAGAAGATCTCCCTGCCATGCTTCACATTGTCAACATAATGCGTGACTTTGCATTTGTAGCCGGAATGCTCGTAACCCGTCTGAACCCCCGTGCCTTTGTCGAATTGCGCTGTCGCAGCCAACTGGCCGTCCGAATAAAAAACCATCCACGAGCCGTCCATCATGCCTTCGGTATATTGACCTTCCAGGTAGGTCTGGCCATTTTCATACCAGCGACGATAGTCCCCCTGCTGCTCCCCGTTCACGTAATGGCTCTCCAGGATCTTGATGCCATTCAGGGAATAGCCATAGCTCACGCTGTCCTGGACGCCGCCCTTGTACCAACTCTCATCCATGAGCTTGCCGTTCTCATACCACCGCATCACACGGCCATCCATCTGGTTGTCCTTGTAGGACACCTCCATCTCGGGCTTTCCATTCGCAAAGTACCAAGTACAAACGCCGTTGAGCTTTCCGTCCTTATAACGCAGCACCGACTTGGGATTTCCATTCTCCCAATAGTCCTTCCTTACATCACCTTCCTCTTGGCAGGAAACCAAGGCGACCAAAAGCAGACTTGCAACGAACCCCAAACGAATGCCCATCTCACTCCTCCTCATCGTAGATGACCACAGGTTTCAGCTCAACGCTCTTGCGGTCATATTGGTAGATGTTCCAATACCTGTTGTCCAACCCGTCGCTGCGACGGTTTTTGTTGAAGTAGTACCTGGAATGCAACATCGCAGGGTGATAGTAAGGCAGGCAATCCATTGGTTGCGGACCGAAATGCATCAAGGAAGTGAGGAAATACCATCCCACATCGAAACCTTCGAAAGCGTAATCCATGGGCTCGCATTCGTACTTGTCCCTGAAGCTGTCCACAAAACAAAGCACCAGCGAGTCGTTGTAATCCACGAAATGGTTGTCGAAATAGATGGCGTTCATATTCAACAGGTTTTCGACAAGAAGATTATCGAAATCCGCCCAGTTGGGCAAACCAATCAAAGTAATGGGAAAATTCTTTGTGGATTTATTGATTGTATTCAATATTTTTGTGGCATATACTATATTACTTCCGTAGGCTACTAATACATTGTCTCGTGCTGAAGAAAGCCCATTTTTAAACGTCTGGCTCTCGGAGAAAGGAAGGCTTTGGAACTGGTTTTCGAAGTAGGTGATGCCGTCAGGATTCTCTTTCAGCGCCTTGGTAGAGAAGATCTGTCCCTCGACCTCCAAGGTGGAGAGCACTCGTTTGCCCATGTTGCGGCGAGCGCTTTCGCGGGTGATCAGGTCCAGCATTTCTGCATTCGACAGTTCCACGCCAGGTTCGACCACGGATTCCAGGGTTTGTTTCAGCAAGTTGACCATCAGGCTGTCCTTGGCGGTGTTTTCGGCGAAGAGGGTCACCTTGGCCTTGGGATATTTCGTCTTGATGAGGTCGCCCAGTTCATCCACCATCGCCTGCATGCCAGGCTTCAGCTTCACTACGTTGGGAGCGTTGCTCAGGATGGTCTCCCTCTCCGTCATGGGATTCACGATGAGGATGTTGTTGTTTGTGGCGAATTCTTGAACCACGGCAAACGACTTGCTGAAGAAGGGACCGATGATCATGTCGAGCGGCATCCCTTGGAGTTTGTTGACGGCCGCCTCAGCGCCCGACACATTCTCCGTTACATCGATCACGGTAAGATCAAGCCGCAGTCCGTGATATTTGGTCAATGAGTCCACAGCCATCATGAACCCTTCATAGAACTGGAGGAATCTCAGGGGCCTGGCATTCTTTGACTTGTCATTCTTTTCCTTGGAGACCGTCAGCTTGTCAATGTCGTTCAAATACAGCGGCACCAGCAAGGCCACATGATATTCTTGTCCCAGATGGGCCATGTTGGCGAAACAATCGAAAGGCTGGTCGTCCGAATACACCGGTCCGTCGCCAAACTCTTCCTCCTCCTCTACTTCCGGTTGTGTTTGCGGGATTTCCTCTTGCGGCTCTTCTTCCGTGTTGTCAGGTTCCTCCGTCACGACGGCCACAGGCCATTCCTCCACGGGCTCGACGGCCACTGGAATCATCACATGCTGTCCCTCATAGACACGTGATCCAATGGAAGGATTCAGCCTACGGAACTCCTCTTCGTCAACCTCGAGTCGTTTCAACAGTTTCTTGGTTTTTTCCGATTTTTCGACGGTATAGACCCTATATCCATCGGCTGTCCTGGGTTTCAGCGTATCGGGTAACGCTCCTGTTCCAGTGACGGTTGGCTCAACAACTGTCGTCGCGATAGGTGTCGTCGTAGGAACCACTGGGATTCCGAGAACCATATCGGCCTGCAAGCCCTTGGATTCCACTTCGGGATTCAGTTTCTTCACCTCAGCCTCGGTAACCTGATAAGCCTTGGCAATGGAATAGAGCGTCTCGCCTTGCTTGACGTGATGCATGTAATACTCCTTAGCGCCGATTTTGACAATCTCGGTGGACCGTTCGATGACCACCTGTCCAAAGACGGCTCTGGGCAGCATCACCGCTGCGAGAAGCAATATCCCCAATATCAATATCCTCTTGTTCATCTCTTCATTTTCCGTTATCCGTTATCCGTTTTCCGTTTCCTCACTCCCACTCTATCGTCGCTGGTGGTTTCGACGAGATGTCGTAGCACACACGGTTGACACCTTTTACCTTATTAATAATATCGTTTGACACTTTCGCCATGAACTCGTACGGCAGGTGCACCCAGTCGGCGGTCATACCGTCGGTAGAGATCACCGCCCTCAGGGCAATGGTATATTCGTAGCTTCTTTCGTCGCCCATGACGCCCACCGACTTCACGGGAAGCAGCATGGTGCCGGCTTGCCAGATGCTGTCGTAGAGGTTGTCGGCCATCTCGTTGGGGTAAGAGGCACTAGGCAACTCGCAGGGCCAGTTGCGGAGGCCACGGATGAAGATGTCGTCAGCATCGCGAAGGATGCGAAGTTTCTCTTCGGTGACTTCGCCCAAGATGCGGATGCCCAGACTCGGTCCCGGGAAAGGATGACGTCCGATGAGTTCACGTTTGATGCCCAGGGAGCGACCCACACGGCGCACCTCGTCCTTGAACAGGGTACGCAGCGGCTCCACGATCTTCAGGTTCATCTTCTCGGGGAGGCCGCCGACGTTATGGTGCGACTTGATTTTGCAGCTCGGTCCGTTGACGCTCACGCTCTCGATGACATCCGGATAGATGGTGCCTTGGGCGAGCCAGCGGGCGCCTTCGATTTTCTGTGCTTCGGCATCGAACACCTCGATGAATGTTGAACCGATGGCCTTGCGCTTGGCTTCAGGGTCAGTGACGCCTTCCAGTTTCTTGAGAAACAGCGGTCCGGAATGGACGCCAATGACGTTCAGGCCCATCTCCTGGTAGGAGTCGAGCACATCCTCAAACTCGTTCTTGCGCAGCAGTCCGTTATCCACGAAGATGCAGGTCAGATTGCTGCCGATGGCCTTGTTGAGCAACACGGCTGCCACGGTACTGTCCACGCCGCCTGAGAGGCCAAGGATCACCTTGTCGTCTCCCAGTTGCTTGCGGAGTGCCTCCACTGTGTTTTCCACGAAGGATGCCGGGGTCCAATCGCCCTTGCAGCCGCAGATGCCCATCGCGAAGTTCTCCAGGATCTTCGGTCCTTCCTTGGTATGGAACACCTCGGGATGGAACTGCACGGCGTAGGTCGTCTCGCCCTCGATGGTATAGGCGGCATTCTCCACATCGTCGGTGGAAGCGATCACCCTTGCCCCTTGGGGCAGACGGGCGATGGTGTCGCCATGGCTCATCCACACCTGGCTGGTCTTGCTCACGCCTTTGAACAGCGGGCTGGCGTCATCCACCACTTGCAGCATGGCGCGACCGTATTCCCTGGCGATGGAGCCATTGACCTCACCGCCGAAATGCTGTGCCATAAACTGGGCACCATAGCAGATGCCCAACAGCGGCAACCTGCCCTTGATGCCTTCAAGATTCACGAAAGGCGCCTTCTCATCGCGCACCGAGAAGGGGCTGCCACTCAAGATGACGCCCTTCACGTTGTCGCCGATGGCGGGAATCTTGTTGAAGGGATGTATCTCACAATACACGTTGAGTTCACGGAGACGGCGGCCGATCAGCTGAGTCACCTGAGAGCCGAAGTCAAGGATGAGAATCATTTCCTGCATGTCACAAGTTTTTTGCAAAAGTAAGGTTTTTCGTCTTAAAGACGTCAAGATTTCGTTTTCTTTTTTCTATCTTTGCACCACAAAATATAACGTTATGGCACTCAATTGTGGAATCATCGGACTTTCCAGCACGGGAAAGACAACCATATTCAACTGCATCTCCAACACCAAAGCCGAGATCGGATTTGCCTCGAAATCGAACATCGGCATGTGCGAAGTCGTGGACGACCGTCTAAAGAAAATCGACAACATCTCCCACTCCAAGCGCATCGTGCCTGCCACGGTGGAGATCGTCGATCTGCCTGGGCTGAGCAAGGGCGGTCAGGGAGTGGGCAACAAGCTCTTGGCCGAGGTGCAGACCATGGATGCCTTGATCCATGTGTTGCGTTGTTTCGACGACCCCAACATCCCGCACAGCGAAGGCAGCGTGGATCCCGTGCGCGACATGGAGCTCGTTGACTTGGAGTTGCAGGTGCGCGATTTGGACCTGGTCACCCGCAAGCTGGAACGTGTGCAGAAACTCTTGAAGAACGGCGAGAAGGACAACAAGAAGGCTTTCGACGTGCTCAGTGTTTACAAGGAAGTGCTCGAGAACATGGGCAATGCCCGCGATGCCAAAGTCGATCCCGACGACCGGAAATACATCCAGGACCTCCAACTGCTCACCGCCAAGCCCATCATCTACGTCTGCAATGTGGATGACGCCTCCGCAACCACAGGCAACAAATACTCCGAGGCCGTGAAAGCCGCCTTGAAGGAAGGACAGGACATGCTCATCATCGCCGGAAAGCTCGAGGCCGAGATCGCCGAACTCGATGCTGACGACCGCCAGCTCTTCATGGAAGACGCAGGACTGACCGAGCCCGGTGTCAACAAACTGGTGCGCACCGCCTACCACACCTTGAACCTCCATTCGTTCTTCACCACCGGTCCCGACGAGACCCGTGCCTGGACCATCCATGTGGGCGACACTGCTCCCATTGCTGCTGGCGCGATCCACAGCGACTTGCAACGGGGATTCATCCGCGCCGAGGTGATGAGCACCGAGGACTTCCTGCAATATGGATCGGAAGCTGCCGTGAAAGAAGCGGGGAAGTTCCGCGTCGAAGGGAAAACATACGTTGTTCAGGACGGCGACATTCTTAACATAAGATTTAATGTTTGATTTTTAATTAAATAAACCACAGATTTCACGGATTTAACGGATCTATTGTGACTGGATTTTTAAGGGACGCAAGCGTCCTATTTCACGGATGGAGGTAGAAATAATGGAAACCACAGATTTCACGGATTTAACGGATCTATTGTGACTGGATTTTTTAGGGACGCAAGCGTCCTATTTCACGGATGGAGGTAGAAATAATGGAAAAAGAGGGATTGATATACAGCAACGAAACTTATCAGATCATTGGAGCGGCCATGGAGGTTCACAAGACCTTGGGATTCGGCTTTTTGGAAGCTGTTTATCAAGAAGCGATGGAAATCGAGTTAGCTAGAAGAAACATCCCCTTTATCTCACAAAAAAGAATTCAAATACAATACAAGGAGGTCACACTTAACCAATATTATATAACAGATCTTTTCTGTTTTGACAAAATCGTTGTAGAGTTAAAAGCGGTTTCCACCATTCTTCCCGAACACGAAGCTCAATTATTAAACTATTTAAAAGCGACAAAAACAAAATTGGGTTTATTGTTTAATTTTGGCGAAGAGAGCTTAACTTTCAAACGATTTGTGAACACCCCCACCCCCATTCGTGCCAATCCGCAGCTTTAGCTGCCTAATCCTCAATCTAAGAATCCGTAAAATCAGTGAAATCCGTGGTTTATAAAACAAAAACCGTAATAAAAACATGGAACATGTAGTTCTCGTCAACGAGCAAGACCAGCAGATCGGTATCATGGAGAAAATGGCCGCGCATATCGTGCCCCGTCTCCATCGTGCCTTCTCCATATTCATCTTCAACTCCAAAGGCGAATTGCTGTTACAACAACGTGCCTTTAGCAAATACCACTCCCCCGGCCTTTGGACCAATACTTGCTGCAGCCATCCCTGCGACGGCGAGACCTTGGAGCATGCAACGTCGCGACGGCTGAGGGAAGAGATGGGCATGCAATGTGACATGCACGAGGTCTTCACCTTTATTTATAAAGCCCCCGTCGGACTCGGCCTCATCGAGCACGAATTCGACCATGTGTGGTTCGGCAAGACTGACGAAGAACCTCGCATCAACACCGAGGAAGTTGCCTCATGGAAGTACATGGCGTTTGCCGACATCGAAACCGACATCAAAGCCCATCCCGAGCTATACACTGAATGGTTCAAGATCTCTTTTGACGAGATCCTCCGCCACTGCCAATAATCATTTCTCGGTAACGCCATTTTGTTAATAAATAATAATAGTAAATATATTTACTATCAATGTGCTTACTATATATATTTTTACTATTTTTGCCGCATCTTCAATAGAAAACGAGAGAAAACACATTAATTATTATCTATTATGAAACGTAACTTACTTTTAATCATTGGGATTATTGCAATCTTATTCCCCATGAGCCTTACCGCACAAGAAGGCCCGAAAGTTTCAGGATTTGTCCAAGGCATTGCTCAAATGAACATCAAAGAAGGCACTAGCGACACGAAAACCATCATCGACAACACTTTCCGTGCCCGTCGTGTCCGTATGTCACTCGACGGCAGTCTCGCCAAGGGTCTGACTTACAAGATCCAGGGTGACTTCGTCCGGAAGCCCATGCTGGTGGACGTCTATCTCAAGTACAAAGTCAACGATGCTTTTGCCATCCAGGCCGGTCAGTTCAAGACCCCCTTCACCATGGAAAGCCCCATCAACCCTGTCAACCTCGAGATCTTCGACTATGGCGAGAGTGTCCAGAAGCTCAGCGGCTATAGCGATGTCTGCGGCGTGGGTTCCATCGGTCGTGACTTGGGTATCATGATCACGGGCAGCTTCCTCAAGCCTGAAGGACTTGATTTCAACCTGTTCACCTACAACCTCGGTGTTTTCAACGGCAATGGCGCCAATGAGTTGGACAACAACAACCGCAAGGACCTTGTCGGTCGCCTCGAAGTCCATCCCTGGCTTCAGCACCTCACTTTGAGCGGTTCCTTCTACTACGGTTTCTATGACAATGAAAGCATTCACAATGGCGTCCGCAACCGTTGGGCTGCCGGTGCTCAATACAGTGATGGCGACATCATGGTTCGTGCCGAATACCTCAGTGGTGCCACGGGCTACATGAGTTCTACGTTAGACTCCATTGGCAACGTCATCAGCACCGAACAACTCAAGAGGATGAGTCAGGGTTTCTATGCCGTGGCCGGTTACAACTTCCGTTTGGGCAAGGACAAGAGCCAGAAACTGATGCCCGTCCTCCGTTACGAGCACTTCGCTGCCGATGCAGCCTTGAACAATGGTGGCACCAACTACTACACCGTAGGCATCAACTACTGGCCGCTGAAGTCCGTCAACTTCAAGCTCGACTATTCATTGATTCAGCCTGAAGCAGGCAACAACACACACCGCATTGTTGCAATACTGAGTTACAAATTCTGAATGCGGAATGCAGAATGCGGAATGCGGAATTAGCCTCTAGAAATAATTCCGAATTCCGAATTCCGAATTCCGAATTAAAATCACCTTTGTTATGAAAAACATCTCAAATCTTTGGAAAAAAGAGGATTGGTTGGCTGTATGGATCGGCTTCATCGTCATCGCCATCGGCTGTGTGGCTGTCCTCACCAACTGGTTCGATTTCTCCGCTGCCAAGTTCGGCACCTGGCACTGGTGGGAAAACGTGGAAGCTAAGAAGTCGTTGGGTGCCCAATTCAACGGCGAGTTTTGGATCAAGTTGCTGCGCACCTTCCTGGTGCTTGGCATCCTCTTTGGCATCGGCATCAAGTTGCAGGGCGAGAAGGTCGGAAAATTCATCCCGGCTTTCATTGTGCTGTTCATCATCTGCATCATCGTTAGGATGATCAGTGCCGAATACACCCTTAAGATGTACCTCGAATGGGCTTTCTGGGCTTTGCTCATCGGTTTGCTCATTTCCAATACCGTAGGAACGCCACAATGGCTAAAACCCGCCATCCGCACGGAGTTCTACATCAAGACCGGTTTGGTCATCATGGGTTTCTCGGTGCTGTTCAGCAACATCGCCAAGTTCGGTCTCTACGGTCTCGGCATCGCTTGGATCGTGACCCCCATCGTCATCATCTTCATGTGGTGGCTGGGCACCAAGGTGCTGAAGATTGACAACAAGCCGTTGGTCATCACCTTGGCTTCGGCCACTTCGGTGTGCGGTACCAGTGCCGCCATCGCCACGGGTGCTGCTGCCAAGGCAAAGAAGGAAGACCTTTCGTTGGCCATCTCCATCTCCATCATCTTCACCATCCTCATGATGGTGTTCGAGCCCATGATCATCCGTTGGGCTGGCATGAACCAGATGATGGGCGGCGCCCTCATCGGCGGTACCGTTGACTCGACAGGTGCTGTGGTGTTGGCTGGCGAAGCCCTCGGCGAGGAAGCTGCTCAGGTCGCTTCTTTGGTGAAGATGATCCAGAACATCCTCATTGGCTTCATTGCCTTCTTCGTGGCCATCTTCTTCGCCACCAAGGTCGATAAGACCGACGACTCCAAGGTCGGTGCCGGCGAGATCTGGAACCGCTTCCCGAAGTTCATCATCGGTTTCTTCGTTGCTTCGTTGGTCGCTTCCTTCATCATCAAGCCCATGGGCGGCGATGTGAAGGCCATCAACGGCGTGCTCGACCAATACAAGAACTGGGCCTTCGTGCTGGCCTTCACCAGCATCGGCCTCGACACCAACTTCAAGAGCCTCTTCAAGCAGATGCAAGGCGGCAAGGTGCTTTGGCTGTACATCCTGGGACAGCTCTTCAACATCGCCCTCACGCTGTTTGCCGTGTGGCTGCTGCTCTCTGGTGTCCTCTTCAAAGTACCGACCCTGGATATGTTCCAATAATGGACAAAAACCACATCATCTTCAAAGTGATTACCATCATCGTGGTGGTAATCACTTTGTTTTTGGCCGGCTGGATCATGGCCAACCGGCTAGGCCTCGTTGAAGGCTACGATTTCGGTGCCGGCGCCTATTTCTATGCCGACATCCCCACCGAACAATACTCCGAAATCGTCAACGAAGACGCTTACCAGACCCCCGTCCCGAAATGGATTTTCTACGTCCTTTTCTTCGCCTGGGGCTGGCTGATGTGGCGACTGTGGGTGAGAGTGGAAAAAGTAAAACGGAAAACGGAAAACGGAAAGTGAATTAATAGTTTTCCACTTTCAACTTTCCACTCCATCAAACTCCGGATGGAGTTCCTTGAATTTCCTTTCGTATTGCCGAATTCTGTTCAGGGTGCGTCGCGACCATTCGAGGCGCACTTCGTCTTTTTCCTCTTCGGAAAGATGCCAATTCACATCGTCCATCTCGTGAAGGCGGCGGGTCAAGGTATAGACCAGCAAGGCCGCTGAGACGCTGATGTTATAGCTCTCCGTGAAGCCGTACATCGGGATGCGCAGGAATCGGTCGGCGTGTTCCATCACATAATCCGTGATGCCCGTCTTCTCTGTACCGAACACCAAGGCCACGGGTTTGTCCAAGGGCAAAGTCTCCGGCGTGAAGTCATCCCGATGCGGACAGGTGGCCACGATCTGATAGCCTTTGGCCTTAAGCTGTTCCAGAACCGTGGGAGTGTTGAAATCAAGCTCATTATAGCGGTGGATGTCCAACCATTTCGTGCTGCCCATCACCACATCAGGATTGATGTCGAAGGTGTAGTTGTTCTCGACGATATGGATATCCTGCACGCCGGTGAGGTCGCAGCTTCGCAACACGGCACTGGCATTGTGCGGCTGGAAGATGTCCTCCAACACCACGGTGAGATGGCGGGTGCGATAAGCCAGCACTTCCTCGAAACGCTGCTTGCGTTCATCGGAGATAAACTGGTACAAAAAATCAAGTAAAGCCTTGTCTCTGGGGGTCATTTCGCTGGTTTTGTCCTGCAAAAATAAAAAAAACATGTTTTTTGTTGATACAAACATAGAATTTCCTATTTTTGCAGTCCGAAAAATTTGATTAAAATAATATTGAAAAGATATGGCTAACAAGAAAAAAGAACTAGAAGCTAAAGGCGAAGAAAGACTGGAAAACGTTGAATCAGCATTGGGCAAGACCGAACAATGGATTGAGGAGCATCAGAAACTCATCTACGGCATCATCGCCGCCGTCATTGTCATCGCCGGTATCATTTGGGGTCTCAAGGCTCTGAACGACAGGAAGAACAATGCCGCAAGCAAGGAAATCTTCACCGCTCAGAAGTATTTTGAAAAGGAATCATACGAAGCCGCCCTCAACGGTGATGGCAACTATATGGGTTTCACTGAGGTTTACGACCAGTACAGCCGCACCAAGGTCGGTAAGCTTGCCGCCTATTACGCTGGCATCAGCTACATGAAACTCGGCAAGTACAACGAGGCCATCGACTACCTGAAGAAGTACACCATCAATGACGATGTTTTGGCTCCTTTGGCACTCGGTGCCATTGGCGACTGCTACATGGAGTTGGACGACATCAACAGTGCCGCCGGCTATTATGACAAGGCCGCCAACAAGGTCAAGAGCGATTTCACGGGTCCCATGTACCTCACCAAGGCTGGTTTGACGTATGAAATCATCGGCGACTACAACAATGCGCTGAAATGCTACAAGACGTTGAAAGCCGATTATCCGCAAAGCAACGAAGCCTTTGAGATCAGCAAGAACATCGCCAACATCGAAGAAAAACTGAAGAAATAAGCTTCGTACTTGAACCTAAGAAAGCCTGATTCTCACGAACCAGGCTTTTTTTTACCAACAAAGTTGTGAATCCCGCATATCATGAAAATCATCTACTTCGGCACGCCTGAATTCGCCGCTTCACAGTTGGAGGCCATACTCCAAGCAGGTTACGAGGTAGCCGCTGTCGTGACCATGCCCGACAAGCCGGCAGGCCGTGGAAAGAAAATCCAATTCTCCGAGGTGAAAAAGACTGCCTTGGAACACCAGCTGCCGCTTCTTCAGCCAGAAAAACTCAAGGATCCCGACTTTTTGCAGGAGCTGGAATCGTTCCAAGCCGACTTGTTCATCGTGGTCGCCTTCCGGATGTTGCCTGCGGCCGTTTGGAAGATGCCACGGCTGGGCACCTTTAACCTCCACGCTTCTCTCCTACCCCAATACCGTGGTGCCGCACCCATCAACCATGCCATCATCAACGGCGAGACCGTCACTGGACTCACCACCTTCTTCCTCAACGAGGAAATAGACAAAGGAGCGGTCATCTTACAGGAAAGCGTCGCCATCCGTCCCGATGAGACCGCCGGAGAACTGCATGACACGTTGATGCACTTGGGAAACAGGATGGTGGTGGAAACCATCCGTCGCATTGAGACGAACCAGATCCAGCCCATCACCCAAGAAGCCCTCGCCCAAGGCGCAGTCCTAAAGGAAGCGCCCAAGATCTTCAAGGACTTCTGTTACATCCCGTGGGAAAAGGACTGCAAGGCTATCTATAACCTCATCCGCGGCCTATCACCCTATCCAGCGGCTCATACCACGCTACGTTCCGACACCGGTGAGGTCCTTGAACTCAAAGTCTATGCTTCGGAAATGGAATTGGGCCAGCCCATGGAGCCTTGCGGAACTGTCGTCACCGACAACAAGACCTTCTTGAAGATCGCAGCCAAGGACGGTTTCATCCATCTGACCACCGTTCAACAGGCTGGGAAAAAAGCCATGGAAACCGCTGATTTCCTAAGAGGATTACACTTTTTAGGAGCTTGGAAAGCCGGAAAATGAAATTATTTATACAGTTATTTTCATTTTTGCCCGTTTTTAGGCCTTTTTTTTTGCAAAATTATTTGCAAATTAGATTTTTACATTATCTTTGTGTCGGAAAAATCCTTTTAACATTAACCTTAAATTACTATTACTATGAACAAAGCTGAATTAATCGATGCACTCGCAGCAAAAGCTGGAATGACCAAAGTTGAATCAAAGAAGGCTCTTGACGCCATGATGGACATCGCCAAAGCTGAAATGAAGAAGAAAGAAGGCAAGATCGGCCTCGTTGGCTTCGGCACCCTCTACACCGCTACTCGTCCTGCAAGAAAGGGCCACAACCCGAGAACCGGCAAATCCATCAAGATTGCTGCCAAGAAGGTCGTGAAGTTCAAACCCGCTGCTAATTTCCTGAAATAATCATTCCAGGGATTTACAACCCACATCATAGAGGCGCAAAGGTTTGCGCCTCTATGTTTTTTTTAGGGACAGCACATCGTCCCTGACCGTCAAGGTCCCGTTGTCGATCATCCAGCGGATTACCTCCATCACCGCCTCCTCCTCGAAAGCGTGGCAGGTTTGCAACACCTCGCCTATCTTCAACTGACGGTCACACAAGACACCCTTCAACAGGGTGCAGATTTCTCCAAATTCGTCATTACCGACGGAACGAGCACCATGGCTGACACAGACATCGCATTTCCCGCAAGCCTTTCCATGTTGTTCGTTAAAATACCTAAGCAATTGAACGCTACGGCATTCCTGGTTGTTGTTCACATAATCCTCCACGGCCCTCACCCGTTCCTCCGCTTCTCGTTTCCGGTCCGAATAGTTTTCCTTGGACAAGGCAAAATAACGCGTATCAAGCATTTCAGTCACCAATTGCAGCTGCGGTTTGTCTTGACGGGGGATGTATGACAGGAAGTTGTATTCCTCCATCTTTTTCAACAACGCCCTAAGCTGTTCGGCACCCATCCCAGTCTTTGTCGCCGCCACCTCCTCGTTGAATCTCACATAATCGCTCAACACGCCTGGGAGAGACCTTAGCATGTATTTCACCAAGGGGTCGAACTGAGGGAAGGCCACCTGAAAACGATAGAGGTCGTCGCGGGACGACTTGATCCACAACCTGGAAGTGTCGTCGAAACCTTCCGAGAGCGCCAAAATCCCTTCCTTTTCCAGGATTTTCAAGGTACTGTAAACCGCCCTGAGGTCGAAACCATATCTTTTGGAGAAATCCACCATGTCGAAAGGATACATCATCCCCTCCCCTGTCCCGACAGGCACCCTCAAGTAGTTGCCGATGGCGTTGTAGATGGCTTTGATGCGTTCCAGTTCCGGGAAGGACTGTTTCAGATGATCCTCCAGTTGTCGCAGGTCGGCCTCGGAGACCAACAAGAAAGCTTCCGAAGGCTGTAAGTCGCGGCCTGCCCTGCCTGCTTCTTGGAAATAAGCCTCGATGCTGTCCGGCAAGTCAAGATGGATCACCAAGCGCACGTCAGGTTTGTCGATGCCCAGTCCAAAGGCATTGGTGGCGGCCATGACCTTGACCTGACCACGCATCCATAGATTCTGCCGTTCGTCACGAATCCTGGCTTCCAGTCCAGCATGGTAGAAGGTAGCGGGAATACCTACCGAGTTCAACCAATCCGCGATCACCTGAGTCCGTTTCCTGTTCCTGACATATACGATGGCACTGCCTTGGCTCATGGCATGGAGTTTTCGGTACAACACCCCGAGCTTATCAGGCTCATGATAGACATTATAGGTGACGTTTTTCCTTTCGAAGCTGCTTTGGAACACGTTATTCGCCTTGAATCCCAGGCGAAACTGGATATCGTCAACCACCTTGGCCGTAGCGGTGGCCGTGAGTGCCAGCACAGGGGTACGAGGGATAAAGGGCCGGATCTCTGCGATTTTCAGATAAGGCGGCCGGAAGTCGTAGCCCCATTGCGAGATACAATGCGATTCATCCACTGCCAGCAGGTTCACCTTCATCCGCTTGATGGCCTCCAGGAACTGCGTGGTCTGCAAACGTTCCGGAGAGACATAGAGGAACTTCAGCCGTCCAAAGACCGCCTGGTTGTACACCAATTCCACTTGGTCCGGATGCATTCCCGAGAAGATGGCGGCGGCTGGAATCCGTTTGGCGACAAGATGCGCCACCTGGTCCTTCATCAAGGCAATCAGCGGTGTCACGACGACGCACACCCCATCCATGGCCATGGCCGGAACCTGGAAACAAATCGACTTGCCACCACCGGTAGGAAGCAGTGCCAAGGTGTCACGGCCATCCAGGACCGAGTCCACGATTTCCTCCTGCAAGGGACGGAAGGAAGGATAGCCCCAATACTGTTTCAAAACCGCTCTTGAACGCACACTCATGATGTCGTGAATAATCTTATCCAAAGATAGCGATTATTTTCAACGGGACAAGCGGTTTTCAAGAAAAAGTTGTCTTCCGGCAAATGATTTTCATGTCTTCTTTCATTAGTCCGAAACTTTTGCTATCTTTGTCAGTTATTTTAAAAACAAAGACCGTTTTTATAAAATGCAGAGTATCAGAAACATAGCTATTATCGCACACGTTGACCACGGCAAAACCACCTTGGTTGACCGCATTTTGTACCAATCAAAGCTGTTCAAGGAATCGGACGAAGCTCCTGGACAACTCATCCTTGACAACAATGATTTGGAGCGTGAGCGTGGCATCACCATTTTGTCAAAAAACGTTTCTGTCCGATATAAAGATGTCAAGATCAACATCATCGACACTCCTGGCCACGCCGATTTCGGCGGCGAGGTGGAACGTGTGTTGAACATGGCTGACGGCGTGTTGCTGTTGGTGGATGCTTTCGAAGGTCCCATGCCGCAGACCCGCTTTGTGCTTCAGAAAGCCATTGAGTTGGGGTTGAAGCCCATTGTGGTCATCAACAAGGTTGACAAGCCCAACTGCCGTCCCGATGAAGTGCAGGAAGCCGTATTCGACCTGATGTTCAACTTGGGCGCTACCGAAGACCAGCTGGACTTCCCCACTGTCTTTGGATCCTCCAAGCAAGGCTGGATGTCCAACGACCCCAGCAACGTCACCAGCGATGTCTCCTATCTACTCGACACCATCATCGACACCATCCCAGAGGCAAAATACGAGGAAGGCACTCCGCAGTTGCTCATCACCTCGTTAGACTACAGTTCCTACGTAGGACGTATTGCTGTGGGACGTCTGAAACGAGGCATCCTGCAAGCCGGTATGAACGTATCATTGGTAAAGCACGACGGAAGCGTAGTAAAATCAACAATTAAAGAACTCTATACCTTCGAAGGACTGGGCAAGGAGCGCACCAAGAAGCCCATTGAAGCCGGCGACATCGTCGCCTTGATGGGTCTGGAAGATTTCGAGATTGGCGACACCGTGGCTGACTATGAGAATCCCGAGGCACTGCCTCCCATCAAAGTTGACGAGCCCACCATGAGCATGCTCTTCACCATCAACAACTCGCCGTTCTTTGGCCGCGAAGGGAAATATGTCACTTCACGCCACCTGCGCGAGCGCCTTTACAAGGAAACCGAGAAGAACCTTGCCTTGAAGGTCGAAGACACCGACTCGCCTGACTCCTTGATGGTCTATGGCCGTGGCATCTTGCACCTCAGCATCCTGGTGGAGACCATGCGCCGTGAAGGATACGAGTTCCAGTTGGGACAGCCCAAGGTCATCATCAAATACATTGACGACGTGAAATGTGAGCCTATCGAGTGCCTCACCGTGCTGGTACCCGAGGACTTCTCCGGTCGCGTCATCGAGCAAGTCAGCGCCCGCAAGGGTGAGATGACCCAGATGGAACCCAAGGGCGACCGCATGTGCCTCGACTTCGACATCCCGTCAAGAGGTCTCATCGGGTTGCGCAACGTCCTGCTCACCGTCACCGAAGGCGAAGCCATCATCTCGCACCGTTTCAAGGCCTACGAGCCTTGGAAAGGCGATATGCCAAGCCGCAACACCGGCGCCCTCATCTCCATGGAGACTGGCCAAGCCATCCCATACGCCATCTGGAAACTGCAGGACCGCGGCATCTTCTTCGTCAACCCCAACGAAGACGTGTATGCCGGACAAGTCATCGGCGAGAACACCCGCTCCAACGACATCGTCATCAATGTCTGCAAGACCAAGCACCTCACCAACGTGCGCGCTTCTGGCTCCGACGAGGCCATCCGTCTCATCCCACCCGTACGTTTCTCCCTCGAGGAATACATGGAATACATCCGCGACGACGAGTACCTCGAAGTCACCCCGAAAAGCTTGAGGCTGAGAAAGATCATCCTCGACGAACTAGAGCGCAAACGTGCCAATAGAAACAATGAAAACTGAAAACGGAGAACGGAGAACGGAGAACTATTAAAAACATAAATAACATGAAAAGAATAATTAGAATTATCGCTATTGTGATTCTGATGGCATCATTCACGGCTTGTGAACAACTGACACAGATTGTCAACCAAGCTGCGCAGGTCATCAACCTGAAGAACTGCGAATTCGATGTCAGTGGCATCAACAACATCAACATGTTGGGGGTCAACCTCAGCAGAAACATGACCTTAGGCGACCTGAATGCCGCACAGGTCATCAACGTAACCAATTCGCTGATGAACAGGAAGCTGCCGGTGACCTTCAATGTCAACATCGATGTCGATAACCCCAACAGCATTGCCGCTTCCTTGGGCAAGATGGACTACATCATCGCCTTGAACAACAAACAGATCATCAGCAGTACCTTCACACAGGGATTCAGCATCCCTGCGAATTCCAAGGGCAAGATCAGCATCCCGATCAGCACCGACCTGTTCCAGCTATTCAGCGGCGAAACCAAAGACGCCGTGTTGAACCTGGCCTTCAAGTTGGCAGGCGCCAAGAGCGATCCCGTCAACCTCGGTGTCAAGGTGAAGCCTTACATCAAGGTCAACAACCAATCCCTAGCCTATCCCGATTTCATCACCATCAACAAAGTGCTGAATTAAATGCGGAATTAGGAATGCGGAATGCGGAATTAAAAAACTAGAATTCAATTTTCCATAATTAAATAAACCAACAATGATCAGAAACAATTTCATCAAACGCCACAACGGCCCCACCGCATCGGATGCAGAGAAGATGCTCAAGGTCATCGGCGTTGCATCGCAAGAACAACTCGTTGACGAGATTATCGCCCCTGAGATTCGTCTGCCCAAAGCCCTGAATATCGGCGATGGCATGAACGAATACGAAGTCATCAGCCACCTGAAGGCGCTAGGTGCCAAGAACAAGCAGTTCCGCACCTACATCGGCTTGGGTTACTACAACACCATCACGCCAGGTGTCATCATGCGCAACATCCTGGAGAATCCGGGCTGGTACACTTCCTACACTCCCTATCAGGCGGAGATCTCGCAAGGCCGTTTGGAAGCCTTGTTGAACTTCCAGACTGTGATCAGCGACCTCACCGCCATGCCTTTGGCCAATGCTTCATTGCTTGACGAAGGCACTGCCGCTGCCGAGGCCATGCTGATGTTCTGGCATGCCCGTAGCCGCGCCCAGGTGAAAGCCGGAGTGAAGAAGTTCTTCGTCGCCGACGACGTGTTCCCGCAGAGCATCGAAGTCATCAAGACCCGCGCCCATTTCCAGGGCATCGAGGTAGTCATCGACAACATTGAGAAATTCGATGCCAGCGAAGGCTTCTTCGGTGTATTGATCCAGTGCCCCAACCAGTTCGGCGAGATCGTGGACAACCGCGCCAAGGTCGCCGAGTGGAAGGCCAAGGGCATGCAGGTGGCCGTCGCTGCCGACTTGCTGAGCCTCACCCTCATTACGCCTCCTGGCGAATGGGGTGCCGACGTGGTGCTCGGTTCCAACCAGCGTTTCGGTCTGCCGATGGGATTCGGCGGTCCCCACGCCGGTTACTTCGCCACTACCGAGGCCTACAAGCGCGACATGCCTGGCCGTATCATCGGCATCAGCATCGACGCCCTCGGAAATCCTGCCTACCGTCTTGCCCTGCAGACCCGCGAGCAGCACATCAAGCGCGAGCGCGCCACATCGAACATCTGCACCGCTCAGGCCCTGTTGGCTATCATGTCAGGCTTCTACGCCCTCTATCATGGCCCGGACGGCTTGATCGAAATTGCCCATCATATCAACTGCCTCGCCGGCAAGCTGACCTCTGAACTGGCCAAGCTCGGCGTGAAGCAACTCAACAAACACTTCTTCGACACGCTGCTGTTCGAATTGCCCGAAGGCGCTTGCACCTGCAAGGTGAAGGAAGCCGCCGAGAAACATGGCATGAACTTCCGCATCATCGACAAGCAACACTTCGGCATCAGCCTCGACGAGACCACGGCCCGCGAGGACCTCAACGAGATCGGCATCGTCGTCGCCGAAGCCCTTGGCAAGCAACACGAAGAGCTGGTCTGCGACCCGAACTGCCAGAAGTTCAGCGGCATCCCGACTGAGATGCAGCGCACCAGCAAGTTCATGCAGGCCCCGATGTTCTTCAAGTACCGCAGCGAGACCGACATGATGCGCTACATGAAGAAACTCGAGAACCGCGACCTCAGCCTCAACCGTTGCATGATTCCGCTCGGAAGCTGCACCATGAAGCTGAACCCCGCCACCTCGATGTATGCCCTCAGCTGGCCTGAGTTCGGCAACATCCACCCCTTCGTCCCCGCCGACCAAGTGGAAGGCTACCTCGAACTCATCAACGAGA
>JAGCPJ010000029.1 GCA_017965765.1 Bacteroidales bacterium
AGCTTTGCAAGGACACCCGCGGTCCTGTGGCCAGCATCTTCACCCAAGGACTCATCCGTTATCAAGACGGCCAGTCGCTGGAAGAGGTTGAGAAATCAATCGTTTCCTACGGTTCCGTCGCTGGCGGCAAGCTCGAAAGCGGCCTGAGTTGGATTGGCCTCTGCATCAGCTTGGCTCCTATGTTCGGATTCATGGGTACCGTTATCGGTATGATCCAGGCCTTCGACGCTATCGCCGCTGCCGGTGATATGAGCCCCACGGTCGTTGCCTCCGGTATGAAAGTCGCTTTGTTGACCACCGTGTTCGGTCTGATCGCCGCTATCATCCTTCAGATTTTCTTCAACTTCATCGCTTCAAAAATCGAAAACATCACCAACGACATGGAGAACGCTTCCATCTCGTTCATGGATATTCTTGCTAAGTACAACAAATAAAATTGATAATCATGAAAGGTAAGCTTAATATTGCAAGATGGGTATTTCTTGCCTTGGCTGCTGTTACCGTCATCATTGCGGTTTTATACTACCTCGTAGTGGGTACGATAAAGCCGGAATATCAGGCTGGTAACCCGACGCCTCGTGCAGACTTATTCCTGAATTGGGGCTACATCTTGATTATTCTTGGTATCGTTGCTGCATTGATCTCTGCCGTCGTCGCCGCTCTGGTGAAAGGCGTGAATGTGAAAAAGATCTTGTTCGCAGTCGGTGCCATCGTTATTATTGGACTTGTAGCATTCCTAATATCAAGAGGCAGTTTCGGCGTTCCTTACCAAGCTGCCGACCACCTGTACTCAGGCAGAACCCACGGCTGGGTTGAACTCGGCCTCAACTTCTTCTATGTAACCCTCGGAGTTAGCATAATTTGTATTATCTATTCAGCTATTAGATCAGGTAAATAAAACATTTCATCATGGCCAAGAAAACTCCAGAAATCAATTCTAGTTCGCAGGCTGACATAGCATTCTTGCTGTTGTGTTTCTTCCTGATGACCACCTCCATGGACGTGGACTACGGTATCACCCGTCGTCTGCCTCCTCCAGTGGAACAAAACGACGATGACGTCAAGGTCAAGGAAAGAAACGTGATGAATGTTCTGATTAACAAGAATAACAAGCTGATGATCAACGGTCGTCCATCCGACATCTCGTTGCTCAAGGAAGAAGCCAAACACTTCATGACTCCTCGTCCGGGCGATGAAACCGCTCCGGAAGTGGAACCCAAGAACATCGAAATGCTGGGCGAAGTCATGATGTCTAAAGGCGTCATCTCGCTGCAGAACGACCGCGGTACATCGTATGCTATGTATATCAGTGTGCAGAATGAGCTGGCACGCGCCTTCAATGAACTGAAGGAAGCAATGGCATGGAAACACTTCCATAAACATCTCGACCAGCTCAACGAGGATCAAACCAAAGCCATCGGCGAAGCTGTGCCAGTGCGTGTCAGCGAAGCAGAACCTGTTGAAATTCGTTAATAAAGGAGGAATTAACTATGGGTAAATTTAGAAAAGAAGGTAAAAAAGAAGTGCCACAAGTGAGCACCTCGTCATTGCCGGACATCGTTTACATGTTGATTTTCTTCTTTATGATCACGACCTCAATGCGTGATGTGGAACTGAAAGTCAAGACCGCTATGCCTAAGGCACCAGAAATCGCCAAACTCGAAAAGAAAGCTTTGGTGAGCTCTATCTACATCGGCCCTCCGCGTGACGCAAAACTCGGTACCGAGTCGCGTATCCAGCTGAACGACCAGTTCGCCCGACCGGAAGATATCCCGGACTGGGTGCTCCAAGAACGTGAAGCCCGTAGCGAGGCCGACCGCCCCCTGTTGACCACCGCCCTCAAGGTGCACAAAGAAACCCGTATGGGTGTCGTCACCGACGTCAAACAAGAGCTTCGTAAAGTGGGTGCCTTCCGTATCAACTATACGACCCTCAAAGGCAGCGCGCTGGACAACTAAGGGTGACTGTCAACCTGAAAAGAAAAAGGATGCCATTCGGCATCCTTTTTTTTGTGGTCCCACTAGGGCTTGAACCTAGGACCTACTGATTATGAGTCAGTTGCTCTAACCAACTGCGCTATGGGACCGCAATTTCCTCGCGGAATTGCCCTGCAAAGATACAAATTATTTGGGATTTAAAGATTTAAAGATTTAAAGATTTAAAGATCGGGAAGACTGATTCTCAATTTCCATGAGGATGGAATTCACTTCAGACGCCGTTTTGGCTTCCATCAGCCTCATCTTGAAAGGCTTGAAGTTTGGATACCCCTTGAAATAAGCCGACCAATGCTTCCGGATCTCCATGACGGCGACACGCTCGCCCTTCCAGTCCACCGATCGCTCCAAGTGGATCTTGGCCACCCTCACACGCTCCTGAAGGTCGGGCCTGGGCATCACCTCGCCCGTCTCCAAGTACCTTCGAATCTCCCTGAACAACCAGGGATTGCCATAGGTGGCACGCCCAATCATCAAGCCATCCACCCCGTAAGTGTCCCTGTAGCGCTTCGCCGAAGGCCCATCCACCACGTCGCCATTGCCGATGATCGGGATGTGCATCCGGGGATTGTCTTTCACCGCCCCAATCAACGTCCAGTCCGCGGGTTCGCTATATTTGGTGGTGCGCAACCTGCCGTGGATGGTCAAGGCTGCAATGCCTGCATCCTGAAGACGCTCGGCAATGTCAACAATCTCCTTGTGCGCCTCGTCGTACCCTAACCGGGTCTTCACCGTCACTGGGATGTCCACGGCCTTCACCACCGCCTCCGTGATGGCCACCATCTTCGGGATGTCGTTCATGATACCGGAACCAGCTCCCTTGGAAGCCACCTTCTTTACGGGACATCCGAAATTGATGTCGATCAAGTCTGGATGCGCTGTCGCCGCATACTTGGCGGCGGCTACCATGGGCTCCACGGCATTGCCGAAGATCTGCACCCCGAAAGGCCTTTCGAACGCATCGAAGTCCAACTTCTTGATGCTTTTCTCACTGTCGCGAATCAACCCATCCGAGGAGATGAACTCGGAATAGACCAAATCGGCCCCGAAAAGTTTGCAAAGGTAACGGAACGGCGGATCCGAAACGTCTTCCATGGGCGCCAACAACAGGGGGTAATGATCAAATTCTATGTTCGCAATCTTATACATGGATGGATTTTGCCACAAAAATACTACTTTTGCAGTTGATTAGATGAACGCTATGGACGAATTCAAGAAAAATCTCAAAGAAACCACGGGGTTCCGGATCTTTGTCTATCTTCTGGCACTGCTGCTGTGCTCCTTGGCAGGTACCGTGGTGACCCTGTTCCTCGCCGTGGGCAACGACATCCAGTTGCTGAAGTTGGGACAGGCCATCAGCTCCGTGTTGATGTTTGTCGCACCTCCGCTGATTCTCTATGCCTTCACCCGGAAACGGCCGCTTCATGAAATTGGTTTCCGGAAAGTCAACCCCTGGTGGATGCTGCTCATAGGAGTCGCCTTGATGTTCGTGTCGCTGCCCGTGACCAACCTGCTGACTGCTTGGAACGAAAAGATGAACTTTGGCGCCACGTTCGAGTCGCTGGAATCCATGCTGAAGCAGATGGAGGACATGGCCGGGGACCTCACGGAACGCATGCTCAAGGTGGACACCATCGGCGGCTTGCTGGTCAACCTGCTGGTCATTGCCTTGATTCCCGCCATCGGTGAAGAGCTTACCTTCCGTGGCGTGGTGCAACAGAGCCTCGTCAAAGGCTGCAAGAATGCCCATGTGGGAATCATCCTCTCCGCAGCCATCTTCTCATTCATCCATTTCCAGTTCTATGGCTTCCTGCCCCGCATGTTCCTCGGCATCATCTTGGGTTACATGTTCTATTATTCGGGGTCGTTGTGGACAAGCATCTTGATGCACTTCATCAATAACGGTACCGCTGTGGTGGTCGCATACCTGGAACAGAAAGGGCTGTCACAGGTGGATGCCGAGCATTTTGGCGCCACCGAGAGCGTCTGGATGATTGTCGCAAGCGTGGTCGTTACCCTGGGACTCCTTTTCTTAAGTAACAAAATAAAACAAAAATATGGAAGAAAATAAAGATATTCGTACGGAACTTGACGCGTTGGGCGAGTTTGGACTCATCGATCAGTTGACCCAGGACTTCCCTTTGCGTAACCCTTCTAGCTTGAAAGGCGTCGGCGATGATGCAGCCATCATCAATCACGAAGGCGACAGGACCTTGGTATCGGTGGACCTCCTTCTCGAAGGCATCCATTTCGACATGACCTATACGCCTTTGAAGCATCTGGGCTATAAAGCCGCAGTGGTGAATTTCTCCGACATCTATGCCATGAACGGCACCCCAACCCAGATCGTGGTCGGTTTGGGGGTCTCCAACCGTTATTCCGTGGAAGCCTTGGATGAACTGTACGCCGGCATCCGCCTGGCTTGCGAGGCTTACAACGTCGATCTCGTCGGAGGCGATACCACCAGCAGTAGGTCGGGTCTCGTGATTTCCATCACGGTCATCGGTGTGGCCAAGGAAACGGAGGTCGTTTGTCGCAGCGGAGCAAAGCCCAACGACTTGCTGTGCGTGAGCGGTGACCTTGGCGGTGCCTACATGGGTTTGTTGATCCTTGAACGGGAGAAGGCTGAGTATCTGGCCAACCCCAACATGCAACCCCAACTGAAAGGCTTCGACTATGTGCTGCAACGTCAGCTGAAACCCGAAGCGCGTAAGGATATCGTCGCCCGTCTGAAAGAAGCGGGGGTCAAGCCGACCTCGATGATTGACATCTCCGACGGTCTGGCCTCCGAGATCCTGCATCTCTGCAAGGCATCAGGCGTAGGTTGCCAATTGTATGAAAACAAGATCCCGCTGGATCCTACCACCTCGAAACTGGCCAAAGATTTCCAAATCGTCCCCAGTGTTGCCGCCTTGAATGGGGGAGAGGACTACGAGCTGCTCTTCACGGTCGATCAAAAGGATTATGAGAAAATCCAAAGGCTTTCCGACGACATCACGGTCATCGGCTATATGACAGCTGACAAAGGTATCACCGAGTTGGTTACCCCAGATAATCATGTCATTCCTTTAAAGGCGCAAGGATGGGACCATTTTAAAACGGAAAACTGAAAACGGAAAACTGAAAACGGAAACGGACAACTTAGAAACCATATTGAAGACTATCCCCAACAAGCCGGGGGTTTACCGTTACTATGACAAGGACGGTAACATCATCTATGTGGGTAAGGCGAAGAACCTCAAACGTAGGGTTTCTAGCTATTTCAACAAGGAACAGACGGGCAAGACGCGGGTGTTGGTGAGTCGCATCGCCGACATCAAATTCATCGTGGTGGAGTCGGAATCGGAGGCCTTGCTGCTGGAAAACAACCTCATCAAGCAGTTCAAGCCTCGTTACAACATCATGCTCAAGGATGACAAGACTTATCCTTGGATCTGCATCAAGAACGAGCCTTACCCCCGGGTGTTCCTTACCCGCAAGAAGGTCAACGACGGCTCGGAATACTACGGCCCTTATCCTTCGGTACGCACGGCACATCTGCTCCTCGACTTGCTGCAATCGGCCTACCAGATTCGTTCGTGCAAGACGACCTTGCTGCCCGCCCATGTGGAGAAAGGGAAATACCGCATCTGCCTGGAATACCATATCCATAAGTGTTCTGGGCCTTGCGAGGGTCACGTTTCTCTCGAGGACTATCGCAACATGATTGCTGAGGTGCGTGAGGTGATTCGTGGCAACTTACAGGGTGTCCTTCGGGAACTGAAGGAGGCGATGATGGACCATGCCTCCAGGATGGAGTTCGAGGAAGCGCAAGTCATCAAGGAGAAGTATGACCTCTTGGAGAACTATCGTAGCCGTTCCACGGTGGTAAGTTCCACCATTCACAATGTCGATGTGTTTTCCTTCGTGGATGCCACAACACTGTTTTACGTGAATTACATGAAGGTCGCAGAGGGGGCCGTAGTGCAGTCGCATACCGTCGAAATCAAACGTAAGTTGGAAGAGTCGCCGGAGGAACTGCTGTCCTTGGCGGTGACGGAGTTGCGGCAGCAGTTCGACAGCTCGTCTCGTGAGATCGTTTTGCCCATGAAATTGGATTTCGACTTGGGGGAGGTGACCGTCACCGTGCCGCAACGTGGCGACAAGATGAAGCTTCTGGAACTCTCCCGACGCAATGCCATGCAGTATCGTATGGATCTGGAGAAACAACGCACCTTGGTGGATCCTGAACGGCATCAGAAACGGGTGCTCAACCAATTGAAAGATGCCTTGCATCTTCCCGTATTACCTGAAGTGATCGAATGTTTCGACAATTCCAACTTCCAGGGGGATTATCCGGTGGCGGCCATGGTGCAGTTCGTCAATGGCAAGCCCAACAAGAGTGCTTACCGCCATTTCAACATCAAGACGGTGGTCGGGGCGGACGACTATGCGACCATGAAAGAGGTGGTGCGCCGCCGTTATTCCAGGCTGCTGGAAGAGGAGAAGCCACTGCCTGACCTCATCGTCACTGATGGTGGGAAAGGACAGATGGAGGTGGTCCGTCAGGTGTTGCAGGACGAGCTTCATGTGGACATTGCCATTGCGGGTTTGGTCAAGGACGACCGTCACCGTACTCGGGAGATGCTGTTTGGCTTCCCTCCCAAGGAGGTCGGTATCAAGCCGGATTCTGAGATCTTCCGTCTGATGACGCAGATTCAGGACGAGGTTCACCGTTTTGCCATCACCCATCACAGAAAGCAATTCGAGAAGGGCTTCATCCATTCGGAGTTGGCCGACATCAAAGGTATCGGGAAGGCCACGGCCGAGAAGTTGTTGCTGGAACTGAAGTCCGTAAAAGCAATCAAGGAAGCCTCGCTAGAGCGCTTGGCTTCCTTGATTGGACCGGCAAAGGCGAAGATAGTCTTCGACCATTTCCGTTGATTACTGCAGCTTGAAGACGATAGGCAGGATGTAGGATACACGCACGGCCTTGCCACGCTGTCTTCCTGGCTTCCACTTCGGCATGGCTTTCACCACGCGGACTGCCTCTTCGTCGCAGCCACCGCCGAGAGAACGCATCACGTTGACATTGGAGACGGAACCGTCGGGTTCAACAACGAAGTTGACGAACACACGGCCTTGGATGCCGCTCTCACGAGCCATCTGAGGATACTTGATGTTCTTGGAGAGATAGTCGGTGAGTTTGTTCAAACCGCCAGGATATTCAGGCATCTCTTCCACGATGGTGAACACCTCGGCTTCTACGACTTCTTCCTCTTCGACTTCAGGAGCGACGTATTCTTCGATGACTTCATTCTGGTCCACATCGGCGTTGATTTCGATGTCTTCCACTTCCACGTCATCTTCCACGACTTGGATCTGGGTGGTCTGCTTGGGAACTTCCACAGGCTGTGGCTTCTGTTCCTGCTTCGTGATCTCAACCATTTCCTCTTCGACGATCTCAACGGTTCTGTCGATATCGGCGAATTCGCGTTTGTCATAACTCTTGATTTCGAATACAACCCAAGCAACAGCTAAGCTGATGATAAGGCCTATCTGCGTGAACATCAATTTCTTGTTCTCGAGATTTGCTTTAGGTGATTTTTTCTCTTCCATGGTTATTGTGTTTTTAATAATTCGCAAAACTTTTCCGTTGCGAAATTAGTAATATTTTATTTATAAAACGAACGATTGGGCAAATTATTTCCTTTTCTGTACAAAAAATAGAACAAAAGGGTGCCCAAGAGGCTTCCGACAAGGTCGGCGATCCAGTCATAGACGCTACCGGTCCGTTTGGGGATGAGTTGTTCTTGCATGATTTCCGTGAGGGCTCCGTAGGCAATGCTGATGGCAAGCACAACCAAAAGAGCCTTGCGCCGATAGGCTTTACCCTGTTCCAGGTAGGACTTGCGATAGCCCCATAAGGTGAGGAAGGCAAACCCCATGTACATGATGGCATGGACGATCTTATCCTGTCCCCAAGGGTTCTTCGGAGGGGAAAACAAAGAACCCGGCAGTCCTGTCAGCACAAGGATCACCAAGGCACATAGGACTCCCGGGTAGCTATTTCTAGTGAATCGCTCCAAGGATTACTTGATCTTTTCTTCGTAGGCGGCAGCGTCGAGCAGACCTTCCAAGTCGGCGACATTGCTGACCTTGATCTTCAGCATCCAGCCTTCACCGTATGGGTCGGTGTTGACCAACTTGGCGTTCTCCTCGTCAGCGAGGTTCTCGTTGACTTCAACGACTTCGCCTGCAACGGGCATCATCAGCTCGGCAGAGGTCTTCACGGCCTCGACAGCGCCGAACACTTCCTCGGCTTCAAGGGTCTCACCCACGAGGTCGGGGTCGATGTCAACAAAAGTGATGTCACCCAATTCATGTTGGGCATAGTCAGTGATGCCGATGTATCCGAATTCGCCTTCCAGACGGATCCATTCATCGTCGTTCGTGTACTTCAGGTTTGATGGAATGTTCATAATGTTATTTGTTGTTGATGTTGTTGTTTTCAAAGGCCAAAATTACATAAATAAACGGCTTGCTTCACACTTTTATGAAAAATCTTTTCAGGTTATTGTGCCAGGTTGAATCGGAACATGATACCGGCGAAAGTGGTGGCCGTTGGGAAGGAAGTCGATACAAACGGTGAGTTCATGTCGCGCTTGAAGAAGGCTTGTGCACTCAGACGGGTGCTGAACTGATAATCTCCCGTGAGATAGATGTTGATCCGGTTCTGACCGGCGGAGACTTGGCTGTTGTTCTCGTCGATGCGGCGCAACATGGTCTTGTCCTTCTTGAAACCGATGTCGAGTTTCAACACCAGGTCGTTGCTGACGGTCCGCTTGCCGCCACCGCCGCTCAACGAGGAGATGTTGAAGCTCAACCCCTTGATGCGGTATCCGGCACCAACGACAATCTCCCTGCCGCTGATCTCGGTCAGCTGGTTGTTGGAGAAGCTGATGGATAAGGAACGCGACTTCTTGTACTGCGCGTTGAAAGTCATCGAGTTCTTGAGCCCGACATCCACGCCGATCAACGGGGTGAACTGTTCGGTGAGGGTCATCTGCGTGATGTCGTATTGCGGGATGATGTTGGTCGAATTCTCAAACGTCTGGATCGGGTTGTGGGAGTCGTAATACACGTTGCTGGCCCAATTGCTGAGCGTGTAGGTGGAACGGTAGGTGTGGGAGAGGTTGACGGTTTTGAAGAGTGCCCCGATGGCAGGGATGGTGGTCAGACCGTTATAGGTGACGTTCCAGTTGGGCAACGGGAATTGCATGAAAGGCGACATCTTGATGGTGTTGGCATCTTGTCCCGTGTAGGCGGCAAGGAAGGAGTACATCACCACTTCCAAGGAAGAAGCACCGTAACCTACCGGGAAGTAATCGCCCGCAATGGTATCGAAGTAATAGCTCTGTACGTTGGAAACCCAGGCGGGGTTGTCCTTGGCGATACGTCCGGCGATGATGGCACGGTTGGCCAGCATCTGGTCAAAGATCGGCGAGCCGTCGTTGCCATCACCATAGTCGTTGATGAATGCGGTCTTCAACAGGAAGGTGGAGGCGTTGAAATTGCCGCCGTTGGTCGGCGTGAATGGATGGAACACGCCGTTTTCATCGGCCCTGAAGTACTGCTGGAAATTGTTGGCTTGCGTCTGGTTGCCTTGGATGTCGATCTTGAAGCCGGTGAAAGGCTCGCAGTTGACACGGTAGTTCATGGTCGTGGTACCTTGCCTTACGTAAGGATCGCTGATAATGGAGTCCAAAGTCAGCCATGAATTGTTGACGGCCTTGGTGTAGATGTCGGGTTGCGCACCGAGCACGAAGTCCCATCCGGGGGCTGCGAAGTCGTTATCCAAGCCAATGTATTTCGGTTTGGGCATGAAGCCGGGAAGCACTTGTCTGCTGTTCGTGGAGTAGGTCACCGTGACCCTCTTGAGCATGGTGAGCAGTTTCAACGAACCGTCGAGCATCACCTTTCCGAAATTGCCTGAAGCTTCCTTCGAAACGATGCTGTCGTTCACCCGGCCGCCGTCTTTCTTGTTGTCCTTATCGTTACCCTTGCCTTTTTCGTCTTTCCCCTTGCCTGCGGTGTTGTTTCGCTTTCCGGCAGGGCTGTTGAGGTTCTTCAGATAGGGGATGGAGTTGTAGATCTTGGTGAAGTCGAGGGTCCCGTTGCCTTGGATGGCATTGGAGTTCTCGATGGTGTTGCCGAGACGGGCTTGGATGGACTGTGCGGAGGCGGTCCATTGGTACTGTCCTTGGTAGGATGCCGTGGCGCTGACCCAGCTCAACAACGGGAGTTTGTTGATTGGGATGGTGTAATTGACTTGTACGGTCTGATTGTATCGCGACATGGTCCCCAGGTTGCGGAGTTCGCTCTTGATGGTGTCCTGATAGAGATTCCACTCCTCAGTGCCCTTGTCGGGATTGCCTGCAGGCTCATAGATGTATGCTTGTGCCTGGGCGGAGTACTCGATGTTCAACGCTTTGGTGAGGTCGTAACGGAACTGGAAGTTTCTCGTCCAATCCCATTGTTTGGAGATGGTCGGGTTGATGATGATCTCTCCGCCACTCTTGTTACGCATCAGTTTCTCGGAATGGAAGCGGACCATCTCGGTGTTGAAGGTGAGGCTCTTCGGCAGATAGTAGAAGTTGAAGTCTTTGATCAAGGCGAGATAGGATTTGTTGGCCCATTTCTTCTTGGCGAAAGGCGCGACGTTCTTGGGGTTGCCCACGTAGTTGTATCCCAGGCTGCCCCGATAGTTCTTCGTGTTGAAATATTGGATGTCGGGGTTCTCCTGGTTGGTCTCGCTGTAAGAGAAGGAGAGGTTGAAGTTCTCGATGTCGTAGATGTGGACGCCAGGCATGCCACCCCGTCCCCTGAGGTTGGGGTCGCGTGGGTTGGTCGTCTTTCCGACTTCCTCCGTGGCGTTCCTATTGCGCTTCTTCTGAGTGCGTTCCTTTCTGACGTTCATCAAGTTGATGTTCTTGTACTGGGTCATGTTGTGAACGATAGCGGTCAAGGAATCCCGCTCATGCGTGGTGTTCATGACAGCCAAGGCATCGTTCAGTTTCACGTCGGGATCGTAGGGGTTGTACAAGGGGGTGGTGACGTTCTTGCCGTAGTCGATGTGCAGCGGGATCTTCATGCCAGTGTTCTCGATGAACTTGCCGAGTTCGAGGTCGGTGGAGACGCTGAACTGGGAGTTGGCCTCGAAGGTGTTGTCGGTGATGTCGCTGTCAAGGGCGCCAAACCCTCCGGAGCTATAGGACCCGCTGACGACCAAACGACCCAAGTCGGCCAAAGTGGCCTCCATGCGGCCAGTGCCTGCATAGCCTCCGTTGCTACTTAAGTCGGTGAGACGTAGCTCATTAACCCAGATGATAGCGCTCTTGAGCTGTCCGTCGTCGGTCTCCAGGTTTTGGCTCTTGGGGTTACGGATACCGATCATCATGGCTTCCACGTCGCTGATGCTGGGGTTACCGATGACTTTGATGGTGTGGTAGTAGTCCTTGCCATCGACATTGCCTTTCTTGAAGCGCTCGGAATAGATGAAGTTGAGATGCACGTTGCTCCCGGGTTGGTTCATGGCGGCATTGCGGTTCGATTTCACGGTGACGAGGTCTTCCAACAGGATTTCGATGTTGTTGATCTCGGGCCAGATGCCTTCCTTATTGGAATAAGCGGTGTACCACGGCGTGATCTTCAGGGGGATTTCGTACTCGTAGTAGTTTTCGGTGAAGTCGGTGCCCAAGCGCATGAACACGGTGAGGTCTTGGTCGTCGAGGATGTCGTCCTCGTGGACTTTCTCCGCGTGGACGAACATCTTGAGGTACTTGTATTGCCGCAAGTCGAAGTCGGCGGTCTTATAGATGGCTCTGGCGTCGCCGTCCACCAGGTTCTGGACAGTCATCTGCAGCGACTGCTCGTTCATCTTGGTTACGGCGGTGGTGCCTACGAGCTGCTCTTGCGTGATTCCTGGCGGGATGACGTAGGGGACAGGAAGGCGTCGGCCGTTCTCTTCAATGTTGACTGCGGAGATGTCGAGGGTGGTGCCGTTGGCAACGTCGTTGGGCTGGTATTCTCCTGGAGCCTGGATGCTCTGGAGATAGGTTCTCCATTCGCCTTTCACCAAGTCGAGGGTGGCGAAACGCAGCACGATGGGCTTCTCGAAGCCGTTGACAAACATACGCATGAAGCGGATGGAGGAATAGTCTTCGATATGGCCGATGACTTGGTCAGGTTGTTTGATGGGAACCCTGAACTGGTACCATTTCACACTGCCGATCTCTCCGTTGGGCAGGGCGATGTTGTTGGCCTCGAAGACGTCGGCAATGTGGCTTTTGCCCACTTGCATCTTGTTGGGATCGAGGTCGATGACATATTGGTAGTAGCGTTCGGACTCGCTCAAGGTGTTGTCGGAGTTCATGTCCTCACCGTCGGGCAGGGTGGTGTTGCTGGTGGTATAGGTCTCGGTGCGCTGGCTTTCGGAGGGGGAGTTGCCTTCCACGCCGTTGAAGTTCCTGTATCGTTCAAGGATGCTACGGTGTTCTTCATCTTCATTCCATTCGGTGGACCTGAAGTAGTGGTAGTTGTCGCTCGAGGGGTCGTCCAGCGCTTTTTGGTAGGCTTGTTCTCCTACGTGAGACTGAAGGTCAGCCAGGTAGTCGGAGAAGAAGGTGCGTTCGTCCACGTCGCGCAGACCATCGAAGCCGATGTCTTGATATTGGCGGGCATCGGGATTGGTGCTGAAGGTGCCTACGAGGTCCTGCAAGGTGGGGATGCGACCCCAGATGGTGGTGTCAACGTTGGCGGTGCTTCCGTCTTCGGGCATACCGTTTTCATAGAACTTTCTTCCGTCACGCAGCACATCTTCCGAGATGTCTCCCAAGTTGATGTAGAGTTTGCCGGGGTTGTTCTGGTATTCGGGATCGGCAAAGGGGTCCATCATCCAGAATTCGATGTACTCGATGTTGGTGGCTTCGAAGTCGGTGGTCTCCATCCTTCGCATGATACCTGCCCAGCGGGATTGCGGGTTGTTCAAGGTACCGTCCTGGGCGACACCGGAGGTGTAATAGGAGGGACTCACATCATAGTTGTAGGGTCCTCTCTCAGCGGGATAGTAGGCGAGGTTAAGCACAGAGACGTTGGTGGGAGTACCCGCCGCGATGTCCTTTGTGGGGAAGATCTCGGTCTCGAGCACCTGTCGGACGCTGTTCTTCGACAACTCGTCGTTGGTGATGTTACGTGGACGTATGGTAGCGCTGCGGTCATAGAACACCGAATGGTCGATCGTGTACCACGCGAGTTTTGCCCTGTTCTTGCCATAGTCAAGTCCGGTGCCTGCAGCGGCTTCGGGGAACATGTCGTTTTGTCCCTGTGGGGTGCTGGCGAGATACCAGTTGCTATACAGGCGCAGGTCGATGGTGGACTTGGCGCCCTCGAAGTCGTCGATATAGGAAGTGCCACGTTCGCTCACCGATTTGGAGAGTCCGGGGATGAATCGGGCAAACTCTCCATCGAGCCTGATGCGCGACGGCGCCTTGGTGCTGATGCCGGGCAACTTGTCGATGAAACTGGTAAGCCAACGGGCTTCGGTATTGTAGCTGAAGTCAAAGCCGTAGATGGTGTTGGCAATGGCTTCTTCACCGTAGTTGATCTTTTGGGTATAGGACCGCTCGCCGAGATAAAGGACGGTTCCGCCCAAACGGAAGTCTTGGTTGAACTCGTGTTCGAGACGTGTCCCCAAGAAGGTCTTCTTCATGGCGCTGAAGCTGGCGTTGCTCTCCAAGGAGATGTTGATGGGGGTGCCTGAGTTCAGGATGCCTTCGTTGATGATGGACACGCGACCCAAGGTATAGTCCACCGTATAGTCCACGTTCTCAATCAGGGTGCGACCTCCCGCGGTGACGGTCACGGAGCCTTGCGCCACGTTCATCACGTTGAGGCTGATCTCGCTGCCGGATTGAGAGGAATAATAGCCTTGCAGGGAGAACTTGTTCTTCTCGGAGAATTGCTCGGCGGAGGTCTTGGTCATCGTATAAAGCGAGTCGTAGGCGTATTTGTTGGCCAGGTCGGGGTCGTCGGCGAACACCTTGCGGAGGTGGCTGCCGAAGGGCTCCAACACCGGGAAGTAGATGCGTCCGTTGGAAGGGTTGATGGTACCGCCGTTGGTTTGGGCGCCAGGGAGGAAGTCGAAGACACCATCGCCGCCGGGGATCGGGTTGTTTTGTTGGGTCAAGTTATCGAGGCCAAACAGGTGTAACAGCGAGACGCCCTTCACGCTTTGGGGACCTTCCGTGAAATAGCCCATGGGGGTGCTGTTGGAGTTGCCGTTGTAGAAGATGTTGAGCATGAAGTCGTTGGCGCTGACCTGATAGGCCTTGATGTTATAGACGTTCTTCATCATCAGGTTCCATACCGGCATGGAAGTGTTCACGGTAGTGCCTTTCAGCAATTTGGCCACCAGCACATTGGGTGTGTTGATGCCTTGGTCGGAGAATTCACCGACTTGATAGACGCGGTCGCTACCGACGATGGTATATTGGTAGGCCACGGCCAGGGTCTGGTTGGAATTCAGGTTGACGTTGAGGGAGATGAAACCCAGTTTGGAGTTCAGGGAGTATTCAGAGGAGCTCAGGCGACGAGCGTTCTCGATCTTCTCAAAGTCGCGTCCCGAAGCCATGTAGGCTTGTTTGCCAATTCTCAAGGGGTCGCCCGACATGTAGCTGGTCACGGTGCTGATGCTTCGGATCTGTGTGGTGTCGATGCGGGTCAGCATGTTGTTGGCGTCGTTGCGGGGAACGATGGTCGCGATGGAGTTCGCGGTGATTTCCTTGTTGTAGATCCACTCGTCCTTTCCTTCGCCGAGGTCGGTGAGGGCGAGGATGTTTCTCGTCTCTTGGGTTGCCGAATTGGTATTGGTGATCCAGACTTCGATTTTGGTAATGTTGATGCTGGAAGTGACGGTGGGTAGGGTGGCCAACGCGTCTTCATAACGGTCTCTGAAATACTGGCTCAGGAAGAAGTGCCGGTTCTCTTCGTAGTCGAGGGCGCTGAGGTTGAATTCACTGGTCTGTGCGCCGCCCTGCACCGCGATGTTTTTCGATTCACTTTCCTGATAGGACAGGACGGAGGTGATGGTGGTCTTGCCGAACTTCAGTTTCGACTTCAAACCGAAGAGTTGTTGCGTACCGGTGATCAGCGTGCTGTTCAAGGGGAAACTCACGTCGCCGGCTTCGAGCAGCTGGATGATTTCGTCCTCCTTGCCTTCGTATTTCAACTTCATCAAGTCCTCGTAATTGAACGTGGCTTTGGTGTTCTTGTTGATGTTGAAGTTGATCTTGTCGCCGATCTTCGCGACGACGTTCATCTGGATATCTTGGTCAAAGTCGAAGTTGGTTTGGTTCTTCTGTCGCTCGCTCATGGCCGGGTCGCCCCGATAGTTGTGCTTGATGCCGAAGGTGAGATCGACGGAGCCTTGGGGACGGATGTCGATGGTGTTGCTGCCGAAGATCAAGTCGAATGCTTCGCCACCGATATACATCGGGGGGATGATGGAGTTGCCGTCGGTCGTCGAGCGGGAGTTCTGCTGACGACGTTGCTTCCAATACTCCATCACGCCTTGGCGGCTCTTGTAGTTGAGGAATTCCGTGGGCGACATCGTCGTGGGGGTGGTGTATTCGAAGTCGCCGATCTTGTTCTTGAAAGTGTATTGCCCAGTGATCGGGTCGTAGATGATCTCCTGGGTGATGTTGGACGGATCGTGGAGGTACAGCGGTGATTGCTGGTACAGCTTGTCCATAGGATTGCCGTTATCGACAGGGATCGGATAGATCAAATGGGTCGTGTCGGGTAGTTGGGCGAAACCTGGCAGCAGGAATGCCAATAGCACGAAAAGGGTGATATATCGTTTCATCAGGTTCATAGTAACTTTAAAGCTTCACGGATCAATACTTCCACGGAAGCATCGGGGTTCTGTTTCAACAATTTGTCGAGCGCCTTGCTTGCGGCATTCCTGTTGAAACCAAGAATCACCAATGCAGATAACGCTTCATTCTTGCTCATATTGTCCGCCACGACAGGTCCGGCGGCCACTTCGAGGTACTCGGTCTTCTTCACCTTGTCCTTGAGGTCGATGACCAGCCGCTGCGCCGTCTTGCTGCCGATGCCTTTGACGGCCTGGATGGTCTTGACATCTTCGTTGACGATGGCGGTGCTGAGCTCGTTGACGGTCAACGACGACAAGATCAGACGTGCCGTGTTGCAGCCAATGCCGCTGACACCAATCAGCATCTCGAACATGTCGCGTTCCTTGGCGGTGTAGAATCCGAATAGGTTGTGGGCATCCTCCAACACTTGCAGATGGGTGAAAAGCTTCACCTCGGTCTGCTCGCCGATGGCTGTAAAGGTGTTCAAGGTGATGTTGATGAAATACCCCACGCCGTGGTTGTCGAGTATCGCGTATGCAGGGGTGATTTCAGCGATTTTTCCGGAAATGAAAGCGTACATGTTGCCCACTTGAGTTTTAAACTGCAAAGATAGTAACTTGCACCTTATAATCGAACGTTTTTTTCAGGAATAATTCTTTTTTTTCAAAAATTTTTGTTTAGTTTTGCACCGACAATAAAAACGGGGGGAAAGGACATGATCAATAGCTTGAAAATAGGCAACTTAACTTGGCGCCACCTCAATAACCCGAGTGAGGAGGATTTCGAATTCCTGAAAGACCGTTTCCATTTCCACCCCTTGGACATCGAGGACTGCAAATCAGTCAACCAGCGTCCTAAAATCGACATCTACGACGACTATTATTTCCTTATCCTCCATTTCCCGGACTTCGACCGTCAGAACAAATTCGTTAAGATTAAGGAAGTTAAACTATTCTGGGGTAAGGATTATATCATTTCCATTGAAAAAAATCCTTGGGGAGTGTCGCAACTCTTCAGTGAATATGAGGAAATGATTCATAACGAACAGGACATCCCGATCGAGAGTTCCGATAAACTGCTCTACCGCATCCTGGAGAAACTCATCACGGAGTCTGTGTATCTGCTGCGTAAAGTGGGTCTGGATGTAGAACTGATCAACCGCGAACTGCTCCAAGAGAAACAGGTGAAGATCATCGAACGTATCTCGGTCACCCGAAAGAACTTGATCCTGATCAACACCATCTTCAAGCCGCAGCTGCGTTTCTTCCAAATGTTCGAAAACGGTAAGATCAGCGGCTTTACCGAAGATGTGGAGTACATGGAAGACTACTGGGGTAACATCTTGGACTACTACCAGAAGGTGTGGGATATGACGGAGGATTACGAAGAGTTGATCGAAGGTCTGTCACAGACGTTCGACTCCATGCAGACCAACAAGACCAACGAGACGATGAAGATCCTGACCATCATCTCGTCCATCATCCTGCCTTTGACCTTCATCACCGGCCTCTACGGCATGAACGTGGAGCTGCCCTTCCAAAGTAAAGCCTGGGCCTTCTACGGTTTGATCGGCGTGATGGTGGTGGTGGCCGCCGTGTTCATCTATATCTTCAAACGGAGAAAGTGGATGTAATCTCCTTCATGATGGCCTCGGTCGCCCCCAACTGCGATTGCAGATAATCCTTACACGTTTTTGATGCTTGCTGAAAATAGGCTTCATCGCCCATCAGGCGATCGAAGATGCGTTCTAGTTCGCTTTGATTGCTAATACAGAAGGCACCGCCTAACTGTACCAGATCGACGGCCTCTTTGAAACTGGTGTGTTTGGGACCAAAGACCACGGGACAGCCGAAGGTGACAGGTTCCTGGATGTTGTGGATGTTGACCCCGAAGCCACCACCGATATACACGAACCTGGCATATTGGTAGAGCTGGGAGAGGATACCGATGATGTTAAGCACCAAGACCTTGCTTTTTCTTTCAGAGAGGTATTCGGAATACAGTTGGTAATCCTTCAGCTGCTCGGTGATCTGTTCGACATGTTTGACGCTGATGTCGTGCGGAGCGATGATCATGCAGTAATCCTCTGGAAGCTTTTCGAGGAAGGGTAGGAGCAGTTGCTCATCTGGTGGCCAGGTGCTGCCAGCGATGATGCATTGGCGGCCTCCGATGAAAGCCTCGATGTCGGGAAAACGCTTTGCCTGTTGGGCAATGGCAGCGACACGGTCGAAACGGGTGTCCCCACAGAGACTCACGTTGTTGAAACCCGCTGTTTGCAGTAACCGGGCAGTGCCTTCATCCTGGACAAAGAAATGGGTCACGTGTCGGAGCTGTTTCCTGAACCACCCGCCATACCATCGGAAGAAATAGTGCTTGGGCTGGAGGATCATCGAGATGTAATACAGGGGGATGCCTTGCTCGTGGAGGGCATTCATATAGTTGAACCAGAACTCGTATTTGATGAAAAAGGCGGCGACAAAGCGGTGCCTTTCCACCCATTGCCGGGCGTTCTTTGGGGTATCGACAGGGAGGTAGCAGACTTCATCGGCGAAAGCGTAGTTCTTTCTGATTTCATACCCTGAAGGGGAGAAGAAGGTCAAGGAAACCTTCCACTGGGGATAGCGTTCCTTGAGCGCCTCAATGACAGGACGACCTTGCTCGAACTCACCCAAAGAGGCGGCGTGGAACCACACCCAGGCCTCGTCGTCATGCTGCGCCTCGGGGAGCTGCTTGCGGCCTTTTACCCAGCGCTTGGCCTTAAGGTTGCCGAACAAAGCTGCTGCCTTGACTGCTCCGGCATAGGCACGTATCCCCAACGTGTAGAGTCCTCGCATGATGTTCTAGTAATAGTAGTAGGCTTCAGGCTGGCGTTGATAGGTGGGAATCATCCAACTGACCCGGATGCCATAGTAAAAGTCGTTGAAGCGCTTGCTTTTGTCGTTATACCCCATGATCTGAGGCTCGCCGTTGTCATCGTAGAACACCCTGAAATCATAGTCCCGGAGGTGCTTGGTACGGGCGTAGGTCATCTCGAGGGAGACGGATAGGTTATAGACCTTGGAGTTGCTCATGAGCAGGTAGCCGGTCTCGGCATGGAAGGCGATGCCTCCGCGCATCCGATCGTATCCGTACGGATAGTCGTCCATCAGGGGCTGTGGCGGGTTCTGGGCTTCGACTTGGTACTCGATGCGGATGCGGTTCAGAAGGTAACCCAATCCGGCCTGGACAAAGAAGCCGCTGTTGGGGTTGGGCTCATACGAGAAAAGCTTTCCCACTTCTCCTTGGAAATGTAAGCCGCGCTGAAAGAAGGCAAGCGCCGTAGGTATGCCGCCACCACCAATCACCTCGCCGTCAACGGTGGTGATGGCTTCCCCAAGGATGTCGGTCCTCGATCCCTTCACCTTGTCACCGAAGATGAAGTTGCCATTGGCAGTGAAAAGCCAGTTGTTGTCGTTCTTGTAGATGACGCTTCCACCGATGGTATTGGTGAATCCGAAATCGGCTTTGGTGTCCATCGCAGGCAACTGTGCTGCGTAGGTTACTTGAAACATCACAGCGGGAATCACATCTTTCTCGATGTTTCGGGTTTTCTGCCCCATGCTCCAGGAGAAGGTCGCAAGCAAAAAGAGAAGGAGGAGTAGCGTTTTTTTCATGGCGGATGATACTGTCCTTGATGCGGAATAAGTCTGCAAACTTAACGTTTTTCGCAATAACTTATTACCTTTGCAGCGTTTTTTTTATGCAACATGGAAACTGAACAATACAACATCGCCACCTTGCCGAACGGCATCCGTCTGCTGCATCGGCAGAAAAAAGGGGAGATCGCCCATCTGGTGCTGGTCGTCGGAACCGGCTCCCGCGATGAGCGTGAGGAGCAGAACGGACTGGCGCATTTCATCGAACATACCATCTTCAAAGGCACCAAAAACCGTAAGCCTTACCATATCTTGAGTTGCCTCGACAACGTGGGCGGGGACCTGAACGCCTTCACCACCAAGGAGGAGACCTGCCTGCAGGCTTCTTTCCTCAATACCTACTACAGTCGCGCGATGGACCTGCTTGAGGACATCGCTTTCCAGGCGACTTTTCCGGAGAATGAATTGGAGAAGGAAAAAGAGGTGGTGCTCGACGAGATCAACTCCTACCTCGACATGCCTTCGGAAGAGATTTACGATGTCTTCGAGGATTTGATGTTCAAGAATCATCCATTGGGACGTAATATATTGGGTACCAGTGAGTTGGTGAAAGGATTCAAACGTGATGATGTCTTGGCGTTTTTCCAGGAGAACTACAGCACGGATACGATGGTGCTGGCGACCATAGGCGACATCTCCTTCAAGGAGTTTGAGAAGATGGCGATGCGCTTCTTCGGCCACTTGCCTGCCCATCTCACGCCCAACCGCCGGAAACCGTTCCAGTCCTATCAACCGCGTAGGGTGGAGATGGAACGCAGCAACCACCTCAGCCATTGTATGATCGGTGGTTTGGCACCGGAATTCACGCATCCCAAGAAACGCACAATGGTGCTGCTAAACAACATTTTAGGCGGACCCGCCATGAACTCGCGTCTCAGCCTCAACATCCGTGAAAAATATGGGTTCGCCTATACCATTGAGTCGCAATACAATGCCTATTCCGATACGGGCTTGGTAAGCGTCTATATGGGGGTCGATCCGGATTCATTGGATAGGGCAGTGGGTCTGGTCCTCAAGGAATTGGACAAACTGCGCAACCAGAAGATGGGTACCATGCAGCTACATCATGCCAAGCAACAGCTCATGGGACAGCTGGCCTTGGGACGAGAGTCGGGGATGAGCGAACTGCTGGCCATCACGCGTTCCATGCTGATGGACGAGCCCATCGAGACGGTTCCCGACATTATTCACACCATTGAAGTGATTACGGCGGAAGACCTTCAGGAGGAAGCCAACTTGGTGTTTAATCCTGACCAACTGTCCACCTTGATTTTCAGAAGCGCAAAGTGATGAACGATCTGAATCACGCCTTGGAAGAATACCTGGAACAACACGTCACCCCTATGGATGAGGTGCTGACGGCATTGTATCGGGAGACTTATCTCCACGAGATGAATCCCCGAATGATGTCGGGACCAGTACAAGGGCGCTTCCTTCAACTTCTTTGTCAGTTGATACGTCCTTCCAAGGTGCTTGAGATCGGGACTTTCACAGGCTTTTCCACCATCAGCATGGCCCGAGGCATGGCAAAAGATAGCCTGCTAACCACCATCGAGGCCAATCAGGAATATGAAGGCATCATCCGAAAGTATCTGGACCAAGCGGGGGTGGCTGACCGGGTGCAACTGATCATCGGCGATGCCAAGAGGATCATTCCTACTTTGGACGATGGTTTCGATTTGGTTTTTATCGATGCGGACAAGGTGAGTTATCCCGAGTATTACGATCTCGTCATCGACAAGGTTACCTCAGGAGGCCTTATTTTGGCAGATAACGTTATCTGGGGTGGCAAGGTGCTGAATGTCAATACAAAAGAAAGAGATACCCAGGCAATACAAGCGTTCAACGACCTAGTTCAAAACGATCCCCGCGTAGAGAACGTCTTGCTTCCCCTCCGCGACGGCCTGATGATGGCGAGGAGGAAGGGAATGCGGAATTCGGAATGCGGAATGCGGAATTTGGGAAACGGGGGAATACCCCATCGGGGTTAAACATCGGTAGGAAGGGAATTCGGAATTCGGAATGCGGAATTCGGAATGCGGAATTTGGGAAACGGGGGACTACCCCATCGGGGTTAAACATCGGTAGGAACGGGAAACGGAATGAAGAGTGAGGAGTGAGGAGGGAGGAGTACGTCGATAGCTGTCATTGCGAGCGAGGAACGAGCGTGGCAATCCACAATCATCCTACCTTATACCTATATTTGATTTCTTTCAGCTCTTCGTTGGCTTTGGTGATCTTGTTCTTAAGTCCTTCCTTGTAATTCTCTACTTTCTTGGCAATGGTTGGGTCGCTTAATGCCAGCATCTCCGTGGCGAGGATGGCGGCGTTGAGGGCTCCGTTGACACCTACTGTGGCTACTGGGATGCCTGGAGGCATCTGGATGATGGACAGCATGGCATCGAGTCCGTCGAGCATGCCTTTGACAGGAACGCCGATGACGGGAAGGGTGGTGTTGGCGGCGATGACGCCAGGCAATGCGGCAGCCATGCCTGCGGCAGCGATGATGACTTTGATGCCTCTGCCTTGGGCCTCACGGGCGAATTGCTCCACTTCCTGTGGGGTGCGGTGTGCGCTTAAGGCGTTCATCTCAAAGGGGATCTCCATCTCATCGAAATATTGTGCGGCTTTTTCCAAGACGGGAAGGTCGGAGGTGCTTCCCATGATAATGCTAACGATTGGGGTCATAACAGTATTCAGTTGTTGTCGCAAAAATAGTTTTTTTCCTGTTTTGATAACCAATGAATTTCTTATTTTTGTACACCCAATGAATAATAGCATGAAAACAGTAAAAGTTTTAGACAAGGAATTCTCCCTTTACATCCCACAGGAGAAGATCGAAAACGCCATCCAAACGGTTGCGGATCAGCTCAATAAGGACATGGCGGGCAAAAATCCGTTGTTTTTGGTGATCCTTAATGGCGCTTTTATGTTCGCCTCTGAGCTTTTCAAACGCCTGACCATCCCTTGTGAGGTTTCTTTTGTGAAGCTATCTTCCTATTCAGGCACCGAAACCACCAACGTGGTGCGCGAGCTCATTGGCCTCGACCATTCGCTTGAAGGTCGCAACGTGGTCATCGTGGAAGATATCGTCGATACGGGACACACCATGAAATATACCATCGAGAAGCTGCATCGTCTCAATGCCTCCGACGTTCGGATCGCCACGCTCTTCTTCAAACCCAAGTCGTTCCAATACGACTATCCCATCAATTACAAGGCCATGGACATCGCCAACGAGTTCATCGTGGGCTATGGCCTGGATTATGACCAACAAGGCCGGAACCTCCCAGACATCTATAAAGTAATGTAGAATGCGGAATTAAATACCATCGCTATGCTAAATCTTATTCTTTTTGGCCCTCCAGGGGCAGGCAAAGGAACCCAATCGCAGTTCCTGCGTGAAAAGTATCAGTTGACCTATATCTCCACGGGCGAGATCCTCCGTGAGGAGATTGCCGCCGAGACGGAACTCGGCCTGCAGGTGAAAGGCATCATCAGCCAAGGTGGTCTTGTCTCCGACGAAATCGTCGCCGCCATCATCGAGAAGAAACTCTCCGAGAACCTCAACTCGCCCGGTTTCCTCTTCGACGGCTATCCGCGCACCGTCAAGCAAGCCGAGATCCTCGACGAGATGATGGCCAAGTACCACATTTCATTGACCGGTGTGTTGAGCCTCGAAGTCCCTGAATACCTCCTCGTGGAACGTATGCTGGAACGTGGCAAGATCAGCGGTCGTGCCGACGACAACATCGATTCCATCAAACACCGCTTTGAGGAATATGAAGCCAAGACCAAGCCCGTATTGGCTTACTATGAAGCCAAAGGGAACCTCCATCCTGTCAATGGCGTAGGCGAGATTCCTGAGATCTTCAAGAACCTCTGCCAAGTAATTGATAATCTGTGATTTGTTATAGCCTACGACAGTTGTCGTTGCGAGGAACTCGTTGTGCGGTAGTTGTCGTGGTGAGTAGTAGGGAACGGTAGCTGTCATTGCGAGCGAGGAACGAGCGTGGCAATCTAGTATTACCCGAAAAAGCATATTATGGTAGTACTGGGTTGCCACGTCGCTCCGCTAAGCTCCGCTCCTCGCAATGACAACTATCGGCACTCCCCACTCCTAACTCCTCACTTCTCACTCCTCACTCCCCACCGGACCTCTCTCTTGAGGATGGAAGGGGGATTGCCGCCAATGATCTGTTCCTCGCCGTGGAATGCCGACCGTAAGGCGGTGCCTGCGGCGAGGATCGTGTTTTCAGGCAACTCGGCACCCTTCAGCAACATGCATTTGCAGCCGATCCACACATGGTCACCCACGATGATGGGCCGGTCCTCGTTGATGCGTTCCCCGGCCTTGTTATAGACGGGATGCTCGTCGGTATCCATCACCAACACATCCCAACTGACCAGGCAGTCGTTGCCGAAACGGATCTCCTTGGCACAGACGATGGTGCTCTCCGCCGTGATGTTGAAAAGGTCACCCAACTCCAGCCTCCCTCGCACGGAGATCTTCGAGCCATGGCCGATGGAGGCTCTGCCCTTGAAATCCACTTCACCACTTACCTGCCAGATGCTTCTGGAGCGTTTGCGGTCATAATGCCCCACATCGCCAAACCCAATCTTGATGCTTGCCGTGTCGGCGTTCTCAGGAATCGACACTTTCCCGTGAAGCTCTCTCAGATAGACCCTTCTCGATACCATTACGGGACATTTGATCGCCGTCTTGAAAGGGAAATAGTGCAGATTGAACCGCAAGGTCTTGGGAATGGAGCAGAGGATGTGGAGTTTGTCTCTGAAAGTCATGGCACTAATTTTTTTACAAAGGTAGCGTTTTTTTATTAATTTTGCATCAAAGATCGTATGACCATGAAATTCAACCCTTACAGCCATAGCGAAGCCGCCCTTAACGAGCGCATCGCTCAAATCATCGACATTGAAAAGAAACAGGGCAACCTCAAGGAGGCTTTGAAGACCATCTTCCAAAGTATCGACTTCACCACTTTGGAGGCTTTTGACAACGCTGAAAAGATCAACGATTTCTGCGCCAAGGCCTTGGCTTTCCCCAAACAGGCACCGCATCTCTCTGTGCCCGCCATCTGTATCTACAGTCCTTTCGTGCGGCAAGCCAAAGAACTGCTCAAAAGCAGCGGCATCCGTGTGGCTACCGTGGCCTGCTGCTTCCCTTCAGGCCAGATGCCTTTCGACCTCAAGGTGAAAGAGGTGGAGTATTGTGTCAACGAGGGCGCTGACGAGGTGGACATGGTCATCTCCCGTGGAACGTTTCTGGCGGGTCGCTACGACGAGGTCTTTGATGAAATCAAGACCATCAAGGAGACCTGTGGCGAGAAGGCCCACCTGAAAGTCATCCTTGAGACGGGCGAACTCAAGACCGTGGAAAACATCCGTAAGGCCTCCGAATTGGCCATCCTTGCGGGTGCCGACTTCATCAAGACCTCCACGGGCAAGGTGCCGGTAGCCGCTACGCCGTTGGCGGCCATCGTCATGATCGACACCATCAAGGAATACTACGAAGCTACGGGTAAGAAAGTCGGCTTCAAGCCTGCGGGAGGCATGAAAACTCCCGAGGATGCGCTCACCTACTATTATCTGGTGAAACATATCCTTGGTGAACAATGGCTCAACCCGAGCCTGTTCCGTGTGGGTACCAGCCGTCTGGCCGGTCTGATTCTGGAGCTGATCTGAGACTATTCGATGTAGCTCTCTCCGGTTTCTTCTTCATCTTCTAACTCCACGGGCGATAGTTTCGCCGGAGGGTTGATGATGTCGGCCGTGACGAATGCCAGGTTGAACTTGGGCTTGATGAGTCGCATGTATTTCTCCGCCTCAACCCTGTTCCTGAAGTCGCCGACGCGCAACCTGTAGTAGGGCTGCTCATAGGTCAGATAGACGGGTAGCTCCGGGAAGGCTTTCATGAAGCTGCTTTTCATGGCTTCCGCATGGCTGATGGCATCGTTGCCGATCTCCATGAAAATCTGGACGCGATAGCCGTTCATCGTCTTGTTGGCGGCAAATACTTCGCGCTGTTTTCTCATCAAACGTTCCACCCTGCTGTCCTGGTCAAGATGAAGTGAGCCCTTGCGTTGGGCGAATCCGCAAGTGCTGATGGCGAATATCAGGAGGAATAAAAGGAGCTTTCTCATTTTATGTTTGTTTTCGGGCTGCTAAGTTACAACATTTTTTATTATCTTTGTAGCCGTTGAAAAAAAGCGATGAATAGCAACCTCGACCCCACCGGTTCCCATCTCTCCAAGGCGGAAAAAGATCTTGAGAATGTCCTGCGCCCTGATGCCTTCAGCAGTTTTGCGGGGCAGGAGAAGGTCGTGGAGAACCTGAGGGTCTTCGTGAAGGCTGCCGCACAACGTGGCGAAGCACTCGACCATACGCTTCTGCATGGCCCGCCGGGTCTGGGCAAGACCACGCTTTCCCATATCATCGCCCACGAACTGGGAGTCAACATGAAGATGACCTCGGGGCCTGTCCTCGACAAGCCGGGCAATCTTGCCGGACTGCTCACCAGCCTTGAACCGAACGATGTGCTGTTTATCGACGAGATCCATCGTCTCAGTCCCGTCGTGGAAGAGTATCTTTACTCGGCCATGGAGGATTACCGCATCGACATCATGATTGAGTCGGGACCCAACGCCCGCAGCATCCAGATCGCCCTCAATCCCTTTACCTTGATCGGAGCCACCACGCGCTCTGGTTTGCTGACGGCACCACTGCGTTCCCGTTTCGGCATCAACCTCCGTCTGGAATACTATGACGCCAAAACGCTTTCCGGAATTGTGAAACGTTCCGCGGGTATCTTGCGTGTGCCCATCGATGATACTGCTGCTTACGAGATTGCGCGCCGCAGCCGTGGGACACCGCGTATCGCCAACCTGTTGTTGCGCCGTGTGCGCGACTTCGCACAGATCCAAGGGGATGGACGCATCAACGTGGAAATCGCGAGGATTGGCTTGAGTGCCTTGAACGTCGATGAGCATGGCCTTGATGACATGGATAACAAGATCCTCAACACAATTATTGAAAAATTCAAAGGTGGTCCCGTGGGCGTGAACACCATCGCCACCGCCGTGGGTGAAGATGCCGGCACCATCGAAGAGGTTTACGAGCCCTTCCTGATCCAAGAAGGTTATCTCATGCGTACCCCCCGCGGTAGGGAATGCACCGATCTAGCCTATAAACACTTAGGGAAAATCCGTTTCTCCAAAACCGGAGAACTGGACCTGTTTTGAATTCCGAATTCCGAATTCCGAATTTTATAGCTCTTTCCTCAGCCTTGCCACCGGGATGCCCAGCTGCTCTCGGTACTTCGCCACGGTTCGACGAGCGATGGGGTAGCCTTTTTCCTTCAACACCGCCATCAGCTCTTCGTCGGTCATCGGCTTGCTCTTGTCTTCCTCTTCAACGCAGTCCTGAAGGATCTTCTTGATTTCACGGGTAGAGACTTCTTCGCCCTCTTCATTGGTGATGCCTTCACTGAAGAAGGTCTTCAACAGATGGGTGCCGTATGGGGTCTGGACGTATTTGCTGTTGGCCACGCGCGACACCGTGGAGATGTCTAGGTTCACCTTCTCGGCGATGTCTTTCAGGATCATGGGCTTGAGTTTGGTCTCATCGCCCGTGAGGAAATATTCCTCTTGCATGTCCATGATGGCCTTCATGGTGATGTAAAGGGTGTGCTGCCGCTGACGTATGGCGTCGATGAACCATTTGGCGCCGTCAATCTTCTGGCGGACAAACTGAGCGGCCTCCTGCATGGTCTTCGACTCCTTGCTCTTGGAAAAATCTTCAAGCATCTTCACATATTGCTTGTTGACTTTCAGGTCGGGGTTGTTCCTGCCGTCAAGAGAAAGCTCCAGATGGCCATCCTTGATGGAGATAAAGAAATCAGGGGTGATGTAATAGCTGATTCTCGCACTCGAGCTGGAAGAGTCGCCTGGTTTGGGGTTCAGCTTCAAGATCTCATCCAAGGCAGCCTTAAGTTGGCGGTTTGAAGCGCCTGTCCGTTTGGCGATCTTGTCGTAGTGTTTCTTGGTGAACTCTTCGAAACAGTTTTTGATGATGTCGGCGCACAACCGATAGTCATTGTATGGATTTTCCTCTTGGAGTCGCTCTATCTGGATGAGCAGGCACTCTTGGAGGTTGGTGGCGCCGATGCCAGGTGGATCGAATTGTTGCACCACTTTCAGCACCTTCTTGACTTCCTCTTCCGTGGTCTCGAGATTCATCGTGAAAAGCAGGTCATCCACGAGGTTGGGGATGGGACGGCTTAGATAGCCATTGTCGTCAAGATTGCCTATGATGTATTTGCCAATAAGCTCTTCTTCTTCTGTAAGATCGTGATAACCAAGCTGTTGGATTAGATAATCCTGGAAGGAGTCTTCGTGGGTGATGGGCATCTGGCGGTCTTCGTCGTCTTGGCTGCGGTTGTTGACATGCGACTTGTAAGCGTAATCGTACTCGTCCTCTTCAGGGAGGTAGTCGTTCAAGTCGAACTCATCCTCCTTGTTGACGGGGATTTCGTCATCATTGTAGTTGTCGTTTTCTCCATTGTCGCCCTCTTCGTAACCATCGTTATCCCCAAGATTCTCATCGCCTTCGTTCATCGGTTCGTTGTCGTCGCTGCTCATGTTGTCTTCCAGCGCGGGGTTGGACTCGATTTCTTCCTTGATCCTTTGCTCCAATTCAATCAAAGGCAATTGCAACAGCTTCATCAACTGAATCTGTTGAGGCGAGAGCTTCAGCTCTTGTCGCTGTACTTGGGTTAAACGTTGATCGCTCATAGCAGAAGGTTTTTGAATTCCGAATTTATTAATATAGGCAGTTTTTCGGTGTTCTTGGGAAGGGGATGACGTCGCGGATGTTGGTCATGCCGGTGATGAACAGCAGCAGTCGTTCGAAGCCGAGGCCATAGCCGGAGTGCGGCACCGAGCCGAAGCGACGGCTGTCGAGGTACCAGTTCATGGATTCCTCGGGGATGCCCACTTCATGCATGCGGTCGAGGATCTTGTTGATATCGGTCTCACGCTCTGAGCCGCCGATGATCTCTCCGATGCCGGGGAAGAGTACGTCCATGGCGCGGACGGTCTTGCCGTCTTCGTTCTGTTTCATGTAGAAGGCTTTGATCTCCTTGGGATAGTCGGTCAGGATGACGGGCTTCTTGAAGTGCTTTTCAACGAGATAGCGCTCGTGCTCCGACTGCAGGTCCACGCCCCAGCCGTTGACGGGGTATTGGAACTTGCCTTTCTTGTTGTAGTTGGAGTTACGCAGGATGTCGATGGCCTCGGTATAGGTCAAGCGTACGAATTCGTGTTCCAGGACGAAGTGCAGCTTGCTGATGAGCTCCATCGACTTGTCTTCCTCTTTCTTGCCCTTCTCTTCGTCCTGCAAGCGCTTGCTGAGGAATTGGAGGTCGTCCATGTTGTTGTCCAAGGCGTATTGGATCAAGTATTTCAGCATCTCCTCGGCGAGGTCCATGTTGTCGTTGATGTCGTAGAAGGCCATCTCGGGCTCGATCATCCAGAACTCAGCCAGGTGGCGTGTGGTGTTGGAGTTCTCGGCGCGGAAAGTGGGACCGAAGGTATAGATCTTACCTAGGGCAGTAGCGGCCAACTCGCCTTCGAGTTGTCCCGAAACGGTGAGGTTGGTTGACTTGCCGAAGAAGTCCTGCTTGTAGTCGATGTTGCCTTGTTCGTCGCGTGGCGGGTTGTTCAAGTCCAAAGTGGTCACCTGGAACATCTCGCCGGCGCCTTCAGCGTCCGATGCGGTAATCAAAGGGGTATGGATGTTGTAGAAGCCTCGCTCGGTGAAGAACTTGTGGATGGCGAACACCATGGCGTGACGCAGACGCATCACGGCACCGAAGGTGTTGGTGCGGAAACGCAGGTGCGCGATGTCACGCAGGAACTCCAAGGAGTGTTTCTTGGGCTGTAACGGGTACTCGTCGGGGTTGGCGGGACCGAACAGCCCGATCTCCTTCACGGAGAGTTCCACGGCTTGGCCACTGCCCATAGAGGCTACCAATACGCCCTTGGCCCAAAGGGAAGCACCAGCATGCATCAACGCCAGCTTTTCTTCAGGAATGACGTTCAGGTCAACGACCAGCTGAAGGTTGTTGATGGTGGATCCATCGTTCAAGGCGATGAAAGCTACGTTCTTGCTGCCGCGCTTGTTGCGCACCCATCCCATTACGGTGATTTCTTCTTCCGATGCCTGCATCTGCAAGGCTTGTTTGATCTCTACTCTTTTCACGATATCTAGGTTTAATTCAAGCGCAAAGTTACGAAAAAATCACATTGGACGAATAAAAATGCTGTATATTTGCAACGATGAACTATCCTTTGATTATCGCGGGTCCATGCAGTGTCGAGTCCGAGGAACAAATCCTCGTCACGGCGCGTGCTTTGGCTAAGATCCCTGCTGTGAACATGCTGCGCGGTGGCATTTGGAAACCCCGCACCCGTCCCGATGCTTTTGAGGGCAGGGGAGAAGCGGGCCTGGTTTGGCTTCAACGGGCCGGACAGGAAACGGGTTTGCCCATCGCTACAGAGGTGGCTACGCCGGAACATGTGGAGTTGGCGATGAAATATGGGGTGGATGCGCTCTGGATTGGCGCTCGTACCGTGGTCAACCCCTTCTCCGTACAACAATTGGCGGATGTCCTGCGGGGTTCCAAGGTTACCGTGTTGGTGAAAAACCCGGTCTCTCCCGACCTGAACCTTTGGATCGGTGCGCTTGAGCGTTTCCAAAAGGCTGGCTTGTCGGATTTGATAGCCGTCCATCGTGGCTTTTCCTATTATAAAGAGTCACCCTACCGCAACTTCCCGATGTGGGAGATCCCCATTGCCTTGAGTCAGCGCTTGAATGTGCCAGTCATCACCGACATCAGCCATATCTGCGGCAATCGCGAGCTGCTACAGCCTACGGCTCAGAAAGCCCTTGACCTGGCTTCCGACGGCTTGATGATTGAATGCCATTGCTGTCCCGAAGCCGCTTTGACCGATGCCCAGCAGCAGATCACGCCAGCGGCTTTGGAATCCTTGCTTGACAGCCTCGCCTTCCGCTCCAAAAACACGGGTAACGTGGAACGCGACCTCGCCAGCCTCCGGAGTGAGATCGACGACATCGACTCGGAATTGCTTCAGCTGCTTGCCCGTCGCATGGAGGTCAGCGCTCAAATTGGTGAATACAAGAAGCACAATAATGTCACCGTGGTGCAGATGGACCGCTGGAAACGGATTCTCGCCGACCATATCGCTACCGGAGGGGAGCTTGGTCTCGATCAAGAAGTGGTCAGGGCGGTGTTCGAAGCCATCCATCAGGCGTCGATCAGACGCCAGTCGGAAGTCATGGAAAAACGCAAGGATCAATAGTAGCTGGTGATTCTCAAGCTGGTCCCGTCATACGTGTAATTGTACGGATACAGGCGATAAGTACCTTCTCCCTCAACGATGTAGCCATCCAAGATGTTGTACTTGATGTCGTTGCAATGGTCCACGACATAGTAAGCGTCTTCCACCACCAAACGGGTGCAGTTGCCATTGCCGTCGCAGCAGGTATTGGGCTTGTTGGGCGGCAGTCGGTCCCACACGGTGAAACTGTCTTGTGAAACACGAAACACGATGATGCCTCGGCTGGTGCTCTGCGGGTCAGACGTGTAGTACTTGTAGCCCCCTGGGAAGTTCAGCTCATATTCCTTGATGGAGTTGGGATAGATGGTGAAATCCACGATGGCGTTCGGATGGTTGGGGTTCTCCCAAGGGTCTTTGCAACCCGAAAGCCACAAAATGAGCAGCAAGGTGAGTGTAAAAGCCAGTGTTTTTTTCATGCCCCAAAGGTAATCAATTATTAATTAATAGGTGTTTCCCTTCCTATTTCTTTTTTCCCTAAAAAAATAATGCAGTCGAGCGCCGTTTCTAACATGCTAGTTTTCATTACTTTTATTAAATGTTAAAAATTTTATGATTATAAAAAAGTCACTAAAAACTGTTTTTTCTTGTGTGCTTATTAAAAAGTTTATAATTTTGGAGTCTTTTTAATGCAAATTAAAAGCAGTATAACATAAAATTACAAGGTATGTTTAGAAATTTACTAATGACCCTTGCGATTGTGTTAGCGACATCCATGTTAGCTTTCGCACAGCAAGGACGACTCAAAGGAAAGGTTACCGATGAAACGGGTCAGCCCGTATCATTCGCAAACATCGTCCTTGAAAAAGGAGGAACGATGATTGGAGGTGCGACCTCGGATTTCGATGGTAACTACGACATCAACCCGATTCCTCCGGGAACGTATGATTTGAAGGCAACCTTCGTTGGCTACAACAATTATGTCTTGAACGGCATTATTATTCCTGCCAACAAGATTACCGACTGGAACATCAAGATGACCAGTGGTGCCATCAGTTTGAATGAGGTCACGGTCATCGATTACGAGGTGCCTCTAATCTCGAAGGACAACACCACTTCAGGTGCATCCATCACGGCAGAGGAAATCGCGAAGTTGCCTAACCGTTCTGCATCAGGTGTCGCTTCCACGGTCGGTGGTGTGTTTACCGCCGACGGTGAAGTCGGTAGTATCCGTGGTTCTCGTGAAAGCGCGGTGTACTACATCGACGGTGTGAAGGTTATCGGTAGTGCCAGCGTGCCTCAAAGCGCTATTGACCAGGTGGACGTGATCCTCGGTGGTACCCCTGCCATGTACGGTGACGCCATGGGTGGTATCATCAACTTGACCACCAAGGGCCCGAGCCGTACCTTCGGTGCCGGCTTGGAACTTGAGACCTCTGTCGAAGGTTACGGCCACAGCCGTCTGGGCTTCAGCATCCAGGGACCGCTCATCAAAGGCAAACAGGCTGAGACCGCTCTCCTCGGTTTCTTCCTCGCCGGTGACTTGAGCTACCACAAGATCGGCGCCCTCTCCGCTACGGGCTTCTATACCGCCGACACCGCTTGGCAGAGACGTATCGAAGAGCAACCGCTCGTACTCTCTGGCGTGGGTTCCGGTACCTATCAAACAGCCAACTATACCAAAAAGGCGGACCTCGTCTATTCGAGATTCTCAACCAACACGAGCAACTACAGCATCAACCTCTCTGGTAACATCAACGTCCGTACCACCGAGACCATCAACTTGACCATCGGCGGTTCGTTCTACAGATACCAGGGCCACGGCTTCAGCTCCAACTACTCGTACTTCAACACGGCCAAGAACTCGATCGACAAATCCGGTACCACCCGTGGTTATGTCCGCTTCACCCAGCGCTTCCCCACGGCCCCGGAAAGCAACTCGCTGATCCGCAACTTCTACTATAGCATCCAAGCGGACTACACAAGATCGACCGGCGAAGAAGGTGACCCCGACCTGTGGGACAACATCTTCGCATACGGCAACCTCGGCCGTTATACCACCTACAAGACCCCGACCTTCCAAATCGGTTCGGTGGATTCAGTGCTGGTTGACGGAACCCATTACCAGACCCTGAGCAATGTGAACGTGTTGAACACCTGGGACTTCGATACCCTCGTCGATTTCCACGCCTCTCGCTTCAACCCGCTCCTGGCTAGATACACCGACTACTACCTGGATCTCTATAGAGACTACGGTGCTACCGGTTTCTATGACAACTTCACCAGCCTCCAACTCGGTGGCGCCCTGCTGAACGGCGACAGCCCTGACTACATCTATGGTTTGTACGCTGTTCCGGGCACCCTGATGTCTGGCTACTACAAGAGTGTCAGCGACCAGTTTGCCGTGAACGTCAACGCCTCCATGACCGTTGGCAAGGGCGAAAGCTCACACGAAATCAAACTCGGTTTCCAGTACGAACAACGTAACTCCAGCGCCATGAGCTACAGCACCAACTACTGGCTGCTCATGCGTGGCCTGGTCAACTCACATATCCAAGAGCTTGATGTGGCCAACCCGTATGCCACCAGCCATGACGGCTTCGTGGACACCGTTTGGTACCACAGACTGTATGACGGCGAGACCCAGAAGGTTTTCGACGCCAACCTGCGTAAAGCCATGGGCCTGTCCCTCACCGGTACCGACTACATCCTCATCGACTCCTATAACTTCAACGACAACTCCATCATGTACTATGATGAGAATGGTAACCTGAAGAAAGGTGTCGTTGACGGTGGCCTCAACATCAGCATGTTCGCTCCCGATGAACTCACCCGCGACGGTAGCTTCTATGTCTCCTACTACGGCTACTCCTTCGACGGTAAGAAACATCGTTGGAACGAACGTCCTACCTTGGAGGACTTCTTCAACCAGACAACCACGGACGAAAACGGCAATACCTTCAACACCCGCCCGGTGGCCTCCAGCCAACCGATCTACACCGCTGGCTACATCCAGGATAAGTTCGCGTTCAAAGACCTGATCTTCCAGATCGGTATCCGCGCCGACCGCTTCGATGCTAACCAGTACGTGCTCAAGGATCCGTTCATCCTCTACGACTATAAGACCGTCGGCGACCTCCGTAGCAATGGCCAAATCACCCTCCCCACCGGAGAAGCTGTGACCGTTCCGGACAACATCGGCGACGACTTCGCAATCTATGTTAACAAAGTCACCGACATCAACAGCATCGTGGGTTACCGTAGCGGTACTACCTGGTTCAATGCTGAAGGTGCTGAGATTTCCTCACCTACCGTCCTCGACAAGGGTTCAGGTATCTCCCCGTGGCTTAACAAACCCGACCAGCAAAGAGTTGACATGGAATCCTTCGAGGACTATGAGCCTCAGTGGAACTTCATGCCTCGTATCTCATTCTCCTTCCCGATCTCCGACGAAGCCTTGTTCTTCGCCCACTATGACGTGCTGACCCAGCGTCCTACCAGCTCATACTTTATGAGCCCCCTCAACTACTACTACTTCAATGACGTGTCAGGTACCTTGGCCAACCCCAACTTGAAGCCCATGCAGACCGTTGACTACGAACTCGGTTTCACCCAGAAGCTGACCAACACTTCATCCTTCACCATCACCGCTTATTATAATGAGGTGCGTAACTTGATCCAGATGTACCGTCTCACAGGTGCCTATCCTAAGGACTACTCCTCCTTCAGTAACCTCGACTTCGGTACCATCAAGGGTCTGACCGCTGAATATGACCTCCGTAGAACCAAGAACGTGCGTGTCCGCGCCAGCTATACTTTGCAGTATGCTAACATGACCGGTGCTTCCACCACGACCGCTGCCGCGTTGATCAACGCAGGTGTGCCGAACTTGAGATCTACCTTCCCGACCAGCGTTGACCGCCGTCACATGATCAGCCTTGGTGTTGACTATCGTTTCGGCTCTGGCAAGAAGTATGACGGTCCCGTCATCAACCGCGAGAAGTCTGGCAAGGCCCCGATCCAACTCCTGGCCAATGCAGGCGCCTCCATGACCGTCACCGGTGGTTCCGGTACGCCTTACACCGCTTCCCGTACGGTGTCCTCACCGCTCTCTGGAAGCAACAACCTGCTCAAAGGTACCTACTACGGTTCCAGAATGCCGGCCTCCTTCAAGATCGACCTCCGTGTTGACAAAGACTTCGATGTCACCCTCGGCGGTAAGAAAGAAGGTAAGAAAGGCCATGACGCCTACTTCAACGTGTATGTCAACATCACGAACCTCCTCAACGCTAAGAACATCCTGAATGTTTATAACGCTACTGGCGACCCGGACGACGATGGTTACCTGACTTCACCCAAGTATCAGAGCCAGATCCGTTCGCAAATTGACCCGCAGGCTTTCATCGATATGTATAGTCTCTACGTGAACAGAGGCGGCAACTACTCAACTCCTCGTCAGATTAAGATTGGAGCTAGCTTTAATTTCTAATGTAAGAGGTGGAATCTAAACGAATAATCAATCAGAATATGAAAAATATACTACGTTTATTGTTTGTCGCGCTGATCATTGCTGGCGCTGCAAATTCCGGAAAGGCTGAAATGTTTGTTGGTCGTGGTGACCGCGGTCAACGTAACTTGAAACAGACCACAGCCGGTTGTTCTCCATCTTCTGCTTTTGAATGGTTGAACATCAACAACGTCAGAACCCGTATTAATGCTGGTGGTGATATGTGGTGGGACCTCCCCGGTGGTACCGGATCCAAGTATTACATCCCCGCTAACGGTTCTGCTACTTCTCTCTACGCTGGCTCGCTCTGGATTGCTGGTCTCGACGTTAACAACCAGCTGAAGTGCGCCGCCGTGCGTTTCCGTCAGGACGGTAACGACTTCTGGACTGGACCTCTGAGCCTCAAGGAAGCATCTATCGACGATGTCACCTGCGCTCAGTGGGACCAACTCTTCAAGATCACCCGTGCTGAAGTGGATGAGTTCCTCAGCCACCTCGATGAAACCACTGGTGCTTTCATCCCCTCTGAGGACTACGTGATCCCCAAGATCATCACCGAATGGCCCGCTCACCCGGAAGCTGTCGGCGGCAACATCTCTGGTGCTAGCCACTACATGGCCCCGTTCTTCGATAGAGACGGCAACGGTGTATACAATCCTCTGGCTGGTGACTATCCATACTATGATATCGACAACGAACTCTGCCACACCAAGGTCCCGACCATGGAGGAATCCTACCTCGGCACCGTGCATGGTTCCATCCTCTCTGACCAAGTGCTGAAAGGTGACCAAACCCTGTGGTGGGTGTTCAACGATAAAGGTAACTCACACACCGAATCCCAAGGTTCTGCCATCGGTATCGAAGTCCGTGGCCAAGCCTTCGCCTTCGCTACCAACGACGAAATCAACAACATGTCCTTCTGCTCCTATGAGATCATCAACCGCTCCACCTATAAATTAAAGGGCACCTTCTTCTGCCCCTGGACCGACGTTGACCTCGGCTTTGCCAAGGACGACTTCGTGGGCTGCGACGTGCAACGTGGTCTCGGTTTCGGTTACAACGGCTCCGCCATGGACGGTAGCGGTGAACCGGAATCCTACGGTAACCAACCTCCTGCGGTCGGTATCGACTTCTTCCAAGGCCCCTACATGGACCCCGACTTCCTGGATAACCCGAAGTATCAGATGACCTATCTGAACAGCTATGAACTGGATCCTATCACCGGTGATACCATCTTCACAGTTGATACCATCTACGGTGACCAACTCTGCGACGAGTCCATCAACGGTGTGAACTTCGGTAACGGCATCATCGACGACGAACGTTTCGGTATGCGCCGTTTCCTCTATCACAACAACAGTAGCACCGTGATGGGTGACCCCGACAACGCTGCTGAAACCTACCTGCTGCTCCGTTCCTACTGGAGAGACGGTAACAAGATGCAGTTCGGTGGTGACGGCTATCCTGGCCACACTGGCGTTCAGGATGTGGACTGCGACTTCATGTTCCCTGGCGACACCGACCCGTGCAACTGGGGTACTCACGGTATCGCTCCCGGCGGTGGTTACAATGTCAACGGTAAGTATTGGACCGAGGAAAACGAAGGCAACCAACCTGAAGACCGTCGTTTCATGCAGTCTGCAGGCCCCTTCACCCTGGAACCCGGTGCTGTGAACTACATCACCTTCGGTGTGCCGTGGGCCCGTGCTACCTCTGGCGGCCCCTGGGCTTCCGTGGAACTCCTCCGCGTCACCGACGATAAGTGCCAGGCACTGTTCGACAACTGCTTCAAAGTCATCGATGGTCCTAACGCTCCTGACCTTACCATCCGTGAGCTCGACCAGAAACTCATCATCTATCTGTCCAACAGCCCGATCTCTAACAACTTCAACGAGTCATACGTTGAATTGGATCCTGAAATCCCGGAGATTCGTCCTGACACCGACACCATCCCTGCCGACCGCTACTATCGCTTCGAAGGCTACAAAGTCTATCAGCTCGCTAGCGCCGAAGTTGGTGCCGATGAGCTCAACGACAACAGCAAGGCTCGTCTGATCTTCCAGTGCGACATCAAGAACGGTGCCCAGCATCTGGTCAATTATGAGTATGACAATGCCATCGGCGCCAACGTTCCTTACTTAAAGGTGGAAGGTGCTAACGGTGGTATCACCCACAGCTTCGTGGTTACTGAAGACAAATTCGCTTCTTCAGAAAGCCCGGCTCTGGTCAACCATCAGACCTACTACTTCATGGCTGTTGCCTATGCCTACAACAACTATCTGCCTTACTCACAAGAGCCTGGCGATATGTTCGGCCTCTATGGTCAGATGAAACCTTACCTCGAAGGGCGTAAGAACATCCAGTGCTACAGCGCTGTGCCGCACAAGATTGTCAACGGTACCGTGTTGCGTAGTAACTATGGCGACAAACCTTCCATCACTCGTCTCGTGGGTCTCGGCAACGGTGGTAACGAAATTGAGTTGTCACAGGCTTCCATCGATGAACTCTTCAGCAAGAAACTCGCCAACACCATGGATGAGAATGGTCAGAAGATCGTCTTCGGTCACCCCGACTACCCGATCCTGTATCACCCCACCTATCAAGTGGGTTACGGCCCGTTGGATGTCAAGGTGATCGACCCGCTGAACGTGAAGACCACCTCCTACGAACTCTGGTTCGACACGCTGATGCCGGTCTATACCCACGGCGTTGCTTCCAACCAGTCTGTGATGGGTGACTCCGCACTCCGTTATGTCTCCCACTGGTACATTACCGACCTTGAATCTGGCGATACCATCAAGAGCGATACTACCACGGTTTATACCGATGAGAAGATGTTCATTGACAGAGGTATCTCTATCGCCATTACCCAGCAGTATCCTCATGGTCCCCAACTTGTTGGTAGCACCCATGACTCGAATACGGGTGACAAACCGTATCGTGAGGTCATCGCCCCCAACAACGGCATGATCACTTCTGCCTTGATCTTCCAAGACAGTACACGCAAGTGGTTGGATGGTATCCGCGATATCGATGTGGCTGGTTCTCCGTTGAACTGGATCCGTTCAGGAACCTTTGCCGACCAGAACGATGCTACTGCAAACGACTTCAACATGAGTAGTAACTCACAAGGTACCAGTATCCCTTATGACCCGACCGAGGACTATGAAAAGATTGCCAACAGAACGTGGGCTCCTTATGCAATCTGCTCTGTGAACAAGAATGGTCCTGGCACTGATGCTACCAATCCCGGTCCTATTCCGGATGTCCAGTTCAGAGAAGTCACCAACTCTTTCCCGCGCATCGGTAGTGTTGACATCGTGCTGACCGCCGACCGTTCCAAGTGGACTCGCTGCCCCGTCGTCGAAATGAGCATGGATGAAAACCTCTCTGAAAACGGCGCCCGCCAGTTCGACCTTCGTAGAACTCCTTCCATTGATAAGGATGGCAACCCCTACACCGGTCAATACTGGGATTACCTGTCAGAAGATTACGCGGATTCACTGATCGTGGTTTCTGACAATCCCGACGATCCCAACTACATCGCTGCTCAAGGTATGGGCTGGTTCCCAGGCTACGCCATCGATGTTGAAACGGGTGCTCGTTTGAATATCCTCTACGGTGAGGACTCCTACCTCGAAGACCTGAACGGACGTGACTTGATGTTCAATCCTCCGCAATTGCTGAAGAAGACCGTTGACCAAGCCTACGGCGACGACTCACAGTCACTCGATCCTTCCTTGTTCCGTCAAACGGACAACGAACCCGTCCTCGGTGGTAAGCACTTCGTTTACATCTGGGGTATGGACAAACCTACGGGTGTCTCCTCAGCGCTGCCGTGGCAAGACTATGACAGCCCCGCTTACGATGGTGGTAAGCACCTCTTCGAAGTGTTGAATGCCATCCAGCACACCACCAAGAAGGCCCACCTGATCGCAATGGGCAAGCTGTTCTGGCCACAGTGTATGTGGATCGGTATGCCGATGGGTATCGAAGGTACCACATGGCTTGAACCTGGCAACGATGCCAAGATCCGTATCCGTATCGCCAAACCTTATACTGAAGGCTACTCCACCATGGCGCTTGACTCCCTCTATCCTGAGCTGGACTATGGCAACATGTATCCGAGATACACCTTCTCCATTGACGGTCTGGATCCGCTGCTGAACGACGAAGCCAAGACCGAGAGCGACCTCGATCTCATCACCATCGTTCCTAACCCCTACTACGCATACTCTTCCTACGAAGCCAATGCGCTTACCAACACCGTGAAGATCACCAACCTCCCGAACAACTGCGTGGTCACCATCTATAACCTTAGTGGTACCAAGATCCGCCAGTTCAAGAAGGATAACGAAATTCCTTCCATCGATTGGGATCTCACCAACTTCGCCAACACTCCTGTTGCTTCAGGCTTCTACCTGATCCATATCAAGGACAACACCAGTGGCGGTGAACGTACGATCAAGTTCTTCGGTGCAATGCGTCAAATTGACCTCAATACGTTCTAATTATCGTAAAATGCTAACCTTAAAATTATCAGAATCATGAAAAAGTCATTTAGATATATTGTAATGAGCCTTGTTCTCCTTCTTGGAGTCAGCGCTCCTCAGGCATTTGCAGGTAATGAGGACCGTTCCGGTCAAGCTGGTGCACCCGAATTGCTAATCAATCCTTGGGCTGCCTCCTCTGGCTGGGGCAATGCAGGCATGTCGTTCGTCAAAGGCGTCGAAGCCATGTACGGCAACGTTGCCGGTATCTCTGCCATCCGCGGATTGGATATCAACTTTACCCATACCGATTGGTTGAAGGGTACTGGAGTCAAGATCTCCTCCTTCGGTCTCTGCGCCCGCGTGGGCGAGTCAAGCGTCCTCGGTCTCTCCTTCATGTCATTCAACATTGGCGAGATCATGGAAACTACGACGACCAGCCCCGATGGTGGTATCGGTACCTTCAAACCCAACCTGATGAACATTAACGTGGCATTTGCCAAGACCTTCTCCAACAGTATCAGCGGTGGCTTCAACTTGAAGATCATCAGCGAGTCGATCGCCAACATGAGCTGCACGGGTGTGGCCTTGGATGCCGGTATCCAATATGTTACAGGTCCCTTCGACAACATCCACTTCGGTATCACCCTGAAGAACATCGGACCCACGATGACCTTCTCAGGTGACGGTTTGTCCATCAAGGCATTCCTTCTCCCCAACAGCTCACTCCAGCACACGGTCATCCAACGTGCCGACCAGTTTGAATTGCCCACCCAGTTGAGCATCGCTGCCGCGTACGACTGGCATTTCGCAGAAGAAATGCGCATGACCTTCGCAGCGAACTTCATCTCCAACTCCTTCACCAAAGACCAATATGTCGGCGGCCTCGAATTCAGCTGGAGAGAGATGTTCCTCCTCCGTGCTGGTTACACCTATGAAAGCGGCCTGTTCAGCGGCATTCTCGATGAGAACTGCCTGAACCTCAACAGAGGTCTCAACGCTGGCTGCTCCGTCCAGGTGCCGATCGCAAAGAGAGAAGACGCCCCGGTGTTCGCCGTGGATTACTCCTTCCGCCAGACCTACAGCTATGGTGGCACCCACAGCTTTGGTGCTAGACTTATTTTCTAAAATGTCTTGCAACATTTGAAATAATTTTAGTATCTTTGCACTGTCAAAAAAAGAAGACCCTTATTTCGGTAAGGGTCTCTTTTTTCACGTTATTAAAAACCTATAGTCATGTCAGAAATCAAATATTTTACCGCCGAAGGCCTTCAGAAACTGAAAGACGAATTGGACGACCTTATCCTTCGTGAACGCCCCCGCATCATCCAAGCCATCGCCGAGGCACGCGATAAAGGCGACCTCTCGGAAAACGCCGAGTATGACGCCGCCAAAGAAGCCCAAGGTCTGCTCGAAGCAAAGATCGCAGACCTGCAGGACCTCATCTTCAACGCCCGCGTGCTCGATGAATCGAAAATCGATACCTCCAAGGTTTTGCTGTATTCCACTGTGAAAATCAAAAACACCAAGACCAAGGCCGCGATGACGTACTCCATCGTCCCGGAAAAAGAAGCCGACTTCAAAGCTGGTAAAATCTCCATCAATTCTCCTATCGGCCAAGGCCTCCTCGGTAAGAAAGTCGGCGAAATCGCCGAAATTACCGTCCCCGCCGGTAAGATGCTTTTCGAAATTCTTGAAATAACCCGCTAATCCTTCGTTATGGCTACGATATTCACAAGAATCATACAAGGTGAAATCCCTTGCTATAAAATCGCTGAGGATGACCGTTTCTTCGCCTTCCTCGACATCAACCCGTTGTCGAAAGGCCATACGCTCGTCGTCCCCAAACAGGAGACGGACTACATCTTCAACCTCGAAGATGATACCATTGGCCCGATGATGGTCTTCGCCAAAAAAGTGGCCAAGGCCATTGAAAAAGCCGTCCCCTGCAAGCGCATCGCAGTGGCCGTCATCGGCCTGGAAGTGCCCCACGCCCATATCCATCTGGTCCCCATCACCCAAGAAGGGGATCTGGATTTCAAAAAAGAGCATGTCAAGCTCTCAACGGAAGAATTTTTGGACATTCAAAAGAGAATCACATCAGCTTTCTGATGTGATTTTCTTTCATAATACCCCATCGTGATGAAAAAGACAGCCTTCCTTCTGTTGCTGACCCTTGCCACAAGTCTAGGTGCCTTCGCCCAAGACTTCGATTTCGCTTGTGACAACCTTGATTATAAGGAAGCTGTACAAACCGTGCTACTCTATGCCGATGGCGACCAAACCAAAGAGCCACTTATTCCCCTCGACAACCCGATGAAACGCCTTTCGCTTTCCTTCGACCTGCTCGGGTCGGATGCAGAAGTGCTCAACTATACCTTCATCCATTGCACTCACGACTGGTATCCTTCCGATATCCAAAGAACCACCTACCAAAAGGGTTTCGACTATGGCAGGATCGATGAGTACGACTTCTCAAGAAATACCCTCGTGGATTATGTGCACTACCGACTGACCTTTCCGGAAGAGGATATCAAACCCGTGATCTCCGGGAATTATCTCCTCATCGTCTATGGCGACGACCTTTCGGAAGATCAAATCTATTTTACCCGCCGTTTCATGGTCTATGACGCCAAAGCGACCATCGATGCTTCCGTTCCCAGGTATTGCGATGAGCTCCAGCTGAGTGACACCCACCAGCAACTGAATGTGAAAGTCAACATGCCCAGCATTATGACGGGCAACGTACAACAATACGCCAACATGACCATCCGCCAAAACGGTCGGTGGGACAACGCCGTGATCGGAATGCAACCGTCGTTTGTGTATCCGGAGTACATCTCTTACGAACATCAGCCACAAACAGTCTTTGAAGCGGGAAACCAGTTCCGGCGGCTCAACTTCAGCAATTTCTATTACCAATCTGAAAACATCGCCAGAATCTCTCAGACCGACGACTATTATGTGGTGGACTATGCCATCTGTGATGCCAGGGCTCGGCATCCCTACGTCACCTACGAGGATATCCACGGCGAGAAATACATCTATGTCGCCAACGAAGGCCGTGAAACGGATACCGAAGCGGATTACGCCTGGGTGAACCTCTTCCTGCGTTGGCCCTATCCCTTGACCGACGAGGACATCTATGTGATGGGTGCCATGAACGACTGGCGATATGACGATCGCAATAGGATGGAATACCAGCCTCAATTGGGTGGTTACCTGTGCCAGATGCTGCTCAAACAAGGGTATTACAATTTCATGTTCGTCACCGCCGACCGCAATACGGGCGTGGTGTCAACGGAACTCACCGCCGGCAACCACTGGGAAACCCAGAACTTGTACCGCCTGTATTTCTATTACTACAACGCAGTGAAAGGCTATGACGAACTCATCGGTTACACCACCCTCACCTCCCACTGAACGAATCACACGTTTCGTTGAAGTCCTTCTACCCATACCGGTACCTGGGACTTTCACCTACCGTGTGCCCCATGCATTGAACTATGCGGTTCGGGTAGGACAGCGTGTGGCTGTGCAATTTGGAAAGGCCAAAATCATGTCGGGATTGGTGGTCTCCATTACTGAGAAAGTGCCGGACGTGGAGGTGAAATACCTCATGGATATCCTGGATGAACAGCCGCAAGTGAACGACATCCAATTCAAGTTCTGGAACTGGGTGAAGGAGTATTACCTGTGCCATCCAGGTGAAGTGATGCAGGCGGCCCTACCTTCAGCCCTGAAGTTGAGCAGTGAGTCTGCCGTGGCGCTCTCTGAGGATTTCGTCCTCGATAGCATGGCCCTGAACGATTATGAATACTTGATCGTGGAGGCTTTGCAGGTCCAACCGAAGATCGCCATCAGTGAAGTGAGTAAAATCGTAGGCTTCCAGAAGGTGATGCCACTCATCCATTCCATGATGGAGAAAGGCATCCTCGTTATGGAAGAGGAGCTGAACGAGAAATACAAGCCGAAATATGAGCGCTTTGCCCGACTCGCCCCGGCATACCGTGCCGAGGAATCCTTGCAGGAACTGATGGATGCCCTGACCAAAAGGGCCTTTAAACAGTTGGAACTGCTCCTGGCCTATCTGACGTTGGGCAATGGCCTGGATGCGGAAATCAAGGTGGTTGACTTGCTCAAAAAGGCAAGTGCCACCAGTACCATCCTCAAGACGATGTCCGATAAAGGCATTTTTGAAGTTTATGATAAACAGGTCAGCCGCCTCAAGGACTACAAGGTGCAGACGGAGGTGTCGTCCATTCAGCTGACAGAAGCGCAACAACAGGCCTTTCAACAGATCCGAGAAGGCTTTGAGGAACAAAAACCAGTCCTGCTTCACGGGGTTACCTCCAGCGGCAAGACCGAGATCTATATCAAGTTGATCCAAGAGGCCATTGATGCGGGGAAACAGGTGCTGTATCTCTTGCCTGAGATTGCGTTGACCGCCCAGATCATCAACCGCCTGAAGCAGTACTTTGGTGACAAGCTGGGGGTTTACCATTCCCGCTACGGCATCCATGAAAGGGTAGAGGTGTGGCAACAGGTGCGCGACTTCTCCCTGGGCAAGTCCACACAGCGGCAGGTCATCATCGGATCGCGTTCCGCCATTTTCCTGCCATACGCAAACCTGGGACTGATCATCGTCGATGAGGAACACGACAGCAGCTTCAAGCAAGTGGATCCTGCACCAAGATACAACGCCCGTGACGCAGCCATCGTCCTCGCTGCCATGCACCATTCCCCTATACTGCTCGGCTCCGCCACACCTTCCTACGAGAGCTATTACAATGCCCGGCAGGGGCGTTTCAAACTGGTGGAACTGACGGAGCGTTATGGTGGCGTGGAGATGCCGGAAATCATCCTCAGCGACATGCGCGTGGAGCGGAAACGCCATACCGTTCAAGCCGATTTCGGTGGCACCCTTATGGAAGCCATCAAGGACACCCTTGAGGAACACAACCAGGTCATCCTTTTCCAGAACCGTCGCGGCTTTTCCCTTCGAATTGAATGTGAAGACTGCCATCATGTGCCCCAATGCATCAACTGCGATGTGAGCCTGATCTATCATAAGAAGCAAAACGTGTTGCGATGCCACTACTGTGGCTATACTACCCCTGTGCCTGCGCAATGTCCCGCTTGCCATAGCACGAATCTCAAGATGCACGGATTTGGGACAGAGAAGGTGGAGGAGGACCTGAAAACGTTGCTCCCTGGCACGAGTGTCGCGCGGCTTGACCTCGACACCACCCGTTCGAGAAACGACTACCAGCAGATTCTGGAGGCCTTTCAGGACAAGGAAACGGATATCCTCGTAGGCACCCAGATGGTCACCAAGGGGTTGGACTTCGATGCGGTGAAGGTCGTAGGGATCCTCAATGCGGACAACATGTTGTCGTTTCCGGATTTCCGTGCCCATGAACGAAGCTTCCAGTTGATGGCCCAGGTAGCGGGTCGCGCTGGCCGCAAAGGCAAGCAGGGGAAGGTCATCATCCAGACTTACGAACCCTCGCATCCCGTGCTTCAGGATGTGCTACGTAACGATTTCAAAGGATTGTATGAAAAGCAGATGGTTACCCGTCGGCAGTTTGGCTACCCGCCTTTTTACCGCATCGTGCTCATCCGCCTCAAGCACAAGGACTATCAAATGTTGAATGCGGCTGCAGCGGAACTCTCGAGCATGCTGCGTCCCATCTTCAAGCATGATCTCCTTGGACCGGAATATCCTATGGTTTCAAGGGTGAAGAACCTTTACATCAAACAGATGCTGGTGAAATTTAACCGTGAACACAATGCCCAGCAGGTCAAAGATATGATTATGAAACAAATTGGCTTGTTCCGGCTGCTTCCCGATTACAAATCGGTGATCGTACAACTTGATGTCGATCCGATGTAACACAAAAAAAACACCGCCTGAAACCAGGCGGTGTTTTTTTCAGTTTGTCGATTGTAAATAAGACTGGACTTATTTGACAATGAACTTCTGGGTGCTGGTACCAGCATTGACGAAGTAAACGCCGTTGCTCAAGTTGCTGAGTTCAACGATGTTTTCACCCACCTTACCATCTTTGGTAGCGACGACTTGACCCATGATGTTGTAGATCACAATCTCGGTGGCTTGGTTCAAGGTAACATTCAGTCTGTCGGTAGCAGGGTTGGGATAAACAACCATGTTGGTGTTGTGGCTGATTTCAGGAACGCTAACACCGGCATCTGGGAAGATTTCGCTCAGGTTGAAGGTGAAGCCTTGATAGAGGTTGTTGGTAGGGTCTGTTTCATCACTCTGAACGAAGGTGCCGGTTTCGTCGTCCAATTGGGCGGCAACAATCAGTTGGTCACCAATGACGGCAGCCTGAGGATAGACGCACTCTGAATAGTCGTATTCGAGGTCGTACAGACCAGTGAGGTGAACCATGGTTGACCAGGTTAAGCCACCATCACCTGAGTAGCTGGCGAAGAGTTTGTAGTAGAAATTCGAAGCGCCATCGGTGTGGTGTTCATCCATGCAGCTCCAAACAGCGACCATATCGTAGCCGCCAGTGCCGGGAACAATGCAAAGTGCAGGGAATCCAGCGATGCCGCTATTGTATGATCCGTGGAGCGTGAAGTCTTCGATATTGAAGGATTCAGCTTCATCCCAGTCTTCCCATTGGTTGTCATCGCCCAAGCAAGGAACATAACCGATGTAAGCAGGGTTGTCCCAGCTTTGGTCGCTCCAGCGCGGCCAAGCGGCATAAATGTCATTATAGATGTAGGCAGAGTCCATGATGAAAGTCTCACCAGTGACAGGGGGCATCGGGTTGGTGGGGTCATAGCCATTAGGTGCATAACCTTCACCTTTATAAGGCATGTTTTCACCCCAGAAGGCGACACCACCAAGGCCGGGATAGTAGCTGCCGCTTGTTGAAGTAGCGGCGTCATTGGTGCCGTTCCATTCGTATGCAACGCAAAGTGCATCGTTAGCGCCCCATTGGCAGGAGGTCCAACGAGGATAGCAGAAACCTAATTGGTCAGTGGCAAATTGTTCTTTCGGGCCAGGGTGGTGATAGAACACTTTTCTTTCCCAATTCTCACCGTTGTCATCGCTGTAGATGACCATGCCGTCACTCCAGCTGCAGTTGATAACGAGAGCCAGACGGTTGTCTGCTGAGGTTTCCATCCAATAGTAGGAGTTTGTTCCCCAGTTAATACCGTATTCGGTGGTCAGGTAGGGGAGTTCAACGCATTCCTTGTCCCAGGTTTGGCCACCGTCGCTTGAACGCCAGTAGCGGATGGGCTCATAGGATTCACCTTCATATTCGCCGAACTTGGCGGCAGCCACGTGGATGATCTTGCGGTCAGGACCGGAGGTCATCACTGCAGGGTGCGTGTAAAGATCGGTGCCGGTGTAAAGAGAAGCTCCAACGCTGTTGGGAGTCATGTTGTCCTTGTCTTCCACGATGTAAATACCGAGGTCGGTAGCAGTGTGAGCAGCCACAACCAAGCCGTTCTGGCCATAGCGTGCCATGGAACCGAAGCCGGTCTTTTCGTTTTCGATACGGCCGCCGAGCGGAATCCATTCGTCACTTGCGGATTTGTAGAGACCGATGCCGGTGCCACGGTCTGCGAAATTGGTAGTGGTAGCAATGGTGTAGGCGAATCCCACTGTTCCGTCAGGCCACACTGTGGTCCAAGTACGGGCACCATGGTTGCTCTGCCAGTCGTAAGTGCTGTAATCGAGCTCACCATCAGTTCTGGTCATGCTGGGAGCGAGTTGGACATTCTGCAAAGACTCAACGGCGTCCAAACGGGGGGCAATGTAAGTCTTGGCGGCTTTCATTGTGGCAGTGCTTCTGGAAACTTTAACTTGAGAGTAACCAACAGTGGCAACTGCCAAAACCATCAGTAAAGTAAACAGTTTTTTCATTTCTAGATAGATTTTGATTAATAATGTTGTTAGTAGTGTTTTTAATTACATTTCTCTTTGAGGCTACAAATATACATTTTTTCTTTTACACAAGGGGAAATTCGGATTATTTTTTTTGCAATAGGTTTTCGTATAGGTGTTTTTTTTATTTTTGGACTGGTTTATCAATACAAAAATCTTGCCATGAAAAAACGCTTCGTTTCACTTGCGCTTCTCGCGCTCTTCTTCTATGCTTGCCAGCCCCAAACCGATGTCCTACAAGTAACGGATCCCGCTTCCTACGTGGATCCTTTCATTGGTACTGGCGGCCATGGCCATACCTTTCCTGGAGCTACCGTGCCTTTCGGCATGATGCAATTCAGTCCCGACACCCGTATGAACGACTGGGACGGCTGCTCGGGCTACCATGCCTCCGACGACACCATCCTCGGCTTCAGCACAACCCACCTGAGCGGCACGGGTTGCTCCGACTACGGCGACTTCCGCTTTACACCTGCCGTGGGCGACGATATCTGTGCGGGCTTCAGCCATGAAAATGAATGGGCCAAACCTGGCTACTACTGCGTGGCATTCGACAATCCCAAGGTGATTGCAGGATTGGCCACCGGTGATCGCGTGGGCATGATGCGTTGCACTTTCCCCAAGTCGGATCAAGCCAAACTTTTATTGAATATGGTGCAAGGCGTCAACGATGAATTTGTGTATGAATCCACACTTGATGTGGAATCCCCCACAACCGTCACAGGTTTCCGCCGCACCCGCGACTGGGCCAACGACCAATACCTCTATTTCTATGCCGAGTTCTCCAAACCCATGGCTTCATACACCATTGATGAGCAACACAACGGCTCGTTTGTCTTCACCACCGAAGAAGGTGAGTCGGTCACCATGCGCATCGCCATCTCTCCCGTCGATGTGGAAGGGGCAAAGAACAACATGAAGGCTGAACTTGCCGATGGCGACTTCGACCTCGACGCCTTGGCACGACGGGCTTACGACAAATGGAACGCCGAACTGAAGTGTATCAAGGTTCAAGGCAAGGACGAAGCCGATATCCGGGCATTCTATACCTGCCTCTACCATGCCATGATCGCCCCCAACCTCTTCTCGGATGCCGATGGCCGCTACCGCGCCCACGACCTGCAGATCTATCATACCGACCGTCCCGTCTATACGGTCTTCTCCCTGTGGGATACCTTCCGCAGCTTGCATCCGCTCTTCAGCCTGATCCAAAGGGAACGCACCGTCGATTTCATCAATACCTTTATTAATAACTATGAAACTGATCAGGAACACATGCTCCCGATTTGGGAACTGGCGGGTAATGAGACGCATTGCATGATCGGCAACCACGCCATCCCCGTGATCGCCGACGCTTACTTTACCGGTATCCGTGGCTTCGATGCGGAAAAAGCCTTGGAAGCCATGGTGAATTCCTCTCGGCAGGACCGCCGTGGCATGGGCGCCTACATGAAATATGGCTTCATCCCGGTCGATGCAGAAGGCGAAGCTACCTCCAAGACCCTGGAATATGCCTATGACGACTGGTGTGTGGCGCGTATGGCTGAGGCGATGGGCAAGACCGACATCGCCAACGAGTTCTATCAACGGGCCCAAGCCTACAAAAACCTCTATAACCCCACCAACCAGTTCTTCCAAGGCCGTCGCAACGGTGGCTTCATGCAACCTTTCGACCCCACCCAGGTCAACTTTACCCTCACCGAAGCCAACACCTGGCAATACAACTTCTTCGTTCCCCAGGACATCAACACCCATATCGACATGATGGGTGGACGGGAACAGTATGCCAAGAAACTTGACGGCTTGTTCACGGCCTCCAGCCAACTCACCGGTCGCGAACAGGTGGATATCACCGGCCTCATTGGACAATATGCGCATGGCAACGAGCCGAGCCACAACACGGTCTATATGTACAACTTCGTCGGCCAACCCACCAAGACCCAGAAATATGTGAAACAGGTGATGGATGAGTTCTACACCGATGAACGCGATGGACTGAGCGGCAACGAGGACTGTGGCCAAATGTCGGCCTGGGGCGCTTTCTCCGCCATGGGCTTCTATCCTGCCACCCCTGCTTCGGGTTACTACGTATTGGGTCTGCCACGCTTTGATCAAGTCACGGTCGATCTCGACAACGGCAAGCACTTCACGGTGAAAGCCAAGAACCTGACACCCCAGAACTGCTATGTGAAGTCGGTGAAACTCAATGGCAAGAACTTGGATCGTAGCTACATCACCTTCGACGAAGTCTATGGTGGCGGCGAGTTGGTCTTCACCATGACCGACAAACCGGATTCACCGTGGGCTACCCAGCCGGAGAACTGCCCCGTGCTGCGCATCCCTACCGAAAGCATCCTGGTGGTACCCGCCATCAACGCCGAGACCAGCGTCTTCTTCGACAGCCTGACGGTTACCATGAGCCATCCCATTGAGGGGACCAGCATCTATTATACCCTTGATGGTAGTGAACCCAATGCGAATAGCGCCGTTTACACGGCTCCTATCGTGCTGAGAGATAACACGCACGTCCGCGCCGCCGCTTTGCAGGACGGTCGCTGGAGCCGGGTCATCGATGCAGATTTCCATTTCATTGATGCCAAACGTGCCGTGAAGCTGGAGCATCCTTATTCCGACCAATATGAGGCTGGAGGACTGAAGGCTTTGATCGACCATCTGCGGGGTGGAGAGAACTTCCGTACCGGTACCTGGCAGGGCTATCATGGCGTGGATCTCGTGGCCACCGTGGATCTGGGCTCCAAGCAGCGTGTCAACCGTCTCGCCGGGAGTTTCCTGCAAGAGCAAGGTTCGTGGATCTTCATGCCTACCGAAGTGGAATTCTTCGTTTCTGACGACGGCAAGCGTTTCCGTAGCGTAGGTAAAGTCAAGAACACGGTGAGCGAAAAAGAAGAGGACAGCATGACCCAGGAACTGGGCGTGCGTCCCCGTTGCGATACCCGCTATGTGAAAATGGTTGCCAAAAACATCGGCAAATGCCCGCAATGGCATGTCGGCGCTGGCCAACCCGCCTGGATCTTCTGCGACGAATTCATCATCGAATAATGGAACGGCGAATTAAACGAATTATACGAATCTTGAAATCTTGAAATCTTGAAATCTTTGAATCTTTAAATCTACAAATAATGAAAGAATCTATCGTAATCCTTGCCGGCGGTGGTCCGGCACCTGGAATCAACACCGTGATCAGTACCGTGGCCAAGACTTTCCTGAAAGCGGGTTATCGTGTCCTCGGTCTCAACGACGGCTACAAGAACCTCTTCAAGCCCAACCCTGAAGTGGATGAGATCGACTTCATCTGGGCTGACGATATCCAAAAACAAGGCGGTTCGGCCTTGCGCATGAGCCGTTACAAACCGAAAAACGAGGAGTTCAACACCGAGTTCTTCGTGAAGAACAACGTGAAGCTCTTGGTGACCATCGGCGGTGACGACACGGCGTCCACAGCCAACCGTATCTCCAAGTACCTGAGCGAAAACAACGTTCAGATCCAGAACATCCATGTGCCCAAGACGATTGACAACGATCTCCCGTTGCCCGACGGCAACCCGACCTTCGGCTATTATTCGGCCAAGGATGCAGCCGTGCATCTGGTGCAGACGGTGTATGAAGACGCGCGTACCAGTGGCAACTGGTTTGTGGTCTCCGCCATGGGTCGTGAGGCGGGACACCTTGCCTTTGGTATGACATCGGCTTGCCATTGCCCCATGGTGGTCATTCCCGAGATGTTCAACAAGGCCCAGGTGACCTTTGATGCCATCATCAACTTGATGGTCAGCTCCATCGTCAAGCGTAAGCTGTTGGGGGTGAACTATGGCGTCATCATCGTCAGCGAAGGCGTGTTCCATTTCATGACCGACGAAGAGATTGAGAAATCAGGCGTGGCCTTCACCTATGATGAGCATGGCCATCCGGAATTGGGCAATGTCAGTAAAGCTCATATCTTCAACTTGTTGCTGCAGCAACGCTTGCATCTGCTAGGCCTCAGCGTGAAGAGCCGCCCCGTGGAGATCGGCTACGGCATCCGTTGCGTCCAGCCGAACGGCTACGACTTGACCTATTGCTCCCTGCTGGGCTATGGCGTGAAGAAGCTGTTTGACAAGGGTGTCACCGGGGCAATGGTGACCACGAACCCCAAGGGCGAGATCATCCCGTTGTATTTGAAAGACGTGGAGGATGAAAATGGCAAGATCAAACCGCGTCTCGTCAACCTTAACGGTCCTAAGGCTGAACTGATCTTCAACGAAGGCCTTCAGTACATCAGTCCTATGGATTATGAGGCGGCCAAACAGTATCTGCCTAATCCTGAGGATTACGATTTCAAGAAAATCTTGAATTGGTAAACATTAAGGGCTGCCGAATCATTGCACGGTAGCTGTCATTGCACGGTAGCTGTCATTGCGAGGAGCGGAGCTTAGCGAAGCGACGTGGCAATCCACTGTTGACGATGGTGGATTGCCACGCTCGTTCCTCGCTCGCAATGACAAGTTTTACGCTGTTTTTTAGCAATCCGATTATTGAAGTTTCTGGTTGATCATCTCGACCAGTTGATTCTCCGCATCTTTCAGCATACTCTCATCCGTGGGGAACGGGAGCGGTTGCTGCTTCAGTCGAGACAAGGTCTGCTCGGAGCAGGCCTCCTGTGGACCCTCGACCACGGTATAGTTGTGCTCGAATTTGGAGGTCACGTCAAAGGGCATCGCGAGCAGCAGTCGCTTGCTTCTCGGATCGATGAAGTTCACTTTGCCCTTGATGGTGGCGCTTTTGCTGAGCACATGGTCGGTCACATTCGCAGTGAGGTTGCCCTTCGTCTCCTTGAAGGAAACGGCTTCGTCACGGTTGGCACCGACTTGATGCTGGCGGATATCGATGTGCATCATTTTGGAGAGGTCGCCATATCGGCGTGCCAAGGATTTCAGCTTGAACTCGTTGAGTCGTGAGTTGTCCCTGTTAATGCCTTCCAACCGCCTGATCATCCGGTCGGTCTGGTCCAAATCGGGGGTGTTGCTTCCGAGTTGCTGTGTGATGACGGCTGCCAGATAGGCGTCGGCTTTGTTTCTCGAGGATTGTATCTCATCGTCAAGGTCGAGCGTGACGTAGTTGATCTGTTTCTTGAGGTCCCTGGGAAGGCAAGCCAAAGCATCGTTGCGTCCTTTCATGCTGCAGTAACGCTCAAATACCTCGGGCCACACCTCGGGCTTTCCGGTGGCTTTCAGCGCCTGAATGCGTTCGTGGTCTGCCTGGTTGGCTCGGTGGTAGGACTCGACAACCATGGTCAGCAGTTTGTTGTTGAGTCGCCCGGAACAAATCTTTTCGGCGTTGTTCATGATGACCTGGTCATATTCCTGTGCTTGATAAAGTTTCTTCGTGGTGTTGCAGGAGCAAACAAAAAGGGTAGCCAAAATGGCCAAGGGAAAGATGATCTTTTTCATGGCTTGCAATTGATACAAATTACAAAACATTGCAAAAATCGCACCAAAAAACACTATTTTTGCGTCATGGAAAAGATTTGGCAACTACAAAGTGATTTCACTGCTTTCATGGACTCAGTGGAGTTTGTGAGGACGCCCAAGGACTTGTATGAGCCCGTAGCCTACACGGTGTTACAGGAAGGGAAACGCATTCGTCCCATGCTTTGTTTGCTTGCCTGCGACATGTTTGGCGGTAAGTTTGACGATGCCAAATATCCAGCATTGGCGTTGGAGACGGCGCACAACTTCACTTTGATCCATGACGATGTCATTGATCAGGCCCCTCTACGCAGAGGTCTTCCATCGGTTTATAAGCAGTGGAGCACAAATACGGCAATCCTTTCTGGTGACGCTGCCTTGTTCATGGCCTACGAGTTCGCGCTAAAAACTCCCCAAAGTGCGGACTGCGTGTCGTTGTTGACTAAAGTGATGCGGGAGGTTCACGAAGGGCAGCGGTATGACCTGGATTTTGAGACCCAAACTGAGGTGACCATTCCAGAATATCTTGAAATGATCCGATTGAAAACGGCGGTGCTTATGGCTACCAGTTTGCAGATGGGGGCCTTGATTGCAGGGGCTGACGAAGACGATCAGCAGCGGCTGTACGATTTCGGCATTGCCATCGGGATGGCTTTCCAATTGCAGGATGACATCCTGGACTGTTACAGCGACGCATCGGTTTTCGGCAAGGTAGCGAGCGGCGACATCGTGGAGAACAAGAAGACGATGATGCTCTTGACGGCATTGGACTTGGCTGATCCGCAACAAAGTGCAAGACTGAGGGACCTTTTTTCAGGGGAGATTCCGATCAACCCTCAGAAAAAGATCGACGAGGTCATCGCCATCTATGATGTATTGGGTGTCAAAGAGGCGGTAGAGCGCACGATGATGGAGTATTTTCACCAGGCCTTTTCTTATCTTGATCGGGTTAAACTGCCAGACGTTAAGAAGTTGCCGCTCCGCCAATATGCAGAATTGCTCATTGGAAGGGAGAAATGAAAAAAAGCAGGCCGGTCAGCCTGCTTTTTTGTTTCTTTTAAGTGCTTCTTAGCGGTTGGTAGCTTGTGAAGAGGTGGAGGCGTTAGCCGTTCCTTTTTCCTTCTTGATGGTTTTGGGCTTCAGGCTTTCTTTCTTTTCGGGAGTCTTCTTGAAAGTAGCTTTGCCGTCGGCGCTTTTGGTTGACGCTGCAGTGGGTTTTTCGTCCTTCATTGATTTCTTGACGCTTTTTTTAGCAGTGCGTTCGCTAGCGTTTACAGCGGCCTTGCCAGTGTTCTTCTTGGCTTCATCTTTGGGAGCTTGCTTCAGGGTCTCTTTCTTGACATCCTGTTTGACGGTAGCTGGCTTGGCATCGTTGTTGCCCTTCGGGTCAACCACTTTGTTTTCAACTTTCTTGTGCTCTTCGTTCTTGATTTCGACTTTCTTAGCGTCATCTTTAGCGGGAGTGTCTTTCTTGATGGTGCTGGTAGCGGCCGGTTTGGCTTTGCTTTCCTTCTGAGGAGTTGTAGCGCTTCTGTCCTGAGCGTTGAGGTTCATGCTGATGGCGAAGATGGCCATAACACCGAGTACTAATGCTTTTTTCATAATGATGTAATTTTTAAGTTATTGAATTAGGTTTATTTGAAAATTTCTTTCTTTTTTCGTTTACAACCACAAAAATATCAATATCCGTACCAAAAAGCAAATTATTTTGAAATTAATTGAAAAAAATCATAAAAAAAGACAACTATCTCCATAACTCAGGAATCGATAACCATGGCTGAGTGCATGTAAATAGACGTCTTTCCAGCGATCTCCAATAAGTGCAGACACCAAGAGTAACAAAGTGCTTTTGGGTTGATGAAAGTTGGTAATCAGTCCGCTGACGACCTTCATTTTATAACTAGGTGCGATCATCAAGGCGGTGCTGGCCTCCAGATGGGACAGGTGATGCAGTTCAAGATAATCAAGGAGGTGCTGCAATGATTGCAGGGTACTCAACTCGGGGTGTGTCTCGTAAGGATACCATTGTTCTACATGAAGGGGCCGAAGGGCCATGCCTTGTTCTTCCAGCAGCATGCCGATCCAATAAAGACTTTCCAGGGTCCGAGTACTGGTGGTGCCCACGGGAATGATGTCGCCTCCAACGTGGCGCTGCAAGTTTTGGATCAGCGACTTGTTGACGACGATGGTCTCCGAGTGCATGGCGTGTTCGCCAATGGTTGCGGTGGAGACGGGCTTGAAGGTCCCGGCGCCGACGTGCAAGGTGACCTTATCCATCTCAAAACCCCTCGCTTTGAGTTGTTCCATCAAGGGTTGGGTGAAATGCAGTCCCGCCGTGGGTGCGGCTACCGAACCGTCGTAACGGGCGAACACCGTCTGGTAACGGTCGCGGTCTTCCGGCTCGGCATCCCGATGAAGATAGGGCGGGAGCGGGATCTCTCCAGCGGCTTCCAAGATGGAAGCGAAAGAAATCTCCGCAGGCGACCAGGAGAACTCGATTTCCGAATGTTGGTCGTATTGTGCCAAACGAGTCGCCGAGAGTATCACGGCTTCACCGTTGATCATCAAAGGCAGACGTAATGCCCCTTCGCGCCATCGCTTTGAATTCCCCACCAGACATTTCCACCGAACAGGTGAAGCACTACTGAAAGCAAGCTGATAGTCTTCTTCGGGTTCCAGACAAAAAATCTCAATATGGGATCCGGTATCCTTGGTGAACTGCAACCTGGCGCGAATCACCTTGGTTTCATTGAAGATCAACAAGGCCTTCGCTGGCAGGTAATCTCCGATGTGCTTGAACTGCGAGTCTTGGATCTGGCCGTTCTTTAGCACCAGCAGTTTGGAGGCATCCCGTTCCGGCAGGGGATATTTCGCAATGCGTTCGTCGGGGAGAGGGTAATCGTAGGTCTCAATGGCGATGTTTTTGATGTCGTTCATCCTGGTAATTTTTTGGCAAATGTAAGATTTACTTTTTCTATATTTGCAAAACTAAACGAAAAAGATGATGAGAAAAGGCTGTTTCATATTATTTATATTAATGGTGTGGGCCTGCACGGGTCAAGCGCAATCGTTGTCCGTCATGGGTGCCCAAACGGGTGTCTGGGATGCCGATACCGTGCACGTGTCCGGGGATGTGGTCGTTCAAGATTCCTTGGTGGTGCTTCCCGGCACGGTGGTGCTGTTTGATCGTTTCTTCAGCATTACGGTTGGCGATAACGCGGTTTTTCGTGCCCTGGGAACGGCCGAGGACAGCATCCGTTTCACTGTCGCCGACACCACGGGGATGTCGCTCTATAACAGTGGACGAGGCGGTTGGAATGGCATTGCGATCAACAAAGCCAAACAAGTCCAATTGGACTACTGCATCCTGGAATATGGGAAAGCCGCCAATGAGATGGACCAGCGGGGCGGTGCCTTGAATGTGACAAATAGCCGGAATGTGACGATTACCAACTGCTCCTTGAAGAACAACTTCTCAAGGGATCGCGGTGGTGCCGTCCATGCCGAAGACTCGCACCTGGTCTTCAAGGATTGCCAGTTCCTGAGGAACAAGGTCTATACGGAAGACAATGTGTTTGCCATGTATGGCGGTGCTGCGGATTTCTTGCGCTGCGACGTGGAGATGAGAGGCATGGAGCTACGTGAGAACTATGGCCCCTCCTGTATCGGAGGCGCGTTAAGTTTTGATAGCTGCTCCGTTGTCATGGATCGGGCCGTTTTTGCCGACAATATCGGCTTGAATGGCGGGGGCATGTATCTCATGCGTTGCAATCACAAGGAGTGCCGGCTGTCGAACCTTTTGTTTGACGGCAACTTCTCGGGACATTTCGGTGGTGGCATGGCGTTGGCGGATGCTTCTCCGGAGATCTATAACATGTTGGTCTATAACAACACCTCGGAAGGCGTCAGCTGCAACGGTGTCTTCTTCTATCAATATTGCTCCCCGAAGTTGACCAATTGCATTGTCTATGGCAATTATCCCGACAATGGTCGTGATACTACGCAGATGTGGATCTGGACTTTTGAAGGTCACGCCCCGGAAATACGGAATTGTCTCATTGAGGGCGATACAACTTTTATAAGAGGTGCGTACTTGATGAAAGTCTTTGAAGACAATATCGACGCGGATCCTTTGTTTGTGGATGCGGAAAACCATGACTTCCGCCTGTCGGAAGACAGCCCCTGCCGCGACGCGGGATGGTTGGGAACGCCTCAGGAGGTGCTGGAAGGCTTGGACCTTGGCGGACTTGCCCGTTTGGTCAACCAACGCATCGACATTGGTCCCTACGAATATTCGCCTGCGGGTGTGGATGAGCCACTGCCCCAACTTCCGTTTGCCCGCTTGATCGGCAATCCCCTAAGGCCTGAGAGTCGCCTCGTCTTGGAGCTGAACCAGGCGGAGGCAGTGAAGGTAAAGGTCTATTCGCTGACGGGTAGGGAGATAGCTGCCTATGCGTTTCCCTGCGTCAAGGGGGTAAATGAGATGCGACTCGGAACGTTGACCGATAGGCTGGCCTCGGGCGTTTATCTCCTTGAAATCGTGGCCGGATCGCGGAAGTGTATATTAAAAGCGGTGAGATGACATGGGCTTGAGACGACATATTCCAAATACGATTACCTGTTGCAACCTGTTGTCGGGCTGCTTCTCGATCCTTTTCTCGTTTTCGGGGATGCCGGTGGCTGCGGCGATCATGATTTTTGCAGCAGGTCTGTTCGATTTCTTGGATGGCTTCACGGCGCGTTTGCTGGATGCTCATTCCCCGATAGGAGGTGACTTGGATTCGCTCTCGGATGTGGTTTCCTTTGGTGTCGCTCCGGGTTTCATCATGTATCATTTGATGTGTGAGGGGATGGGGGACCATCTGTTGTGGCCTCTGGGCAAGGTGTCATTGTTCGCCTGTTTTGCCTTTTTGCTCCCCGTCTTTTCGGCGGTGCGATTGGCAAAATTCAATGTGGACACACGTCAAACTACCTCTTTCATCGGCTTGCCTACGCCGCCGATGGCCATCTTCATGGCCTCGTTGCCGTTGGCTTTCTGGCAACTTGGGGTGTTGGGACAACCTGTGTTGAACCCTTATCTCTGCTTGGGCGTGGTCCTCTTGTTCTCCGTGATGATGGTTTGTAACCGTCCCTTTTTCTCATTCAAGATGAAAAAGGCAACCTGGAAAGGCAACGAGGTCAAATGGGTTTTCCTGATCATAGCAGTGTTGGGCCTTGCCATCTTCCAGCTGGTGGCCTTGCCGTTTATTCTTCTTTCCTACATCTTGATGTCGGTGCTGTTCTACCGTTAGAACTCTTTCTTGTGGAGGATGAAGTTGTGTCCGAGATAGACGTCGCGGACATGAGGGTCGTCGGCCAGGGATTCGGGCGAGCCTGACATCAGCACCTTGCCTTCGAAGAGCAGGTAGTCGTAATCCGTGATGGAGAGTGTCTCATGCACGTTATGATCGGTGATGAGCACGCCGATGTTTTTCTTTTTCAGTTTGACGATGATGCGCTGGATGTCTTCCACGGCGATGGGATCGACACCGGCGAAGGGCTCGTCAAGGAGGATGAAGCTGGGATCGACGGCCAAGGCACGTGCGATCTCCGTCCTTCTTCGTTCGCCTCCTGAGAGTTGGACGCCTTTGTTCTTGCGCACATGCTGCAGTCCGAATTCATCTAGCAGGCCTTCCAGTTTCTCGTGCCGTTGGTCCTTGGTCATCCCTTTCTTGAACTGCATCACCGAATAGATGTTGTCCTCGACGCTCATTTGGCGGAATACCGAGGCCTCTTGGGCGAGGTAGCCGATGCCCATCTGCGCTCTCTTGTACATAGGCTCCTCGGTGATCTCTCGGTCTTCGAGGAACACCTTTCCGGAGAAGGGTTTGATGAGGCCGACGATCATGTAGAAGGTGGTGGTTTTCCCGGCGCCGTTCGGGCCTAACAGTCCGACGATCTCGCCTTGCTTGAGTTCAACGCTGACATCATTGACGACGGTGCGTTGCTTGTATTTCTTGATCAGGTTTTGAGTCCACAGTTTCATAGTACGCCTTCTTTTAAGATATCGTGAAGATGGATGACACCTACGTAGTGGCCGTTTTGGAGCACGGGGAGTTGGGTGATGCTGTTGTGGCGCATCTTGTGCAGTGCATCGGCCACGAGATCGTTCTCGTCGATGGTCTTAGGGTCGGGGGTCATGATCTCCTTGGCTTTGACATGTTCGATGTCGGGATGTTTCAACAACATGCGACGCAGGTCGCCGTCGGTGATGATGCCCATGAGCTTGCCCTGGTCGGTGACGACGGCGGCGCCCAGGCGTTTCTTGGTCATCTCGATGATGACTTGTGCCAGGCTGTCATCGGGGCCGACTTCGGGTTTCTCATTGTTGATATAGAGGTCCTTGACCCGCAGGTAAAGTTGTTTGCCCAAGGCGCCTCCTGGATGGAATTTGGCGAAATCTTCCGTGGAGAAGCCTCGGCATTTCATCAGGCAGATGGCCAAGGCGTCGCCCATGACGAGTTGAGCCGTGGTGCTGGAGGTGGGGGCGAGGTTGTCAGGAAGGGCCTCGTTGCCTACGGTGCAGTCCAGTACAAGGTCGGCCTGTTGCGCCAGATAGCTGTTGCTGTTGCCCACCATGGCGATGATGGTGTTGCCTCTGAGTTTGATCAACGGCACCAGCACTTTGATTTCAGGCGTCTCCCCGCTTTTGGAGAGCAGGACGACCAAATCGTTTTCGCGGATGATCCCCAGGTCGCCGTGGATGGCATCGGCGGCGTGCATGAAAACCGAAGAAGTGCCGGTAGAGTTCATCGTTGCGGCAATCTTCTGGGCGATGATGGCGCTTTTCCCAATGCCTGAAAAGACGATGTTGCCTTTGTTCTCAAGCATCAGTCGGACAGTTTCGTTGAAGCTTTCATTGAGCAACGGAATGAGATTCTTAATCGCAATTGACTCGTTTTCAACGACTTGAACAGCTATTCTATGGATTTCTTCAAAAGAAAGCATTTTTTTATTGTTTTTTTCTTGCCTTGAACAAACAATTAATTATAACTTTGTAAGGATAACGGTTGTTTTTGTAAGAGATTGCAAATATACTTGAAAAGTTTGGATAACCAAAAAGAGAAACTATGGCAAAAAAAGTTGAGGCATCGATCTACAAGTTACTGAAGGATGTTTTCGGTTTCGACCAGTTCAAGGGGAACCAGGAGGCCATCATTAAGAGTGTGCTTGCAGGAAACAATACTTTTGTGCTGATGCCAACCGGCGGAGGGAAATCGCTCTGCTATCAGCTACCAGCGCTCATGAAGCCTGGTACGGCCATCGTGGTCTCGCCCCTTATCGCCCTGATGAAAAACCAGGTGGATATGATCCGCAACTTCGGTACCGAATTGGGTATCGCCCATGTGATGAATTCATCGCTTTCAAAGGCCGAACTGTTGGAGGTGAAGGAGGACTTGAAGAGTGGCAAGACCAAGATGTTGTATGTCGCCCCTGAGTCGCTGACCAAGGATGAGACTGTCGATTTTCTGCGAACGTTGAAGATCTCGTTTGTGGCCATTGACGAGGCGCACTGCATTTCCGAGTGGGGCCATGACTTCCGTCCGGAGTATCGTCGTCTCCGCCCGATCATCAACGCTATTGGGAAGAACTTGCCGGTCATTGCACTGACCGCTACCGCAACGGTAAAAGTGCAACAGGACATCATGAAGAATTTGGAGATCATGGATGCCAAGGTTTTCAAGTCGTCGTTCGACCGTCCCAACCTGTATTATGAAGTCCGACCGAAAACCAAGGATGTCATCAAGGACATCATCAAATACATCAAGCAAAACCAAGGTAAGTCGGGTATCGTGTATTGCCTTAGCCGCAAGAAGGTGGAGGAACTTGCCGAGACCTTGGTGGTGAACGGCATCCGGGCGTTGCCTTACCATGCAGGCTTGGATAGCCAGACCCGGAAAGAAAACCAGGATAAGTTCCTGATGGAAGAAGTGGATGTCATTGTCGCCACCATCGCCTTCGGTATGGGCATCGACAAGCCGGATGTGCGTTTTGTGATCCACCACGACATCCCCAAGAGCCTGGAGGGTTATTACCAAGAGACGGGTCGCGCCGGTCGTGACGGCGGCGAAGGCAACTGCATCGCCTTTTACGACTACGAAGACATCCATAAACTGGAGAAATTCAACAAAGGCAAGAACGTCGCTGAACAGGAAATCGCACGCGAGCTGCTGAATGAGACGGTGACCTACGCCGAGTCGGCCGTGTGCCGCCACCGCTTGCTGCTGCATTATTTTGGCGAGGAATACGAGAAGGAAAACTGCGGATCGTGCGACAACTGCCGCTATCCCAAAGAGAAATTCGACGGAACCGAGGATATGAAGATGATCCTCGAAGCCGTGTCGGAAACCAAGCAACTCTTCAAGACCAAACACATCGTCGAACTGCTCGTCGGCAAGCTGACGGGTGACATCAAGGCGGCCAAGCAGGAGAACAATGAATTCTTCGGCGCAGGCGGTGAACACGACGAGAAGTATTGGACGGCGATTATCCGTCAAGCCTTGGTGCATAAGTTGTTGAGCAAGGATATCGAGAACTATGGCATCCTGAAACTGACCAAGGAGGGCAAGGATTTCATCAAGAAGCCTTATACCATCATGTTGGTCAAGGACCATGACTATGACAGTACTGATGACGATGATACCGAAGCCATGGCAATGGGCATGAGCAAGGATAGTGGTACGGACCGCACCTTGTTCACCATGCTGAAGGACCTTCGCAAGACCATAGCCAAGCAGAACAACCTGCCGCCATTCGTGATCTTCCAGGATCCGTCCTTGGAGGATATGGCCATCCAATACCCCATCACCAAGGAAGAGATGACCCAGATTGCCGGCGTGGGCGCTGGTAAGGCGGAGAAATTTGGCGAGCCGTTCATCAAGCTCATCAAAGAGTATGTGGAGGAAAACGAGATCACCCGTCCCAACGACATGGTCGTGAAGTCGGTGGTCAACAAGTCGGCCTTGAAGATCAACATTATTCAAAATATCGACAAACGTATTCCTCTGGAAGACATTGCTTACGGCAAGGGACTGAGTTTCGACGAACTGCTGTCGGAGATCGAAAGCATCGTTTCTTCGGGTACCCGTCTTGATTTGAACTATTATATTGAGGATAACATCGACATCTACCATCAGGAGGACATCCTGGATTATTTCCATGAGGCAGAGTCGGATGATGTGCAGCAGGCGCTTAGGGAACTCGGTGAGGATGAATACAGCGAGGAAGAGGTCCGCCTGATGCGTATCAAATTCATGTCGGAAGTGGGCAACTGATAGCAAGATGAAAAAGTGTTGCCTTTTCGTTTTCTTGCTTGTGCTGCTTTTGTCCGGTTGCGGAGAGAAGCAAAAAGTGAAGCCCCCGACAGTCTTGCTTACCGAACAGCAGATGGTGGACGTGCTTTCCGACACTTACTTGATTGAGGCCGAGCTGAACCAGATGAAATCGGAGGGCAAGGTGACAGGCATGTTGCAAAACACCTATTATGAGCAGCTGTTTGCGCATTATGGCATCACGGATTCCATTTTCCAGGAAAACATGAACTACTATTCCTATCATCTGGTGGAGCTGGAAAGGATCATGGATTCGGTGATGAACCGGTTCCTGAAGGCGCAAGGGCAATAAAAAAAGGACGGCTAGCCGTCCTTTTTTTATTGTGTCAAAGCGTGATTATTCGTGAACTTCGGTAACTTTCTTCCAGCCGACCAGCAAGAGAACGAAGGTGGCAATCAACAGGATGTTGCCGATGGTGGTGCCAACCACGGGGATAATCTTGAAGATGCCGCCGACGATACCGAGGATGGCTGCGATGAAAGGCAGGCCCATGGCATCCTTGTAGGGGAAAGTCATTGATTTCTTCAGCGCCATGTAGCCCAACAGCATGAACACGAAGGCGACCACGACGACGATGGGGCCGAAGATCCAACCGATGACCGGGATCATTCTGGCGCCGAGACCAACAATGTAGAGCAGTGCGCCCAATTGAAGTTTCTTCAAAGCGGCGGCATCCTCAGCATCTGACTTTTCAGCCAGGTCTTGGAGTCTGAGGTACATGCCCATGAAACCTGCGACAACAGCCAGATCGCAAATGTCACCAATCCAACCGACTAAGATGTTGAAAAGAGCTCCGACAGCGCCGGCGATGCCCAAAATCATCACGTTTTTGTAAATTCTGTTCGCTTCCATTGTTAAAGATTTTTAGTGAATAATAGTTTAGTTGATGTTGAAAGTGTAAAATTAGTAATAAAAATGGTATTTCAAAATTATTCTTTTAATTTTTTGTATCTGAAACGTTTAGGTTCCACGTTGCCTAGGCGTTTCTGCTTGTTCTCCTCGTATTCGGAGTAGCTGCCTTCGAAGAAATACACCTGGGAGTTGCCTTCAAAAGCCAGGATGTGGGTGGCTACACGGTCGAGGAACCACCGGTCGTGGCTGATGATGACGGCGCAGCCCGCGAAGTTCTCCAAGCCTTCCTCCAAGGCGCGGAGCGTGTTCACATCGATGTCGTTGGTGGGTTCGTCCAAGAGCAGCACGTTGGCTTCCTGTTTCAAGGTGAGTGCGAGGTGCATGCGGTTGCGTTCACCGCCGGAGAGCACCCCGGCTTTCTTTTGCTGGTCGTTGCCGCCGAAGTTGAAACGCGACACGTAGGCGCGCGAGTTCATGCTTCGCTTGCCCAGCTGGATGAGCTCGTTGCCTCCGCTGATGACTTCCCAGACGGTCTTTTCGGGGTCGATGTCGGCGTGTTGCTGATCGACATAGCCGATCTTGACGGTCTCTCCGACTTCAAAGGTGCCCGAGTCGGGTTGCTCCAAGCCCATGATGAGGCGGAACAAGGTCGTCTTTCCGGCGCCGTTGGGACCGATGACGCCCACGATGCCGCCTTGGGGCAGGCTGAAGTTCAAGTTTTCAAAGAGGAGCTTGTCGCCGTATGCCTTGGTGACGTCATGGGCTTCAATGACTTTGGCACCAAGTCGGTCGCCATTGGGGATGTAGATCTCCAATTTCTCTTCTTTCTCTTTCACGTCCTCGTTGAGCATCTTCTCGTAGGATTCCAGACGGGCTTTCCCTTTGGCATGTCTTGCCTTAGGTGCCATGCGTACCCATTCCAGCTCACGTTCCAACGTCTTGCGGCGTTTGCTTTCGGTCTTTTCTTCCATGGCGAGTCGGGCGGTCTTTTGGTCGAGCCACGAGGAATAGTTGCCTTTCCACGGGATGCCTTCGCCACGGTCGAGTTCAAGGATCCAGCCGGCCACGTGGTCGAGGAAGTAACGGTCGTGGGTGACGGCGATGACGGTGCCTTTGTATTGCTGCAGGTGGCTCTCCAGCCATTGGATGCTCTCGGCATCGAGGTGGTTGGTGGGCTCGTCAAGGAGCAGGATATCGGGCTCTTGGAGAAGCAGGCGACAGAGGGCTACGCGACGACGTTCACCCCCAGAGAGGTTTTTCACGGGGGTATCGCCTTCGGGACAGTTGAGGGCGTCCATGGCGCGTTCCAGTTTGCTGTCGAGTTCCCAAGCGTCATGTTGTTCGATGAGCTCGGTCAGCTCTCCTTGACGGGCGATGAGTTTGTCGAAGTCGGCGTCGGGCTCGGCAAATTGGTTGTTGATCTCCTCGTATTCCTTGAGGATATCCACAATTTCCTGTACGCCTTCCTCCACCACTTGGCGGACGGTCTTGTTGTCATCAAGTTGCGGCTCCTGGTCGAGCATGCCGACGGAATAACCTGGTGAGAAGACCACCTCGCCATTATAGGATTTCTCCTTGCCGGCAATGATGCGCAACAAGGTGGATTTACCTGCACCGTTCAATCCGATGATGCCGATCTTGGCACCATAGAAGAAGGAGAGGTAGATGTCTTTTAAAATTTGTCTTGAAGGCGGGATGATTTTGCTCACGCCTACCATCGAGAAGATGATTTTTTTGTCGTCAGGGTTTGCCATATTTCAAGATTCGTTTAATTCGTAAAATTCGCCGTTCAAGGTTTTTGCCATGGCTTGTTCGAGGATTGCTGTGGATGTTCCCCAATCGTAAACCCGATTGGTGAAATCGAAGCCGGCTTGAGCGATTTGGGCCGATTTTTCAGTATCGGTCAACAGGGTGATGATATGTTGTGCCAGTTCTTCGGCGTTGTTGCCAATCAGGATTTCCTCGTTGGGTTTGGCCCCGAGTGAGGCGTTGGCCAGTGGGGTGGTGATGGCAGGCAGTCGCATGGACATGGCTTCCAACAGCTTGTTCTGCAGCCCAGTGCCGATGCGCATGGGAGCGATGAAGACTCGGCTTTGGGCGTAAGCGTCTCGGATGTCATCGAGCCATCCGCTTACGATGATACGATCCGAAGCGGCTTTCTTCACTTTCGGGTCGGGGTTGGCCCCAGCGATGTACATCTTGGCCTCAGGCAAGCTCTTCCAAACGATGGGGAGGATCTCATTGGCGAGGTATTCCACGGCATTCACGTTAGGCGCATAACTCATATTGCCGGTAAAGACGATGTCATATCGCTTTTCCTCCTCCCTAGGCTTGAAGAATGCATGGTCCACGCCGTTGGGGATGATGAGGATTTCGTTATTCTTGGGATGGGGGATCAGCGCTCGGTCGGGCTCGCTGATGATGGATTTTACGTCAAAGTCATCGAAAACTGCAGCCTCATAGCGGCAGAGGCGTCGGTATTCCATGTTGAAGACGGGCTTGGCAATCCATGAGGCGATGTCGCGGCGACGTTTGATGCCGTATGAGAAAACATCCTGATAATCAATTGCTTTTGGGATATTCTTGTGTCTGATGTATTCTGCCACGCGTACCAATTGCCCGAACAGCATGTCCGGTTGGTGTTTTTCAATGAGTGCATCAATCTTCTTGGCGGCCTTGCGGTTGTAGAAATAGCCGCATTGCATGGGCCATCCTTTGAAGAAGGCTCTGATCAATCCGACGAGAATCTGAAGCTTGTTGGTCTTGATGAAGGTGATGGAACTGCAGAAGGGCTGGAGGGACTGGAAGGCTTTTTGCTCGTCAATGCTCTTGTCGGTTAAGGCGCACAACACGATATCGTTTTGTTTCGACAGCTGCTTGACCTGATGGTAGGCCCTGAGCTTGTCGCCTTTTTCGAGCGGATAAGGGATGCGGGGAAGGAGTACAAAAATCTTCATGGTCAAACGAAAGTGATTTTTGAGGAGGGCTTGATTTGGTTATAGAACAGCAGGAGTCGCTCGGTGATCTTGCGGTTGTCGTAAACCTCTTCGACCAGTCTCCTGGCGGCTTTCCCGATCTCTACGGCCAAGGCCGGATTTTCGTCGATACGCCGTATGGCTTCCGCCATCTGTGCTTTGTTTTCGGCGATGATGATATTGACCGCTTCGTCATAAAGGATGCCTTCGGCACCGACCATCGTAGTGATGACGGTCTTGCCTAGGGCCATCGACTCGATGATTTTGATGCGGATGCCGCTGCCGGAGAGCAAGGGCACAATGGCTACATCATGGTTGGCGACGAACTCTTTGGCGTCGGCGACTTCCCCGATGACGTCAAGATGCTTGTTGTCATTGTTTTTCAACCAGTCCGGCATGTTGCGTCCTGCCAGGTGGAAGACGAAGTCAGGCACTTTGGCCGTCACCGCCTCCAGACAGTCGTCGATGAACCATCGGATACCCTCCACGTTGGGCATCCAGTTCATGGATCCGATATGATAGAACTTGGGCTTTTCTTCAATGTCGTAGTTGGGGTGGAACTCTTCGGGATAAACACCGTAGGGGATGTCGATGGTGGTTGTGGCGCTGTATTTCCTGAAGAAGGCGGCATCTTTCCTGGTGATGGCAGCGATGCCGTCCACCTGGCTGATGGCCGAGAGCTCATAATTCTTCAAGGTCCTTGCCAGGTGTTTGATGAAAGCTCTTTTGATGAAGAACCGGGTGCCGTTGGCGATGCGTTCCCAAATGAGATGCTCCACGTTGTGTGCCCGGAGCACGATCAAGGCCTTGGAGCGCTCGCGGATGGTCTCGATGTACGGGGTCATGAAAAGGGTCTCCAGTTGCACGACGTCGTAGGTGTCTTTTTGGAGTACTTCGATGAGTCGGTTGGTGAAATCCTTCGAGATGAACCGTTCCACATGATAGGATTTTTTGGAAAACAAGTTCTTGAAAGCTTTCATGGGCTTCACTCGGAGGTCCACGTCGATGAGTTCGATGCCCGTCCTCTTTTTGTAGTCTTCCGGGATGTCGTCGGGGGAGACATTGTATTTCGGACTGTTGACCGCCAGTATCTTGACTTGGTGACCAGCCTCCAAAAGGCCCATGACAATGCTGTTCATGGCCATGGGACCGCCTTCGATGGCGGGATAGGGCGGTTTGTTACAAAGCAGTAGTATTTTCATGGTGTTTCGCTTTTCTAGAGAACAAGTTTCGCAGCATCTTTTTCCAACTGTCGCCATCAAGCAGTGAGGAATCGCTGGTGGCCTTGAAGGTCAGGAACAATCCAACGGGGAAGATCAGCAACGAAGAGAGCCAGACGCCCAGGAACATGTTGAGATTGCCAAATTCCGCCATGCGTTCGGCCACGGTGGAGATGATGTAATAGATGACAAAAAACAAGACCGACACCACCACGGGCAGTCCCAGTCCGCCCTTTCTGATGATGGTGCCCAAGGGGGCTCCGATGAAGAAAAAGATGAGGCAGGCAAAACTCAGCGTGAACTTTTTATGGAATTCTTTCTTGTGTTTCTTGATGTTGAGGTGTTGCGAACCCACTTCTTGCTTCTGGAATGAGATGTTTTCCTTGGTGTTTCTGGCACTTCCGAAAGCCATCTCAAGCACGGCGGTACGGTTTCCGGCATCGAGATGGTCGGCAAGGGGCCATTGCAAGGAATACACGGAATCGGGTTCTTGGTCGGTTCGGTTGTTGTAATTGCTGAGTCGTTGCATCAGCTTCTTTCCGTAAGACGACTCTTTTTCATCCAGCTTACGCTGCAGCGAATCCATGGCCGTGCTCAGCTGACGTGTGTTCATCATGGCCTGGTAGGACTTGTACATCTCGCCGTTGGATCGGGTGAGGTCGAAGCTCTCGAGGCTGAATTTGATCTGTTCCTCCCGGAACGACATGCGTTCGAATGGCCGGTTGAACTTGAACGTCTGTTTGTCGGAGTTGTCCTCCGTGTAGTTGTGGCCGTTATATAAAGTGAAGATGATGGTTCGTTGGTTGGGGCTCAGCGACATGACACCCGAGTCAGCCACCATGATACGGTTGTTGCCTTCGCGGTCGGTGTGGTCGTAGATCTTGACCCCATAGATGGTGCTGCCGTCTTTCCCTTTTTTATCGACATAGATGATGTAATTCTCAATGTCCTTGTAAAAAATGCCTTCTTTGATGTCGAAGGCCAGTTTCTGTTTTCTGACGTCGAAGAGTAGCGTCTTGAACTTCAGGGTGGCCACGGGGTTGATGCTGTTGGAGAACACAAAGGCCAAGCCGCTGAGCAGCACTGAGAAGATGACCAGAGGACGCATGACTTTCCACATGGAGATACCGGAAGCCTTCATGGCTACCAGCTCGTAATGTTCACCCAGATCGCCGAAACTCATGATGGATGCCAAGAGGATGGCCAAGGGGAGGGCCATCGGGACAAAGGTGAGGGAGGCGTGAAAGAAAAGCTCCATAAGGATTTTGAACGACAGTCCTTTGCCCACCAAATCGTCCACGTAAACCCATAAGAACTGCATCAGCAGCACGAAGATCACGATGAAGAACGTGAAGACAAAGCTGCCGAGGAAGGATTTCAATATGAGTTGGTAGAGCTTTTTCATGGCATAGAAATGCAAATATAGTAATTTTCTGAAATAGTAATACTTTTTGAACTTACAATGCGTTATAGGACAAATAAAGACTCCGTGATGAGAGTAAAACTAATAATTTTGATATTTGGCTTTGTTTTGGCCGCCTGTTCCCCTTCCCGAATGGATACACCCGTGGCGTCTCCATCTTTATCTGCCATCGACAGTTTGATGTGGCGGCAGCCAGATAGTGCTTTTGCGATGCTTCAGGAGTTTGCTTCAAGTGCGGCAGCAGATAGTCTGGATGAGTTTAACGGGCATTACTGCCAGGTGCTGATTTCGGAGCTGCTGTATAAGAATTATTATAGGCAGAGCAACCGAAAGGATCTGCTGAAGGCGGTGGGGTATTTTGATTCCATTGATGACGGTTTTTTGGCGGCACGGGCACATTATATTAATGGTGTGGGGTGTGCTGAAAAGGACAGCGTGGTTGAGGCGTGTGGGGAATATCTCTGTGCCTTGCGGACGATGGAGAGCCATTATCACGAGAACGAACTGTTGGGCACGAAGGCACGTTTCATGGTTTTGACCTACAACCGTCTTGTGGATTTGTTTTCCGACCAATACATGCCGGGATCTGTCATCATCTGTAGCAAGCAGGCCTTACATTATGACGCGATCGAGCCTCTTTCACCGACCAACCGCGCCAATGTCTTGTATCGTATTGGAACTCATTACGACATGTTGAAAGAAGCGGACAGTGCGGCCTTTTATTATGAGGCGGCTATGAAAGCCATGACAGGAAGAAACAGCTTGGTTTATAGGGATTTGATTTCCTCGATGGCGTACCATGAGTACAGCATCCACCATGATACAATGAATTCGTTGGATAGCCTAAAAAGGATGGCGACGCTGTCCGTAGGAGAAAGGGAAAGGCTGATCAGATTCCTGACCATTGGCGCCATCTATCATGACATGGGGCAATATGATTCCGCAAAGGTCTATCTGGAGCCTGTGCTTGAAAACAGTCCCGACAAAGCGGAAATAGCAGCAGGTTTTTTGCGAGACATCGCCATAAGCGAAGCCGATACGCTGAAAACCGAGCAATATGCCCGACTTCTTGTTAAAGATGCCTCAAAGGAAGTCGAATCGCAAGCGCGGGTTTCAAAGCTCAATGACATATTTCAACAGCATCTGCAATGGGAACAGGAACGGGCAGATGCCGAAAGGCAGGGGAAAGCCCGTGTCAGAAGAAACAGGATGATCGTGGCGACAGGCGTCCTTGCGGTGCTGGCCGCTCTTACGGCTTGGCTGCTCCACAGGCGCAAGATGAAAGCCGAAAGGGAAGCGCACCGTTTGGAGAAAGCGTCGATGTCGGGTCGATTGAAAAAGAGCAACCAGGAAGTGAGGGAGCTAAAGGACCAAATCAAACGGCAAGAGGAGGTGAACGCGAAGCCCCAACAGGCTGAATCGTTCGCCGATGAACCCATCTGCCGTCTCATCATGGAGCGAGTGCATGAAGGACAGTTCAAGGCGCAGATGGACTGCAAACTTTATAAGGACGCCGCCTTAAGCAAGGAACAGGTGACGGCGTTGCGCGATGCCGCCGACCGCCATTTCAATCTGTTCACCGTCAGGTTAGCCAAAGCCTATCCCAACCTCACCAAGAACGACCTCGACTATTGCTGCCTCTATCTGCTTGGCCT